>NZ_JTHF01000030.1 GCF_001043895.1 Methylobacterium indicum
CCTCGGCGCCACCCTGGCGGCGGTGCGCGACCTGACCGACGACCTGATCGTGGTCGATTCGGGTTCGACCGACGGGACGCAGGCGCTCGCCGCCTCCTACGGCGCCCGGGTGATCGCCCGCGACTGGCCCGGCTACGGGCCGCAGAAGCGCTTCGCCGAGGAGCAGTGCCGCCACGTCTGGATGCTGAACCTCGACGCCGACGAGGTGGTGCCGCCGGAGCTGAACGCCGAGATCCGCCGGCTCTTCGCCGCGGGCGAGCCGCCGCACCCGGCCTACGCAATCGGCATCGCCGAGGTGTTTCCCGGCGAGGTCAGGCCGCACCGCTTCGCCTACACCCTGTGGCCGGTGCGGCTCTACCGCCGCGACCGCGGCCGCTACTCGCCCTCGCCGGTCCACGACCGGGTCGATCTCGACGCGGGCGCCACGATCGGACGGCTGCGCGGCGTGATCCACCACTTCTCGGTCCGCTCGCTCGGCGACCAGCTCGCCAAGCTCAACCGCTATTCCGACCAGCAGGCCGACGACCTGGAAGCGCGGGGCGTACGCCTGCCGACCTGGCGGCTCTTCGTCGAACTGCCGGGCAACTTCCTCAAGGCGTATGTCGGCCGGCGCCACTGCCTGCGCGGCGCCTACGGCTTCCTGCTGGCGATGAACTACGCGATCTCGCGCCACCTGCGGGTCGCCAAGCACTACGAGCGCCGGATCGTCGCCCGCGCGCGGGACAGGCGCCCCGGCTGAGCCCTGCCGGGCTCACGGCCCGCAGCGCAGGGCCACCACCGCCCCGGCGACGCGGCCCGCGATCGCCCCGGCGGTGAGCGGCGGGCCCTCTCCCGCGGGTGAGACCGGCGCCTCCGCCCCGAGCAGCGCCTTCAGTGCCGCCGCCCCGACGAGCGGATGGGTGAGCGGCGGCACGATCCCGGCGACGAGGCGGGGCTGGGCCGGCAGGCGGGCGACGAGGCCGAGGAGGCGCCCCGCCCGGTCGAGGACGGGCGCGCCGGCAGCCCCCGGCTGGAGCGGGGCGAGCACGCCGCCGGCCGCGATCTCGCCGGTCGTCACGGTCGGTCCCTCCGCCCCGGCGGCGATCACGACCACGCTCTCCCCGGGCTTCGGCGGCGCGGCCGCGAGGGCGAGGACCGCACCGAAGGAGGCATGCCCCTCGAGGAGCGCGAGACCCGCGGCCTCGTCGCGCCGTAGGATCCGGGCGGGTTCGCCGGCGATCCGCGGCGCTGGGCAGGAGGCCGGCAGCACCGCGACGACCCGGCGGGGACCGAGGACGATCCCGGTGGCGGCGACAGGCCCGGCGGAAGGGGCGGCCGAGGGTGTCGGTGCCTTGGCGGCGGGGTCCGGCACCGTGGCGGCCACCGGGCGCGGCGGCGGCGGCGCGGTCTCGCCCGGGAAGGGCACGAAGCTGTTGGCGATGGCGATCACCAGCCGGTCCATCTCCCGGGCCGAGCCCTTGTCGTAGGACAGGGTGAAGCCGCGCAGGCCGGCGGTCCCGGCGGCGGTGCGGATGTAGAACTTCCCCGTCGGCGTCTCGCCGGTGACCACCGTGAAGTCCGGGCGCTTGAGGCTGTAGGTCACCTTGCGCTCGGGCGTCGCCGCGGCGGCCTGCGCGTGGAGGGTGTCGAGGTCGGCCTCGCCGGGGGCGTAGGCGCGGGTATCGAGGGTGACGCGTCCGTCCGGGCTCTGCCAGCGGGTGCCGCCGGCGATGCGGCTGCGCTTCGACAGCAGCCGCTCCGGCACCCCCAGGACGAGGCCGGTCGCGGGATCGGCCGCGACGGTGAAGCGCGCGGCCTTCCGGGCGGCCTCCCCGGCCGCCAGCAGAGCCGCGCGAGCGGGATCGTCCAGGATGCCGGTGGCGGCTCCGGCCGCAGCGCCGCCCCGGGACTGCCAGGCCCCGATCGCCTCGTAGGTGCGCCGGCCGAAGGTGCCGGTGACGACGCTGTTGTAGTTTCCGGCCCAGACCAGCGCGTCCTGCACCGCCCGCCGCTCGGCCTCGGGCCGCGCCTCGAAGGCGGCGCGGGCCGCCTCGAAGGCCGGGTCGGGCGCGGTCGGCCCGGCCGGGCGGGGCGCCGGGGCCTTCGCCGCCGTGCCGGCCTGGGGCGAGCCGTGGGAAAGCGGCGCCTGCGCGCGGGCGATGGAGACGCCGCAGGCGAGGAGGGGCAGCAGACCGGCGGCGAGCAGGCGGGCGGGGCGCGGCATCGGGCTCTCCGGAAGATCGTTGCCCGACCTTGGCAGAGGCGGCGCCGGACTTCCAGGGTCCCGCCGGCGTCGCAAACGGGCCGGCAGGCTGGAGCGAAGCAAAGCGTGGTCGGCGCAAGATCTCGCGCCACCGCGAAAGCCCGCGAATTCCATCCGAACCGGCGCGAGGTCGGATTGCACCGCGGCCGCACGCTGCACTAGGCTCCGGCCGGGCGAGGAAATGGGGACAGGCCGGTCATGGCGATCATCACCCGTGTCGGACACGTCGCCGGCTTCCTGGCGGGTCTCTCGGCCACGGTCCTGGCGTTCGGTCCGGCCGCGGCCCAGCAAGCGGCGAGCCCGGCCCCCCGCGGCACCGCCCTGGTCCAGCCGGCACCCAAGAGCCAGGTCCCCAAGAGCCAAGCCCCCAAGAGTTACGTCCGCCCGGCCCTCGCCAGCGAGGCGGTGCGCCTCGAAGCCCGGCTGCAGGGCGAGACCGGGGCGGGAGCGAAGTCCGCCGCGCAGTGGCGCCGCGAGGCGGAGGGCTTGCGGGCGAAGGACGACCTCGACGGGGCCCTCGCCGCCTTCCGCCGCGCCGCCGTGGCCGAGCCGGCCGATTGGCGCACCTGGTACGCCCTCGCCGAGGCCGCCAACGGCGCCGAGAACGATGATGACGATACCAACCAGAAGTTGAAGGCGGAGGCCCGGGCCGGCGCCTACCTGGCCTACCAGCGCGCCGCCTCGCCCGCCGACGAGGCCAAGGCCCTGGCGCTGCTCGGCGCCGCCCAGGCCAAGCAGGAGAGCTGGCGCCCGGCGCTCGAGGCCTACGCGGCGAGCCTGGCGCTCGCCCGCGACGCGGAGACCGCCAAGACCTACGAAGCCTTGCGCGACGCCCACGGCTTCCGGGTGCTCGACTACAAGGTCGATTCCGACGCCGCCGCACCGCGGGCCTGCTTCACCTTCTCGGAGGCCCTCGACCCGAAGACCGAGATCGCGCCCTTCGTCGCCGTGTCGGGCACCGGGGACGCCGCCGTGACGGCGCAGGGGCAGCAGGTCTGCGTCGACGGCCTGCGCCACGGCGAGCGCTACGGGGTGGTGCTGCGCCAGGGCCTGCCGTCGAGCGTCGGCGAGAGCCTGCGCAAAGCCGCCGATTACGACCTCTACGTCCGCGACCGCAGCCCGCAGGCCCGCTTCACCGGGCGCAACTACGTGCTGCCCCGCACCGGCCAGGCCGGGGTGCCGCTCGTCTCGGTCAACGCCCCGAAGCTCGACGTCGAGGTGGTGCGGATCGGCGACCGCGGCCTCCTGCCGGCGCTCCGCTCCGACGAGTTCCTGTCGCAGCTCTCCGGCTCGGGCCTGCGCACCATCGCCCGCGAGCGCGGCGTGCCGGTCTGGAAGGGCACGCTCGACACCGCGCCCGCGGAGGTGAACCGCGAGGCGGTGACGGCCTTCCCGGTGCTCCAGGCGGTCGGCAGGATCGAGCCCGGCCTCTACGTGATGACGGCGCGCCCGAGCGGCACCGCGGCGCTCGCCGACGAGGAGGGCGGCTACGAGACGGAAGCGACGCAGTGGTTCGTGGTCTCGGATCTCGGGCTCACCGCCTTCAAGGGCCCGGACGGAATCCATGTGCTCGCCCGCTCCCTCGCCTCGGCCGGGGTGCTGAAGGGGGCGGAGATCCGCCTCGTCGCCCGCAACAACGAGGTGCTGGCGACCCGCGCCACCGACGCCCAAGGCCACGCCGCCTTCGATCCGGGGCTCGCCCGCGGCGAGGGCGGGGCGGCGCCGAGCCTCGTCGTGGCGCGGCTCGGCGAGGATTACGGCTTCCTCGACCTCTCGCTCGGCGCCTTCGACCTCGCCGATCGCGGCGTGAAGGGCCGGCCGGCGCCGGGCGCGGCCGAGGCCTACCTCTACCCCGAGCGCGGGGTCTACCGCTCCGGCGAGACGGTGCAGCTCACCGCGCTCCTGCGCGACGCCAAGGGCGCGGCGATCCCGAACCTGCCCCTCACCCTGGTGGCCAGGCGGCCGGACGGGGTCGAATACCGCCGGGTCCAGGCGCCGGACGGCGGCCTGGGGGGCCGCGCGGTCTCGCTGCCGCTGCTCCCCGGGGCGCAGGCCGGCACCTGGCGGGTCGCGGCCTACACCGACCCGAAGGCGGCGCCAGTCGGCGAGGCGAGTTTCCTGGTCGAGGATTACGTCCCCGAGCGCCTCGACGTGACCCTGACGCCGGCCGAAGCGGCCCTCCAACCGGGCGAGCCCGCGACGGTCGCGGTGAGCGCGCGCTACCTCTACGGCGCCCCCGGGGCCGGCCTCTCCGTCACCGGCGCGGTCGCGGTCGCGGTGCAGCCGGCCGCCCGCACCGGCATCAAGGGCTTCGAGGACTTTTCCACCGGCCTCGACGACGAACGCATCGAGCCGGTGACGGCGGAACTCGACGCTCCGGTCACCACCGACCCGCAGGGACGCGCCAGCGTGCGGGCGCCGGTGCCGGGAATCGGCGGGCCGCGGCCGTTCGAGGCCAAGGTGTCGCTCCAGGTCGGCGAGCCCGGCGGCCGGGCGGTGCAGCGCAGCGTGACGCTGCCGATCCTGCCGGCGGGCCCGGTGCTGGGGATCAGGAAGACCTTCGGGACCCTGCGGGAGGGGGCGAGCGCGACCTTCGAGGTCGCCGCCGCACGGCCCGACGGCACGCGGCTCGCCGGCGAAGCGACCTGGACGCTGCTGCGGGTCGAGCGGCGCTACCAATGGTACCGGGCCGACGGGCGCTGGGCCTACGAGCCGGTGAAGACCACCACCAAGGTCGCCAACGGTCGCGCGGCCCTGGAAAGCGGTGTACCGGCAAAGCTCGCGATGCCGGTCGATCTCGGCACCTACCGGCTGGAGGTGCGGGCGCCCGGATTCGAGGCCGCGAGCCTGTCGTTCGGCGTCGGCTGGAACGGGGGCGAGAGCGCCGATGCGCCCGATCTCCTCGATCTCACCCTCGACCGCGAGTCCTACGCCTCCGGCGCCACCCTGAAGGCGCAGCTGCGGCCGCGCTTTGCCGGCACCGCCACCGTCGCGGTGGTGAGCGACAAGGTGCAGGAAATCCGCACCCTCGACCTGCCGGCCTCGGGGGCCACCGTCGAGATCCCGGTGAAGCCGGAATGGGGCGCGGGGGCCTACCTCGTCGCCACCGCCTACCGGCCCCTCGACCAGGCGGCCAAGCGCCTGCCCGGCCGGGCGATGGGGCTGGCCTGGTTCGGGATCGACCGGGACGCCCGCACCCTCGGGGTGGCGCTCGAGGCGCCCGAAAAGGTGCGGCCCCGGGGCGAGCTGCGCCTGCCGATCCGCCTCACCGGGCTCAAACCCGGCGAGGAGGCCCGGGTGGCCGTGGCGGCGGTCGATGTCGGCATCCTCAACCTGACCCGCTACGCCGCCCCCGACCCGTTCGGGTTCTTCTTCGGCCAGAAGGCGCTCTCGGCCGAGATCCGCGACCTCTACGGCTACCTGATCGACGGGATGCAGGGCACGCTCGGCGCCATCCGCTCCGGGGGCGATGCCGGCGGCGCCGAGCTCGACGGGGCACCGCCCGCCCAGGCGCCGCTTGCCCGCTATTCGGGTGTCGTCACGGTGGGGCCGGACGGGCGGGCCGAGGTGAGCTTCCCCCTGCCGGCCTTCAACGGCACCGCCCGGGTGATGGTGACGGCCTGGAGCGCCGCGCGCGTCGGCGCGGCCTCCGCCGACGTGGTGATCCGCGATCCGGTGGTGGCGAGCGGCACCCTGCCGCGCTTCCTCGCCGTCGGCGACCGCTCGCGCCTCCACGTCGCCCTCGACAATGTCGAGGGGCCGGCGGGCGAGTACGCGGTCGACGTCGACCTCGCCGGCCCGGCCATCGCGCCGGCCGGCGCGCTGACCCGCTCCCTGCCCCTCGCGGCGGGCGGGCGCGCCAGCGTCGAGATTCCCCTCACCGCCGCCGGGCCGGGCCTCGCCCGGGTCGATCTGCGGCTGACCGGCCCGGGGCTGACCGAACCCGCCGGCCAGAGCTTCGCGCTGGCGATCCAGCCCGGGACCGGCACGCTCCTGCGCCGGGAGGTCCGCACCCTGGAGCCCGGTGCCAGCCTGACCCTCTCGGGCGATCTCCTCGCCGAGGTGATCCCCGGCACCGGCGCGGTGACGCTCGCGGCCTCGCCCCTGTCGGGCATCGACGTGCCGGCCCTGCTCCAGGCCCTCGACCGCTATCCCTACGGCTGCACCGAGCAGGTGGTGAGCCGGGCCCTGCCGCTCCTCTCGGTCAACCGCCTGGCGGCGCTCTCCCAGCTCGGCCTCGACGGCACCGCCGACGAGCGGGTGCGGAATGCGATCGACCGGGTGCTGACCCGCCAGGATGCGAGCGGCGCCTTCGGGCTATGGTCGGCCGGGAATGCCGAGGATCTCTGGCTCACCGCCTACGCCACCGACTTCCTCACCCGGGCGAAGGAGAAGGGGTTTGCGGTCCCGCCGACGGCGCTGACCCTCGCCCTCGACCGGCTGCGCAATACGGTGGCGAACGCCAACGACGTGACCGAGGGCGGCCTCGACCTCGCCTACGCGGCCTACGTGCTCGCCCGCAACGGCCGGCCGGTGATGGGGGACCTGCGCTACCTCGCCGACACCAAGCTCGCGGCCTTCGCGACGCCCCTCGCCCGCGGCCAGATCGCCGCGGCGCTGGCGCTCCTCGGCGACCGGACCCGGGCCCGCACCGCCTTCGAGGCGGCGGTGGCGGCGCTCAAGGCGGAGCGCGACGCCGGCACCTACCGGGCCGATTACGGCTCGCGCCTGCGCGACGGCGCCGGGCTGATCGCGCTCGCCGCCGAGACCGGCATCGCCCGCGACGCGATCGGGCCGCTCGGCACCGTCGTCGGCGAGGAGCGGACCTCCGGCCGGGCGACCAGCACCCAGGAACAGGCCTGGATGGTGCTGGCGGCCGCCGAGCTCGCCAAGGACACCGCAAAGGACACGGCGAAGGAGGCGCCCGCCCTCGCCCTCGACGGCGCGCCGGTGGCGGGCGCGCTCTATCGTACCTTCCCGGGGGCGGCGCTGGACGCCAAGCCCGTGACGGTGACGAACCGCGGCAGCACCCCGGTGCCGATCACCCTCGGCATCTCCGGCAACCCGGCTCTGCCCGAGCCCGCCGCCGCCAAGGGCTACACGATCGAGCGCAGCTACCACCGCCTCGACGGCAGCCCGGCCGACCTCGCCCAGCTGCGCCAGAACGACCGGCTGGTGGTGGTCCTGAAGGTGACCGAGGCCAAGGCCAGCGCCGGGCGCCTCCTCCTCGTCGACCGCCTGCCGGCGGGCCTCGAGATCGACAACCCGAAGCTCCTCGACGCCGACGCCACCGCCGGTCTCGCCTGGGCGAAGTCCGACGTGAAGCCCACCCATACCGAGTTCCGCGACGACCGCTTCGTCGCGGCCTACGACCGCGACCCGAGCCAGTCCGCCTTCTTCAGCGTCGCCTACACGGTGCGGGCGGTGACGCCGGGCCGCTACGTCCACCCGGCGGCGACGATCGAGGACATGTACCGGCCCGAGCGCTACGGCCGCACCGCCTTCGGCACGCTGGAGGTCGGTGGGGCGCGGTAGGAACGATCCGGGATGGCGCGCCGGCCCGCGGATCCGCCGCGGGCCGGGCCGTCATCGCGCCGCGCCCAGCTTCTCGCCGATCCAGACCACGTGCCGGCCGCCACTGCCGGCCGAGCGCACCTTGTGCTCCTCGACCATGAAGCCGCCGCGCTGGAACCGGGCCTTGAACTTGCGGTCGGGGCGCTCCGACCAGACCCCGAGCAGGCCGCCCGGACTGAGGGCCCGATGCGCCCGGCCGAGGCCGGCCACGTCGTAGAGCCGGTCGTTGGTCTGCTGGACCAGCCCCTCCGGGCCGTTGTCGACATCGAGCAGGATGGCGTCGTAGGCGCCAGGCCCGTCCTGGATCACGTGGTGGACATCGGTCTCGCGCAGGGTGACGCGGGGATCGTCGAGGCTGCCGGCGAAGAGATGGGCGAGCGGACCCCGCGCCCAGGCGGCGACGGCGGGCACCAGCTCGGCGACGACGACCTCCGCATCCGGAGCGAGTTCGCTCAACGCCGCCCGCAGAGTGAAGCCCATGCCGAGCCCGCCGATCAGCACCCGGGGACGCCGCCACTCGCGCAGGCGGCCGCAGGTCAGGGTGGCGAGCGCCCGCTCCGAGCCGCTGCGGCGGCTGTTCATCAGCTCGATCGAATCGACCACGATCGCGAACTCGTCGCCGCGCTGCATCAGGCGGAGCGACGAGGTCTCGCCGGGGATCGGGCTGGTGTCGAGGTGAACCCAGGGGATCAAGGATCGGACTCCATCGGGACCGCGCCGGGCGGCGCCGGGTCGCGATCGGGCATCGGGAAACGCGGGGGAACGCGGGGGCAGGCGTGCCGGATCGTCGGCGGACGGCCGCGAACGCGGTGCGGGCGGAGCGCCGGGATTGGGGCCGGCTATCGCACGGCGCGCCCCGCCCCGTCGAGCGGCGGTCCCTCCCGCATTCTCTCCGCCTTTCGGGCGCGCGAAGGTGTGTCCTCGGCCGCGGTTCCGTGCCATAAACCCCGAGATGAGCGAGAACGAATTCTATCCCTTCACCATCGAGGTGGCCCCCCTGACCAGCCCGAAAGGAAAGTTCGGCTGGGCGATCCGCAAACACGGCAAGCTGCTCGAGCGGTCAGACCGTCCGCATGACAGCGAGGAGCGGGCCTATGCCAGCGCCACCGCCGCCGTGGAGCGCGCCTTCCGCCCCGCCGATCCGCGCCGCCGCTGAGGCCGCAGGCCCCGCTGCGCGATGGGGAGCGGCCCGGCCCGGCCGGACGCTCCATGGATGGGCGCTGCTCGCGAGACAAAGAGTTTCGCCTTGTCAATGATCATGACATCGTTCATGATCAAACCGTCGATGCGCGGCTGGATTTTCTTGATTTTCGTTGCCTGGAAGACAAGGCGACGGCGTCGAAACATCCTCCCGGCGTGATCGCGAAATCTGTCCAGCGGCACCGATCGCGGGCAGAGTGCCCCCGGGCGGGTCCGCATTTCCGCCACCGGAGGACCAGCCGTGGCCAAGATGTTCATCACCGGCTCCGCCCAGAGCCCCTCGACCGAGGAGTTCAAGGCGCGCATCGCGCGGCTCTCGGCGATGCCGGTCCACACCGCATCCTCGGCGAATGCCCGCAAGAACCGGCCCTCCAAGCCCGGCTTCGGCAAGTCGTTCCCGCAGGACTCGGCCGAAGCACGAGAGCCGACCGAGACGGACGATACCCCGGAGGCCTCCGCCGAGGGCGAGGGCGAGGGCGCGGAGAATGCCGAGAAGGACGCCGACTAGATCCTGCGCGCGGGCGCGTCCGTCACGGCTCCGCCCGCCGCACCAGGTCGAGGAAGGCCCTGAGCGGCGCCGGCACCTGCCGGCGCCCCGGATAGTAGAGGTGGAAGCCCGGAAAGGGCGGACACCACGCCTCCAGGAGCCGCACCAGGCGGCCGGACGCGAGATCGGCGGCGACCTCGGCTTCGAAGACGAGGCCGAGACCGATCCCGTCGAGGGCGGCGAGGCGGATGAGATCCTGGTCCCCGAGGATCAGCGGCCCGTCGAGATCGAGGGCCGCTACGACGCCGTCGCGCTCCAGCTCCCACGCGAACAGGCCGCCGCCGGGAAAGCGCTGGCGCAGGCAGGCATGGCCGGCGAGGTCCCCCGGCCCCCGCGGCATCCCGTGCGCCGCCAGGTAGGCGGGCGCCGCGACGACGGCGAAGCGCTGCGGCCCGCCGAGCGGCACCGCCACCATGTCGAGAGCGACGCGCTCGCCGAACCGCACCCCGGCATCGAAGCCCTCCCCGACGATGTCGCTGAGCGCGTCGTCGTTCGCGACCTCGACCCGGATCCCGGGATGCGCCGAGAGGAACCGGGCGACGAGCGGCCGCAGCACCAGACGGCAGGCGCTGTGCGGCGCGTTGAGCCGCAGGGTCCCGGTGGGCCGCCCGGCCGACGCGGAGGCCTCGGTCACCGCCTGCGCGATCTCGTCGAGAGCGGGACCGAGCCGCTCGAGCAGGGCGGCGCCGGCCTCGGTCGGGGCGACGCTGCGGGTGGTGCGGTTGAGGAGACGCACGCCCATTCGCTCCTCCAGGCCCCGCAGGGCGTGGCTCAGGGCCGAGGGCGATAGGCCGAGCGCGGCCGCCGCACGCCGGAAGCTGCGGTGATGGGCCACCGCCGCGAAGGCCGCGAGATCGGAGAGGTCGGCGCGGACCATTGGTGAACACCGCTCATCGGTTCATGCGGGACGGCGCAGCTTATCCGGCGGACGCCGGAACGCCAGATCGGGGCGGTCCGCCAGGAGGATCCATCCATGCGACGACGCTCCCTCGGCCGCTCCGGCCTCACCGTCTCCGCCCCCGGCCTCGGCTGCATGGGCTTTTCGGAATTCTACGGTCCGACCGACGAGGCGGCGGCACCGGCCGCCCTCGCGGCCGCCCTCGACCTCGGCTACGATTTCCTCGACACCGCGGACATGTACGGCCACGGCCGCAACGAGACCCTGATCGGCGGCGTGCTGCAGGGCCGCCGCGACCGGGTGGTCGTCGCGACGAAGTTCGGCATCGTGCGCGAGCCGGGCTCGGGCGCACGGCGGATCGACAACAGCCCCACCTATCTCACGGCGGCCTGCGAGGGATCCCTGCGCCGCCTCGGCGTCGAGACCATCGACCTCTACTACTGCCACCGCCGCGACCCGGCGGTGCCGGTGACCGAGATGGTCGGTGCCATGGCCCGCCTCGTCGAGGCCGGCAAGGTGCGGGCGCTCGGCCTGTCGGAGGTTTCGCCCGAGACCCTGCGGGCCGCCCACGCGGTCCATCCGATCGCCGCGGTGCAGACGGAGTATTCGCTGTGGAGCCGGGAACCGGAATCCGGCCTGATCGAGACCTGCCGGAAGCTCGGGGTCGCGCTCGTCGCCTATTCGCCGCTCGGCCGCGGATTCCTGACGGGCCAAGTCGACGTCGCGACGCTCGCACCGGACGATTTCCGCCGCAGCAACCCACGCTTCCAGGGCGCGGCGCTCGACCGCAACCGCCGCCTCGCCGAGGCACTGTGCGCCTTCGCCCGTGCGCGCGGCGCCACGGCCGGCCAGGTCGCGCTCGCGTGGCTGATGACCCGGACCCCGCACGTCGTCCCGATCCCCGGCACGCGCCGGCCCGAGCGCCTGGCCGAGAACGCCGCCGCGGCCGACGTGATGCTGACCCCGGCCGACATCGCGGCACTCGACGATCTCTTCGCTCCCGGCGCGGCGGCGGGCGCCCGCTACCCCGAGGGCGGGATGGCGGGCATCGAGAGCGCGGCCGGCTAGAGCGCTTCACGATCGCGTTGCAATCGCGAAGCTCTCTAAGTCTTTGTTTTGCCCCATTTTCTTCGAAGAACCGGCATCCACTTCGTCGGAAAATGCTCTAAGCAGATTCCGCCGAAGCGGACATCGGTTCGGCGGCAAAAATCTGCGACGAAACGAGAACCTAAGCGGGCGAAGCGTTGGCCTGCCAACGCAAGTCTGCTTCAGCGGGAGCGGCCCGGCGCCTCACTTCATCGCGAGGGCGAGGTTGCCGATCTCGTCGAGATAGGCGCGGATGTGATCGGCGTTCTGGCCGTAGTCGCGGTCGCCGAAGCGGGTCGAGGAGCGCACGTCGATGCGGGTGCCGTCGGCCCGCGGGTGCAGCCGCACCGTGACGTCGTAGGGCAGGCCGAGCAGGCGCGAGCGCACCACCGCCTCGATACGGCCGTTACCCACCCGTCCGCCGGGCTTGTAGGATTCGACCACCTGCCACTTGCGGTTCTGCGCCGCCTTCAGGGCGAGCGCGAAGGCTTCGTCGGGCCCGAGATCGAGGGTCAGCGGGGCGATCTGCGGGTAGGCCTCGCGCTGGAGCGCCCGGGCCGCCGGGCTCGAATCCCGCGGCAGGCGCCAGCCCCGCGCCACCCAGGCGGCGCGGGATCGCGAAAAGGCCGGCGGGTTCTCGATGTCGGTCGAGACGTCGGTGAGCGGCGGCAGCATCGCTCCGCGCACGGTCATGTAGGCCGGATAGGCCAGGACCAGGGCGGCGAGCAGAAGCCCCCCGACCGCGATGCCCAGCCCCCGCGCGCCCTCGCGCCAGATCCGCACGAAGGCCGCGAGCGCGAGCAGCACCGCCAGAGCCGCGAGCCCGACCCCGGAGCCCAGCACCGCCAGCGCCGCGTCGGTCTCCGCCCGCGGGTCGCGCACCAGGACGAGGGCGATGGCGACCACCGCGAGGGAGAACCAGGCGAGGCGCAAGGACCAGGGCGCCGCCCGGGTGACGGGCTCCTCGAGGATCAGGCGACGCATGAGGCGGAGAATCGAGAGGGGCGGCGCATGATCCGGCGGGGTCCGGCCGCGCCGGGATGGGCGGCATCGCCCCCCGGGTGTATCGCCCCGCGGCGGCGGACGCTACCGGCCGCGCCTGCGGCGCACCGGCGAATCGGGGGCGGGCGGAATCCAGGACGCCCCCTGCCCTGCGCGGCCCGGCGCACAGCCCTGCTCCGGCGCCGTTTCCCAAACCGCCGACTTGTTCTAGACGGCATCAGGTTCTCTTCGTTCCCCGAGCCCAGGTCCGCCCATGTCCGCCGCCCTCCGCCCCGTCCCGCGCCCCGGTGTCCTCGAGATCGAGGCCTACGTTCCGGGCAAGAGCGCGGCGCCGGCCGGCGTGAAGCTCCACAAGCTGTCTTCGAACGAGACCCCGATGGGCCCGAGCCCGGCGGCGATCGCGGCGATGCAGGAGACGGCGGGGCATCTGGAGCTCTATCCCGACGGCTCGGCGGCCAAGCTGCGTCAGGCGATCGCGCAGAAGTACGGCCTCGACCCGGAGCGCATCGTCTGCGGTGCCGGCTCGGACGAGCTGCTGTCGCTCCTCACCTACGCCTATATGGGCCCGGGCGACGAGGGCGTCTATTCGCAGTACGGCTTCCTCGTGTACCGCATCGCCATCCTGGCGGCGGGGGGCACGCCGGTGGTGGTGCCCGAGCGCGACCACACGGCCGATGTCGACGCGATCCTGGCGGCGGTGACGGACAAGACCCGCATCGTCTACCTCGCCAATCCCAACAACCCGACCGGCACCTACCTGCCCTTCGACGAGGTGCGCCGGCTGCACGCCGGCCTGCCCAAGACCGTCCTACTGGTGCTCGACGCGGCCTATGCCGAGTACGTCCGGCGCAACGACTACGCGGCCGGCCTCGAACTGGTGGCCGAGTCCGAGAACGTGGTGATGACCCGCACCTTCTCGAAGGTGTACGGGCTCGCCGCGCTCCGCATCGGCTGGATGGTGGCGCCCGCCGCCATCGCCGACGCGGTCAACCGCATCCGCGGTCCGTTCAACCTGGGCGCGGCGTCGATCGCCGCCGGCGCCGCCGCGGTGGCCGACGACGCCCACATCGCCGCCGCGGTGGCGCATAACGACGCCTGGCTGCCGAAGGTGACGCGGGCGCTGGAAGGCCTCGGCCTGACCGTGACGCCGAGCGTCGGCAACTTCGTGCTGATCCACTTCCCGGAGACCGCCGGGCGCAGCGCGGCCGACGCCGACGCCTACCTCACCGCCCGCGGGATGATCCTGCGCCGGGTCGCGGCCTACGGCCTGCCGAACGCGCTGCGCATGACCATCGGCACCGCCGAGGCCAACGAGGCCGTGGTCGCGGCGCTCACCGCCTTCGTGAAGGGCGAGCCGCGTGGCTGAGCCGTTCCGGCGCCTGGCGCTCGTCGGCCTCGGGCTGATCGGCTCCTCCCTCGCCCGGGGCGCCCGGGCGGGTGGCCTCGCGCGCGAGATCGTCGCGATCGACCGCGACGAAGGGGTGATCGAGCGCGTGCGGGCGCTCGGCCTCGCCGATACGGCGACGACCGACCTCGCCGCCGGGGTCGCGGGGGCCGACCTCGTGATCCTGTGCGTGCCGGTCGGCGCCATCGGGGCGGTGGCGGCCGAGATCGCCGGGGCGCTCGCCCCCGGGGCGATCCTGTCCGACGTCGGCTCGGTCAAGGCCGCGGTGGTGGCCTCCGCCACCCCCCACCTGCCGGACGGCGTGAGCTTCGTGCCCGCCCACCCGGTCGCCGGCACCGAGCATTCGGGGCCGGATGCGGGCTTTGCCAGCCTGTTTCACGGCCGCTGGTGCATCCTCACCCCGCCGGAGGGCACCGACCCCGCGGCGGTGGCGCGGGTGCGCGCGTTCTGGGAGGGCCTGGGTTCGGTGGTCGAGACGATGAGTCCGGCGCATCACGATCTGGTGCTCGCGATCACCAGCCATGTCCCGCACCTCATCGCCTACAACATCGTCGGCACCGCCGCCGACCTTGAGACCGTGACCCAGTCCGAGGTGATCAAGTTCTCGGCCGGCGGCTTTCGCGACTTCACCCGCATCGCCGCCTCCGACCCGACGATGTGGCGCGACATCTTCCTCACCAACAAGGAGGCGGTGCTGGAGATGCTGGGCCGCTTCAACGAGGACCTGTCGGCGCTCGCCCGCGCGATCCGCTGGGACGACGGCGAGGCGCTGCACGCGCTCTTCACCCGCACCCGGGCGATCCGCCGCGGCATCGTCGCCATGGGCCAGGAGACCGCCGAGCCGGATTTCGGGCGCCGCGCCGGCCCCAAGGCGGCGGAGTGAGGCTCGGGCGGAACCGTTCCGCCTCTCAAGCTTTGCCATAAGCGTTGCCGTTTCGTCGCGTTCGTCGGATACTCCCGGTGAGGCGGCTGGGTGAAACTCGTGGTGTGATGATCGTGTCTCGTCGATCGACCTGGATGCGCGGCCTGGCGGTGGCCCTGATCGGGGCGCAGGCGGCCGCCTGCGCGTCGCTGCCGCGCACGCCCTACACCGCGGCGGAAGCCGCAACCGCCACCGTGCCGGGCCAACAGGCCGACATCCGCTTCTGGGCCGACGGCTCGGCCCGCAGCTTCGCGGCGGTGGCCGACCGGGTGAAGGCCTCGCGCGAGCCGTTCAGCTACCTCGCCCTCTCTGGCGGCGGCGGCGACGGGGCCTACGGCGCCGGCGTGCTCAACGGCTGGAGCGAGACCGGCAAGCGGCCGACCTTCACGATGGTGTCGGGCGTATCGACCGGCGCGCTGATCGCCCCCTTCGCGTTCCTGGGGCCGGCCTATGACGGCTACCTGCGCCAGATCTACACCAGCGGCGAGGCCGCGACCCTGGTGCGCTCGCCCAACCCCCTCAACGTGCTGACCGGCGACGGCCTGTTCGGCGATGCGCGCCTGCGCGACCTCGTCGGGCGCTACGTCACGCCCGACCTGCTGGCGGCGGTGGCCGAGGAGCACCGCAAGGGCCGGCGCCTCCTCGTCGTCACCACCAACCTCGATTCGCAGCGCGCCGTGATCTGGGACATGGGCGCCATCGCGGCGAGCGGCCAGCCCAATGCCGTCGACCTCTTCCGCGACGTGCTGACGGCGTCCGCCAGCGTGCCGGCGGTCTTCCCGCCGATGCTGATCGACGCCCAGGCCGGTAACCACGCCTTCCAGGAGATGCATGTCGACGGCTCGGTGGTGACGCCGGTCTTCACCCTGCCCGAGGCCTTCCTGACCCAGGACGGGCGCATCGCCGCGAGCCACGGCAAGCCCAACATCTACGTCGTCATCAACGGCCGCATCGAGCCGAGCTTCGACGTGGTGCAGAACGGTACCCTGCCGATCGCCGTCCGCTCGCTCTCGACGGTCGGCCGCTCCCGCGCCCGGGCGACGCTGGCCAGCACCCAGGCCTTCGCCCGCCGCAACGGCATGGGCTTCAACGTGACCTATATCGACCGGCGCATCCCCGAGGTCCCGGCCTCGCAGGGCTTCGACACCGCCTATATGCGCAAGCTCTACGACGACGGGTACCAGAAGGGCAGCAGCGGCACCGTGTGGCAGTCCAGCCTGCCGCGCGACGGCGAGCCGGCCGTCCCCACGCTGGCCCTGCGGTAGCCGGAGCAAAGGGGAAGACCGTGGCAGGCGAACTGGACGGCAAGGTCGCGGCGGTCACCGGCGCGGCCTCTGGGATCGGGCTCGCCAGCGCCGAGGCGATGCTCGCGGCAGGCGCCCGCGTGGTGCTGGTCGACCGGGACGAGGCGGCCCTGACATCGCTGTGCGCCCGGCACGGCGAGGCGGCGATCCAGCTTCCCCTCGACCTCCTCGATCCCGCCGCCTGCGCCGGGCTGCTACCACGGATCCTGGACGCCGCCGGCCAGCTCGACATCCTGCATGCCAATGCAGGCACGTACGTCGGCGGCGACCTCGTCGACAACGAGTCGGCGGCGATCGACCGGATGCTGAATCTCAACGTCAACGTCGTGATGAAGAACGTCCACGACGTGCTGCCGCACATGATCGCCCGCGGCTCTGGCGACATCATCGTGACGAGCTCGCTCGCCGCCCACTACCCGACGCCGTGGGAGCCGGTCTACGCTTCGTCGAAATGGGCGATCAACTGCTTCGTCCAGACGACCCGGCGGCAGGTGTTCAAGCACGGCATCCGCGTCGGCGCGATCTCGCCCGGCCCGGTGGTCACCGCGCTCCTCGCCGACTGGCCGCCCGAGAAGCTGGCGGAGGCCCGCGCCTCCGGCAGCCTGCTCGAGCCCGAGGAGGTGGCGAACGTGGTGATGTTCATGCTGACGCGCCCGCGCGGCATGACGATCCGCGACGTGGTGATGCTGCCGACGAACTTCGATTTGTAAGAGCCTTCCTGCAAGCAGATCGATGCGACGTTCCTGTCAGCCGCTACGTCATTACGGGCTCCGCTGCGCGGCCCCGGAATGACCCTGCGCGTTGGCAAGGCGAATGGCCTGCCAAAGGAAGACGGACGGCGCGATCCGCTCACTCCCCCGAGCCGTACCAGGTGAAGTGCTTCTTGATCGGCGCGATCACCTCCCAGGTCCCCGAAAAACCCTTGGGCGTCACGAAGGCGTCGCCGGCCCGGTAGGTCCGGGCGGTGCCCTCGGCGTCGGTGACGACCACCACGCCCTCCAGGATCTGGATGAACTCGGCCCGGCCGAAATCGATTCGGAACGTGCCGACCTCGCAGGTCCAGATGCCGGCGGCGAACAGGCCGTCGGGGCTGGTGTAGATGTAGGTCGCGGTCTGGACCGGATTGCCCGACAGGATGTGCGAGCGCGGCCACGAATAGGGCTCGGCCGGGGGTTGCACGGCCGGGAAATCGACCGTGCGCTGCACGGGCCCATCGAGGAGCGGCGGAACGGAGCGCGACCGGAACGGAATCATGCGCGCGAGCGGCATGGCGCCGAGATAGGCCAGGACCGGCCCGGACGCGGTGATGAGCTGCTTGAGAATTCCCATGGCCTCGCCTCGTTGCCGAGCAACACGCCGGCGGCCACTTGAGGCCCGACACCCTTAACGGCGGGCTGCCACCGTAACGCGAATCCGCCGGACCGCGGCCCGGCGGCCTGGAGCGGTTAAGGAAGTCCTGACTCGAACGGCGAAGGATCGCACGCCGTCCTGTACGGCGCATCGCGCCATCACGACCCTGCGAGGTGTGGGAATAACCTCGCGAGATCGTCCGCTGATCGTTGGCGCCGGCCGCCGGATACGCTTAAGTCGCGCTCGCGGCGCGAGGTCGAAGCCATGTTTTCCGTCTCGGCAGGGTTGCGGCAGGTGGGCCGGGCGCTGGCGCTCACCCTCCTCCTGTCGGGCGGTGCCCACGGCGCGCCGGCCGCGCGCCCCGCCGCGGGCGCCCTGGCCTGGCCGGCCGGGCGCGGCCTCGTCGACCAGACCGGCGCCGTCCTGGACGAGGCCCGGTTCGCCGGGCGCCTGCGGCTGGTCTATTTCGGCTATACGCGCTGCCCGGACCTGTGCCCGACCGCGCTGATGACCGTGACGCAGGCCCTCGACGAGCTTCCCCCCGCCCTGCTGGCCCGGCTTGTACCGGTCCTGGTCGCGGCCGACCCGGAGCGCGACGGACCCGCGGTGCTCGCCCGCTACCTCGACACGTTCCACCCGGCGATCGTCGCGGTGACCGGCCCGGTCGCGGTGATCGACGCCCTCGCGGCGGCGGTCGCGGCGCCGATCCGGCGCCACGACGGGGTCGTCGATCACCCGGGCGACCTGTTTCTCGTCGACCCGGCGGGCGAGCTGCTGGCGCGGCTGCCGAACGGGATCGAGCCGGACGCGCTCGCCGCGACACTCCGGGCTGCCCTCTCGCGCTGACGCGCGATTGCAGTGCACAAGTCGTCCTTGCGGCGCACCAAGTAGAGCCGGGCCCAACCGACGTCGAAACACCGCAGCAAGGGCACAAAGCGGGTTGACGCCCGCACCGTCTCGGCTACTCATAGTGAAAATCATAAGAACATAAGAAAGCCCATCGGGAGGAAAGATGGCTCGTGAGGGACAGCGCGCGGTCGGTCTCGACCGGCGCAGCGTCGTGTTGGGCGCCGCTGCCTGCTGCGCGGCGGGGGGCGCCGCCTTCGCGGGGCCGGAGGAGTTGCTGCCGCAGAAGGGTGACCGCCTGGTGCTCGGCGACGGCGCGAAGGCGGGCGAGCCGATCACTCTCGACGGCCTGCCGGTCGGCGGCGACCTCGTCGAGGCGGTGGCGGTCGATCCGCAGGGGGTCCGGCGCGAAGGCTCGCGCTTCGCCAAGATCATCCTGGTGCGGGTCGCCCCCGATCAGGTCGCCGAGGACCAGCGCGCCCACGCGGTCGAGGGCGTCGTCGCACTCTCGGCCATCTGCACCCATCAGGGCTGCACCGTCTCGGGCTGGAGCCACGAGACGAAGCGCCTGAGCTGCTTTTGCCACCATTCCGAGTTCCTGCCCGCCGAGGGCGGGCGCGTCGCCAAGGGGCCGGCACGCAAGCGCCTGCCGGTGCTGCCGCTCGCCAAGGGCGAGGGCGGGACGCTGATGGTGGCCGGGAGCTTCGTCGGAAAGCCCGGGCCGGGCCCCGCCTGAGCGGGAGCGAGGCGGCACCCGCGCCGCCTCGCGACCGGAACGGCAGCGCTGCCGCGCTGTTCGCCGAAGCAAAGGGACCGCAGCGCCGATGGGCTGCCGATCCTGGCGCGCGAGAGATCGAGGCCCGCGCAGCAACGACGCGGGTCCGGACAAGACGATCGGGATCGAGGAAACGCCGGGCCGGCCGCCACGCCGAGCCCCCGCCTTGAGGAGAGCAGCATGTCACGTCTCGTTCGGGCCAGGCACTGGCTCACCGCGGTCGCGCCCTGTGCGGTGGCCCTCGCGTTCGCCGGTGCGCCGGCCAAGGCCGGTCCGGCCGACAAGGTCGATTACAAGCCGGTCACCGACCAGCGTCTCGCCAATCCGGAGCCGGAGAACTGGCTGCAATACCGGGGCAACTACCAGAGCTGGGGCTATTCCCCCCTCGACCAGATCACCGCCAAGAACGTCACCAAGCTCGTCCCCGCCTGGAGCCTGTCGACCGGCGTGAGCGAGGGCCATCAGGCCCCGCCGATCGTCAATAACGGGGTGATGTTCGTCACCACCCCGCAGGCCCAGGTGATGGCGATCAACGCCCGCACCGGCGAGATCCTGTGGCGCTACCAGAAGGAGCTGCCGCCGGAACTGTCGCAGCTGCACCCGACCAATCGCGGCGTCGGCCTCTACGGCGACAGCGTCTACATGACCACCACGGATGCCTGCGTGGTCGCGCTCGGCGCCACCACCGGCAAGGTGAAGTGGGAGAAATGCGTCGCCCCCTGGCAGGACGGCTACTACATGACGCTCTCGCCCCTGGTGGCGAAGGGCAAGGTCGTGGTCGGCGTCTCCGGCGGCGAGTACGGCGTGCGCGGCTTCATCACGGCGCTCGACGCCGAGACCGGCAACGAGGCCTGGAAGACCTACACGGTGGCCGGCCCCGGCGACCCGGCGGCCGATACCTGGAAGGGCGATTCCTGGAAGACCGGCGGCGGCTCGGTCTGGATCCAGGGCAGCTACGATCCGGCGGCCAACCTCGCCTATTTCGGCACCGGCAATGGCGGTCCCTGGACCCCGGATGCGCGGCCGGGCGACAACCTCTACACCTCGTCGGTCGTGGCGCTCGACCTCGACAGCGGCAAGATCAAGGGCCACCACCAGTATCACTGGAACGACGCCTGGGACTGGGACGAGGTCTCGGCGCCGGTGCTGATCGACATCGAGCGCGACGGCAAAACAATCCCGGCCGCGATCCATGCCGGCCGCAACGGCTATCTCTGGACGCTGGAGCGCAGCAAGGACGGGCCGTTGAGCTTCGTCGAGGCTAAGCCGTTCGTGTACCAGAACGTCTTCTCGTCCCTCGACCCGAAGACCGGCCGGCCGACCTACGACCAGTCCAAGATCCCGGGCATCAACCGGCGCGCCGCCTTCTGCCCCGGCCTGTGGGGCGGCAAGGACTGGCCGCCGGAGGCCTACAACCCGAAGACCGGGCTGTTCTACATTCCGTCCAACGACAACCTGTGCTCGGAACTGGCCGGCGCCCAGGCCGGGACGCGCAAGCCCGGCGAACTCTATATCGGCATCCCGATCGACGAGGTGCTCAACTCGCTGCGCCTGCGCGACGGGGTCGACAAGTCGAAGCCCTTCGCCATCGGGGCGATCCAGGCCTGGGATCCCAAGACCGGCAAGAAGGCCTGGCAGCACGACTTCCAGGATTCGGCCAATTGGGGGCCGCTGCTCACCACCGGCAGCGGGCTGATCTTCGCCGGCGGCACCAGCGACCGCAAGTTCCGCGCGCTCGACGGCAGCACCGGCAAGGTGCTGTGGGAGACGCGGCTCAATTCCGGCGTCACCGGCGTTCCGTCGAGCTACATGGTCGACGGGATCCAGTACGTTGCGGTCCAGGCCGGCTGGGGCGTCGATGCCGAGCGCATGCTGACCGGCATCAACGCCCTCATCCCCGAGGAGCGCCGGGTCAGCGTGCTGCCGCAGGGTGGGGTGATCTGGGTCTTCCGGGTGATGGGCGAGGAGGCGGCGGCCCGATGAGGCGCCGCCTTTCGGCCCTCGGGTTCGCCGCCCTCGCGGCGGCGAGCCTGACCGGAGCGGCGCGGGCACAGGGCCCCGCGCCGGCCCAGGAGAGCGCCGCGAAGCAGGGGGCCGCGAGCCCCCTCCCCGCGCAAGCCGACGCCCTCGTCGCCTACGTGACGAAGGCCATGACCGACCACGACGCCTCCGCCTTCGAGCGGCTGGTGAACTGGACCGGCACCCGGGCGCATCGCAAGCGGCTGACGCTCTACCAGATCCGCTCCGGCTTCGGCCGGCCGATCAAGGCGGCCTCCCTGGAGCCCATGCCGCAGGACGGCCTGGCGGAAGCGACCTCGCGCGGCACCCTCAAGGCCAACATGCCGGTGACGGAGCGACTGCGGGTGGTGTTCGACGAGCCGCCGGTGGAGGGCGACGCGCCGCCCACCAGCGTGTTCCTGATCGGCCGGGAAGACGGCACCTACCGCATCGCCCTCCTGGTCCCGACCGGGCCGCCCAAGGGCAAGTGACGGCAGGCAAGGGGCGGCAGGCAGTGGGGGCGGCAGGCAAGTGATGGCGGGTCAGTGACGGCGGGATCCGGGGGGCCGTCAGGCCGCCCGGACGGTGGCGAGGAAGCGGCCGACCTCCGCCGAGAGCTGGCTCGACTGGCGCGACAGATCGGAGGCGGAGGCGAGGAGCTGGGCGGCGGCGGCGCCGCTCTCCTCCGAGGCGTGGGCCAGCTCCACGATGTTGCTGGTGACCACCCCGGCACCGGCCGAGGCCTCGACCACGTTGCGGACGATCTCCTGGGTCGCCGCGCTCTGTTCCTCGACCGCGGCGGCGATGGCGGTGGCGCCGGCATCGACCTCCCGGATACGGTCCCCGATCGTACCGATGGCACTTGCCGCCTGGGCGGTCACACCCCGGATCTCGCCGATCTGGCCGACGATTTCCTGCGCCGCCCGCGCGGTCTGGGTCGCGAGCTCCTTCACCTCGGCCGCCACCACGGCGAAGCCGCGGCCGGCCTCGCCGGCCCGCGCCGCCTCGATGGTGGCGTTGAGGGCGAGCAGGTTGGTCTGGCTGGCGATCGAGGAGATCAGCCCGACCATGTCGCCGATCCGCACCGAGGTCGTACCCAGGGCCTCGACGAGGCGGCTCGTCTGGTCGGCCTCGCGCACCGCCCCCTGCGCCAGGCCCGCCGCGTTGTGGACCTGGCGGCCGATCTCCTGGATCGAGGCCCCGAGTTCCTCGGCGGCGACCGACACGGTGCCGACATTGTCGGAGGCCTGCGCGGCGGCGGCAGCCGCCGTGGTGGAGCGTCCGGAGGTCTGTGCCGCCGCCGCCGCCATGGCCTGGGCGGTCGCCTGCAACTGGGCGGCGGAGGATGACACCCGGTCGACGACGCCGCCGACCGCCTCCTCGAAACGCCCGGCCATCTCCCGCATCGTCGCCCGGCGCTGCTCCTCGGCCGAGGCACGGGCAAGGGCGCTCTCCTCCTCGATCTGCCGGGAGCGGATCAGGTTGTCCTTGAAGACCTGGACCGACGCCGCCATCGAGCCCACCTCGTCCTTCCGGCCGAGACCGGGAACCGGGCGGGCCGCGTCGCCGGCGGCCAGGTGCCGCATCGCCGACGTGATCGCGGCGAGTGGCGCCAGCACGCCGCGCAAGGTCGTCGCGAGGGCGAAGATCGCCGCCGCCAGCCCGCCGAGAACGATGCCGGTGCCGATCGTCTGGTTCAGCCGGTACGCCGCGGCGAAGCCGTCGTAGAGCTCGCCCGCCTCGGCGATCTGGAGATCGACGAGCTTCGCGACCTGCTCGCTGACCGGGTCGATCGCCTGGTACAGGCGGGTCCGGACGAAGGCATCGAGTGCCGCCTGGTCGTTCGCGCGCAGGATCGCCTGGAGATCGGACACGCTGCCGTTGGCCGCCTCCATGCTGAGCCGGGCCGCGCCGGCGAGGCGTCGCTCGGCCTCGTCCATGGTGGTGAGCATGTAGGCCTGCCAGGTCTCGGCGATGCGCGTCTGCGCTTCCCGCACCGAGGCGGTCCCGGCCGGCCAGGAGATGTTGCCGTTGCGCACCTTGTGCGCCGTGTCGACGATGTTGACCGCATACAAGTCGGCGATGATCTTGAGATCGCGCAAGGGCACGACGCGATCCCGGTACATGCCGTTCATGTCGCGATTGGCGAGGCTCGACGCGTACCAGCCGATCCCGGCGATCGTCACGATGGAGGCGAACAACGCTGCCAGTGCGGCCAGGAGGCGCGCGCGAATCGAAGACATCGTGGAAGATCCAGAAGGCGGAAATAGTCGATAATTTACGAAGTATATATGACGCAGATTAACGCAGGGTAAATCATTATATACTACCCGCCCCTATGATATTTGTGATTGGAATCGGCCGCGCGCGGCATCCGGACACTCCAAACCGTTACTAACCGTCCTCCCGACCGGTTCAACTATAAGAAGATTTGCCTCGCTCCGGCGTGATCGGCACAGCGACCGGCGCAAGCGGCGGGAGGCTGTCGCGGCCGCGTCCATCCCTCGGATTGGGTCGGAGCGGTACCGAATGCGAGGTGCCTCCGCACGGTCGCGCTTGACCACGGGCCTCCGGACGGCGCAAGCGTATGGAAATATAGTTCCACGCCGGAGGATTCGCCGATGGACTTCACGCTCTCCCCCCGCATCGAGGAGTACCGCGCCCGCATCGCGGCCTTCGTCGAGAGCGAGATCCTGCCCGTCGAGGCCGACCGCGGCACCTGGGACGAGCACGAGAATATCGGCCCTGAAGCCCTGGCGCGTTTACGCGCCAAGGCCAAGGCCGCCGGCCTGTGGTGCCTCCAGCTCAAGCCCGAGACCGGCGGACAGGGGCTCGGCAAGGTCGGGATGGCGGCCTGCTACACCGAGATGAACCGCTCGATCTTCGGGCCGGTCGTGTTCAATTCCGCCGCCCCCGACGACGGCAACATGATGGTGCTGGAGGCCCTCGGCACGCCCGAGCAGAAGGCGCGCTGGCTGGAGCCGATCGTCTCGGGCGCCGTGCGCTCGGCCTTCGCGATGACCGAGCCGCATCCCGGCGGCGGCTCCGACCCGTCGATGATCCGCACCCGCGCCGAGCGCCAGCCGGACGGCTCGTGGCGGATCTCGGGCCGCAAGTGGTACATCACCGGCGCCGAGGACGCGGCCCACTTCATCCTGATCGCCCGCACCTCGGACGATCCGCGCTACGGGCTCACCGCCTTCCTGTTCCACCGCGACCAGCCGGGCTGGGAGATCGTCCGCCGCATTCCGATCATGGGGCCGGAGGAGCATGGCGGCCATTGCGAGCTCGCCTTCGACGGGCTCACCATCAAGCCCGAGGACGTGCTCGGCGGCGAGGGCAAGGGCCTGAAGGTGACGCAGGTGCGGTTGGGCCCTGCCCGGCTCACCCATTGCATGCGCTGGCTCGGCCTCGCCGGCCGCTGCGTCGAGATCGCGCAGGAGTATGCGGCCACCCGCGAGGGCTTCGGCGTGCGGCTCGCCGAGCGCGAGAGCGTGCAGCTGATGCTCGGCGGGCTGGCCATGGACATCGAGATCGGCCGCCTCCTGGTGATGCGCGCCGCCTGGGAGCTCGACCAGGGGCGCTTCGCCCGGAAAGAGGTGTCGATGGCCAAGGTCCACGTCGCCAACACCCTGCACCGGGCGGCGGATATCGGCATCCAGATCAACGGCGCCCGCGGCTACTCGAAGGACACGGTGCTGGAATGGATCTACCGCTACGCCCGCCAGGCGCGGCTGGTCGACGGCGCCGACGAGGTCCACCGCATGGTGCTGAACCGCCACCTCGAATCGGAAGGCCGCGGCTTCTTCGCCTGGCCGACCGCGGAGGCGTGAGGTCAAAGGTCTGAGAATCCCTCCGGGCGGAGGTCTGCTAATGGTCTGCGCCCCCCGGTCCCCGTTCGAGCCGCCCATGCCCGCCCTCCATCCCGACGTCCAGGCCCTGCTGGCGATGCTGCGCGCCGCCGACGCGCAACCCCTCGCGTCGCTGCCGCCCGAGGCGGCGCGGCGCAGCTACCTCGCCGGACGCCGGGCCCTGCAGCCGCCGCCGGACGAGGTGGCGCAGATCCGCGACCTCGCCGCCCCCTCCCCGGCCGGGCCGGTACCGCTGCGGCTCTACCGCGGCGAGGGCACGGCGCCGGAGGACCGGCTCCCCTGCCTCCTCTACCTGCATGGCGGCGGCTGGGTGCTCGGCAACATCGACTCGCACGACTGGGTCTGCCGGCGGCTCGCCAACCTGACCCGGGCCTGCGTGATCTCCGTCGATTACCGGCTCGCCCCCGAGCATCCCTTCCCGGCGGCCGTGGAGGATGCGGCCGCGGCGCTCGCCTTCGTGGCCGAGCGGGCGGAGGGGCTGGGCGTCGACGAGACCCGGCTCGCGGTCGGCGGCGACAGCGCGGGGGGCAACCTCGCGGCGGTACTGGCCCTGATGGGCCGCGACGGCACCCTGCCGCAGACCGCCCTGCAGGTTCTGCTCTACCCCGCCGTCGATCTCACGCAGACCAGCGAGGGCTACGAGCGCATCGTCGCGGGCCAGCCCCTCACGGCGTCGACGATGCGCTACTTCGTCGATCACTACGTGCCGCAGGCCCGCGACCGGACCGACTGGCGCGCCTCGCCCGCTCGCGCGGCGAGCCTTGCCGGCACGGCCCCGGCCCTGGTGCTGACCTGCGGCCACGACCCGCTCTGCGAGGAAGCCCGCGCCTACGCGCACCGGCTGGAGCGCGAGGGGGTGCCGGTCACCGCCCTGCATCTCTCCGACCAGACCCACGGCATCCTGACCATGAGCCGACTGGTGCGGACCTCCGCGACGATCCTGAGCTTCGTGGCCGAAAACCTGCGGGAGCGCTGGAGCCTCGGCGCGGAGGGTGGGCGCGGGGGGCGCTGACGGGCCGCGTCTCCGGGCGGGTCGTCCGCGATCCGGTCGCTCTTCCCGCGTCGGGAGACCGGATCACCGGCCGTCGCGACGCCGATCGGCCATGCCGACCGGCCGTGACGACCCGCCATGACGACCCGCCATGACGATCACGGCGCGTCGTCGGGGCTCGCTCCACCGGTGCCGATCGCCTCGACGAGGCTGATGATGCGGCGACGGACCTGGTTGTCGCCGATGCGCTGGAAGGCGCGCACCAATTGCAGGTCCTGGCTGGTCCAGAGCACGTCCTGGGCGAGGGCGTCGCCGGTGGGCTCGGCGCCCGTCTCGTCGCCGCGGGCGCCGTCCTGGCGCGGTGCACCCTCGTAGAAGAAGCTCACCGGCACGCCCAGCATCTCGGAGATCTGGCGCAGCCGGCTGGCGCTGATCCGGTTGGCGCCCTTCTCGTATTTCTGGATCTGCTGGAACGTCACGCCCAGGGCGTCGCCGAGCCGTTCCTGGCTCACGCCGATGAGGAGACGCCGGACACGCACGCGATGCCCGACATGACGATCGACCGGATCCGGTGCCTTCTTCACATTGACGCTCCGCGGGGCTGCGCGCGCCCGCGGCGGTACCGCGCCGCAACGGCCAACGACAGGCACCCTAGAAGCATGCAGCCGAAAAGAACATCACCGAAACGTACGTATGGCGGACTTTCCCTAAGGTTCCTGGGGAGATGCCGGTCGAGCACCCCTTCCGCCCCGACGGTCAACATGCCGGTCACCCGGCCATACGGGTCCACCACGGCGCTGACACCGGTGTTCGCCGCGCGCACCAGAGGAATACCTTCCTCGACCGCCCGCAGCCGCGCCTGGGCGAAGTGCTGGCGCGGCCCCGGCGTGTCGCCGAACCAGCCGTCGTTGGTGACGTTGAGGAGCAGTCCCGGACGCTCGCGGTGCGAGGCGACGGCCCCGGGGAAGATCGCCTCGTAGCAGATCGAGGGCGCCACGGGCGGCAGGCCCGGCACGGCGAGGGGGATGCGCTCCCGCGCCTCGCCCGGCGTGAACCCGCCCGGCACGGCGACGAACTGTTTCAGGCCGAGTGCCCGCAGGAGGCCGTCGATCGGATCCGGCAGGTACTCGCCGAAGGGCACGAGGTGGAGCTTGTCGTAGCGCCCGCCGACGATCCCGTCCTGCCCGATCATCAGGATGGAGTTGTAGAAGCGCAGCCGCTCGCCGGGCAGCGGCTCGTCGGCCCGCGCGGCGCCGGTGACGAGCAGCGTGCCGGGCGGCAGCGCGCCGCCGATCCGGCGCAGGGCCTGGGGATCGCGCTGGATCAGGAACGGGAACGAGGATTCGGGCCAGATCAGGTGGGTGACGTCGCGCAGGCCCTGGCTGTCCGGCGCGGTGGCGCTGTCGCTCAAGCCCAGATAGCGCTCGAGGATGCCCTCGCGGTTGCGCGGGTTGAAGCGGGCATCCTGCGGGATGGCGGCCTGGACGAGGCGCAGGCGCACGCCGGGCACCTCCGGCATCGGACCGGCGGGCAGCCGCAGCGCCCCGCCGACGGCGAGGCCGGCGAGCATCAAGAGCGCGGCCGCGGGCGGCCCGAACCGCCGGGCCGGCCCGGCCGCATCGGCCAGGGTGGCCGGCGCCGCGCAGGCCAGCACCGCCAGCACGGTGAGCCCGTAGAGGCCGACGACCGAGGCGGCCTGCATCAGCCAGAGGTTCTGGCCGAGCGCCATGCCGAGGGTGTTCCAGGGAAACCCGGTGAACAGGTGCCCGCGCAGCCACTCGGCGCCGCTCACCCCGAAGGCCAGGGCGGCGATGCGGCCCGGCCCCGGCGACCACAGGAGGCGCGCCACGGCGAAGCCCGCGCCGTAGAACAGCCCGAGCGCCGCCGGCAGGCCGAGCACGCCCAGCGGCATCAGGTAGGCGAACTGATCGGCCTCGACCAGGAAGGCGGCGCCGAGCCACCACAGCCCGGCGGTGAGGTAGCCGAAGCCCCAGGCCCAGCCGATCAGACCGGCGGAGAGCGCGGTACCGGCCCGCCGGCCGAGGCGCGAGGACGCGGTGGCGGCCCCGTCGAGGAGCCAGACCGCCGGAACGAGCGCGAGGCAGAGCGCGGGCAGGAACCCGAAGGGCGGCATCGCCAGGGCGCCGCTCACCCCGGCGAGCCAGGCGAGGCCGAGCCGCACCCAGCCGGAGGTCAGGGCTACACGGTGGGCCAGGGCCGTGAGGCCGAGGGGCGTCGCCGGGACGGCGCGGGCCGTCCCGTGGGTGTCGGTGTGCTGCATCGGCGGGCTCGCGGGGGCGCGCGCGGCGCCGCACGGGCGCCGCGGAAAACAATCAGGCGGCGGAATCCGTCCGGATGCCGGCCTCGGCGCCGGGCGGCGGGAGGGCGAGCGGCGTCTCCGGCCCCTCGATCCGGGCGAGGCCGCGATGCATGCGCAGGCGCTTGATCCGCCGCGGGTCGGCGTCCAGCACCTCGACCTCGAAGTCGCCCGGCACGGCGATGACCTCGCCCCGTGCCGGGACACGGCCCGCGATGGTGACGATCAGGCCGCCGAGGGTGTCGACCTCCTCGGCCGCCTCGCCCACCGCCGCCACGAGGTCGAATCCGGTCGCCTCGGCGACGTCGTCGAGGCTGGCGCGGGCATCGGCGACGAAGATCTCGCTCTCGCCGTCGACCTTGAGCACCCGGTGGCCCTCGGCCACGTCGTGCTCGTCCTCGATGTCGCCGACCACGACCTCGATCAGGTCCTCGATCGAGATCAGGCCGTCGGTGCCGCCATACTCGTCGATGACCAGCGCCATGTGGGTGCGGCTCGCCTGCATCCGGGCGAGCAGATCGATCGCCGGCATGGAGGGCGGCACGAACAGCACCGGGCGCAGGATGCGGGTGGTGGCCAGCGTCGCCGCGAGATCGACTCCGGCGAGGTCGGGCAGGCGGTCGCCCTCGGCTTCGGCCCGGCTCGCCATGTAGTCGACGAAGTCGCGGATGTGGACCATGCCGCGGGGGTCGTCCAGGCTCTCGCCGTAGACCGGCAGGCGGGAATGGCCGGCGGAGCGGAAGACCTTGAGCAGGGCGCCGAGCGCCGTGTCGATCGAGACCGCCACCACCTCGGACCGGGGGATCATCACGTCGTCGACCCGTACCCGGTGGAGGCTCAGCACGTTCTTGAGCATCGCCTGCTCGACCGGGGAGACGGCGTGGTCGCCGTTCTGCATCTCGGCGAGGGCGTCCGAGAGGCCGTCGCGCTGGGCGTCGCGCGTCTTCAGGTGGAAGATGCTGAGGAGGCGGTCATACCAGGGTTCGCGTCCCGGACTGTCGTCCTCCGGAATCGCCTGCGCGGTCGCGACGGCGCTGCGACTTCGATCGTTGCTCATGTCTCTCGCGTCTGGGATGGGAGCGGCGGCTCACTCGGCCGCATCGCCGTACGGGTCCGGCACGCCGAGGCGCCGCAGGGCCTCGACCTCCAACGCCTCCATGGCGTCGGCCTCGGCATCGCCGAGCTCGTGGTCGTGACCGAGGAGATGCAGCGTGCCATGAACCACGAGATGGGCGAGGTGGTGGCCGAGGGGCTTGGACTGCTCCCCACTCTCGCGCAGCATTGTGTCATACGCAAGAACCACGTCGCCGAGGAGGCGAGGTCCGCCGCCATGGGGCTGCTCGTTGGGGAAGGACAGCACGTTGGTCGGCTTGTCCTTGCCCCGCCAGGCACGGTTCAGCTCCTGCACCGCGGGGTCGTCGGTCAGGACGACGCTGATCTCGATCGGCCCACCGGGCGGCACGACGGCGAGCGCCGCCTCGACGGCGCGGGCGATAAAGGCCTCGAGGTCGGGTGCGACGCCCTCCCAGCGCTCGTCCTCGACCGAGACGTCGATCTCGTTGTCGTTCTCCTGCATGTCCTGCTCGGCTCGCGCGCTCACGGCAGCGGCCCCCGCCGCGAGGGCAGCGGGCGCTGCGGCGCCTCCGGATTCTCCCGGGCATCGGCCTCGTAGGCCGTGACGATCCGGCGCACGAGGTCGTGGCGCACCACGTCGACGTCGCGGAAGGTGACGCGGCCGACGCCCTCGACGCCGTCGAGAATCCGCACCGCCTCGACGAGGCCAGATTTCTGGCCCGGCGGCAGGTCGATCTGGCTCGGATCGCCGGTGACGATCATCCGGGAATTCTCGCCGAGCCGGGTCAGGAACATCTTCATCTGCATCGAGGTGGTGTTCTGCGCCTCGTCGAGGAGCACCACCGCGTTGGTGAGCGTGCGCCCGCGCATGAAGGCGAGCGGCGCGATCTCGATCATGCCGGTCTGGAGGCCGCGATCGACGTGGCGCGCCTCCATGAAGTCGTAGAGCGCGTCGTAGATCGGGCGGAGATACGGATCGACCTTCTCGCGCATGTCGCCGGGCAGGAAGCCCAGCCGCTCGCCGGCCTCGACCGCGGGGCGCGACAGGATCAGCCGCTCGGCATGGCCCTGCTCCAGCAGCGAGACGGCGTAGCCGACGGCGAGCCAGGTCTTGCCGGTGCCGGCAGGCCCTTCCGCGAAGACCAGCTCGTGGGCGCGCAGCGCCTTGATGTAGGCGTCCTGCGCCGCGTTGCGGGCCCGCACGCCGCCCCGTCGCCGCGTGGCGATCTGGTCGAAGGACGGGCGCTCGCCGTTGGCCGGCGCCTCGGCGGGCGAGAAGAGGTTGCCCTGGAGCGAGGATTCCTGGATCACCCCGTCGACGTCGCCCAGCGTCAGCGGCACCCCGCCGCCGTCGCGGACGCGGGCATAGAGCAGTTCGAGCACCCGGCGCGCCCGCTCGGTCGAGTCCGGCGGGCCTTTGACCACGACGTGGTTGCCGAGCGCGGTGGCCACCACGCCGAGGCGCCGCTCCAGATGGGCGACGTTCTGGTCGTACTGGCCGAAGACCAGGCTCGCCAGGCGGTTGTCGTCGAAGGTGAGGGCGATCTCCGCCGCCTCGCTCAGGCCTGCCACCGCCCGCGGGGGAATCTCGCGCTCGCGCGCGGGCTCACGCCCTCTCGGACCGCGCCCGCCCTCTCCCATCGCCATCCTGTCGTTCCTCACGCGGCGGCCGTCGTCGCGGCCGCATTGGCCGTTCCGGCCGGGGTCGCGGTCAACGCCTCGCCGAACAGGCTGTTCGAGCCGGCCCGGGTGATTCGCACCGGAATTTCCGTGCCGATCGCCGCCACGTCGCCCTCGATCTGCACCGCCTGGAGATAGGGCGACTTGCCGGCGACCTGGCCCGGATGCCGACCGGGTTTCTCGAGCAGCACCGGCACGATCTTGCCCACGGTCGCGTGGTTGAAGTCCTGGCGCTGGCGTTCCAGCAGGGCCTGCAGCTCGGCCAGCCGCTCGCTCTTCACCGCCTCCGGCACCGCGTCGTCGCTCTCCGCCGCCGGCGTGCCGGGGCGCGGGCTGTACTTGAACGAGAAGGCGCTGGCGAAGCCGATATCGGCGATGAGCCGCATCGTCTCGGCATGATCGGCATCCGTCTCTCCGGGGAAGCCGACGATGAAGTCGGAGGAGAGCGCGATGTCGGGCCGGGCCGCCCGCACCCGGTCGATCAGCCGGCGATAGGTGTCGGCGTCGTGCTTGCGGTTCATCGCCGCGAGGATCCGGTCGGAGCCCGACTGCACCGGCAGGTGCAGGTAGGGCATCACGGCCGGCAGGTCGCGATGGGCCGCGATCAGCGCCTCGTCCATGTCGCGCGGATGGCTGGTGGTGTAGCGCAGCCGCAGGATACCGGGGATCGCGGCGACGCGGTGGAGCAGTTCCCCGAGGGTCCAGTCGCGCCCGTCGGGTCCGGGCCCGTGGAAGGCGTTGACGTTCTGGCCGATCAGCGTCAGCTCGCGGGCGCCCGAAGCGGCCAGCCGCTCGGCCTCCGCCACGATTTTTTCGACCGCGCGCGAGACCTCGGCCCCGCGGGTATAGGGCACGACGCAGAAGGCGCAGAACTTGTCGCAGCCCTCCTGCACCGTGAGGAAGGCCGAGACGCCCGGGGTGCGCCGCGCCGGCAGGTGGTCGAACTTGTCCTCGACCGGGAATTCGGTGTCGACGACGCGGCCTTGCCTGGAGGCGGCGAGCAGCTGCGGCAGGCGGTGATAGCTCTGGGGGCCCACCACCACGTCGACGCCCGGCGCGCGGTTCAGGATCTCGCGACCCTCGGCCTGCGCGACGCAGCCCGCCACCACCACCGTGGTGTCCTGGCCGGCCTCCGCCCGCTCGCCCTTCAGCACCCGCAGGCGGCCGAGCTCGGAATAGACCTTCTCCGCCGCCTTCTCGCGGATGTGGCAGGTATTGAGGACGACGACGTCGGCCTCCTCGACGGCGCCGGTCTCGACGAAGCCCTCGCGGCCGAGCAGGTCGACCATCCGCGAGGCGTCGTAGACGTTCATCTGGCAGCCGTAGGATTTGACGAACGCTTTCTTCAACGAACCGGCCCTGCCAGGAAATGAATGGGGGGATGATCGGACGCGACGGCAGCCCGGCTCGGGCTGGTCCCCGTCATTTAAGCCGTCGCGGCCGGAATGAGAATAGGCGGGGCGGCCGCAGCGGCCGGGGCATCGGCGCGCGGCGTCCCGGGTGCAGACCCGCCAGATGCAGACTCGCCAGATGCAGGTTCTGGCGTCGGCACCGGCGGGCGGCCGGTCACCGCCTCCTGGAGGGCGCGGCGCACCGAGGCCTCGGCGAGCGCCGTCGCCGCCTTGCGGTCGGTCCCGGCCGCGAAGGCCACCGGCTCGCCCCAGGTCACCCGGACGTCGATCGGCCCGCGCTCGAAGAACAGCTTGACGCTGGGACCGAGCTCCATGTCGCCGTACCAGGCGATGTCCGGCCGCTCGGCCCGGGTCAGCGGCAGGCCGTGGCGGCGCGTATAGGCGATGCAGAGCGGCTGGAGCCGCACCCGGTCGAGCCCGCCCTCGGTGATCGCCGCCCGCGCCGCGCCGACGAGCGAGGTGCGGAACGGCAGGAGCCGGGTGCCGTCGCCGGTGGTGCCTTCGGCAAAGAGCACGATCAGGTCGCCCGCGCGCAGGCGCCGGCTCATCTCGGTGTTGACTACCGCGGTGTGGAGCTTGCGGGCCCGGTCGATGAACACGGTGCGCTGGAGGCGCGCGAGCGTGCCGATCACCGGCCAGCCGGCGATCTCGGATTTCGCCACGAAGGAGAGTGGCCGCACCGCTCCCAGCACCGGGATGTCGAGCCAGGAGATGTGGTTGGCGATGACGAGCGCCGCCTCGCCCGGCGCCGGCGGCGTGCCGGTCACGGTCAGCCGCACCTGAAACAGATGCAGGAAGGCCCGGTGCAACCAGACGGGCGCCCGGCCCGCATGGGCGCCGCGGCCGAACTTGAGCGCCAGCCAGTGCGGCCCGGCGAGGAGCGCGAAGACGAGGGCGTAGGCGAGGAGCCGCAGGCCGGCGACGAGGTACGTCATGGTTCGGGCGGCGCGGGGCTCGGCTCGGGGAGGTTTTTTCGGGCGCCGCGCGGTTCGGCCCGTGCGTCGTCTGCCGCATACCAAGTCCGGCCGGGGGCGTCCACCGCCCGAGGCGTCTCGTCGCCCAAGGCGGTCCGGAGAAACTTCGGATCAAGAATAGAGCGCGGTTCCCCCCTCTCCCGTGTGGGAGAGGGCCGGGCGATCAAAGATCGCGCGTGAGGGTGACACGGTTCAGTGTGAAACGCTGAGCGTGGTGACGGTAGCGGGACAGTCACAGCTTTATACGGAAGCGTGTCACCCTCGCGCGATCTTCGATCGCCCCTACCCCTCTCCCACACGGGAGAGGGGATCCCGCGCTTGATCTTAAAAGGTTCCCCCGAACAGCCCTGCCTTTCCCGCCGCCCCTATCCCAACGCCGCCTGCATCATGATCGCGTTGGCGCGCCCGCCGTCGGGCCGGGCATAGTAGCTCGCCCGGCGGCCGGTCTCGGCGAAGCCGAGGCGGCGGTAGAGGGCGAGCGCCGGGACGTTGCCGTCGTCGACCTCCAGGTGGACCCGGCGCACGCCCAGATCCTCCAGGGCGACGAGGTGGGCGCGCAGGAGCTGGCGGCTGAGGCCCGCACCGCGGGAGGCCGGGCCGAGGACGACGGTCAGGATCTCGGCCTCGTCGAGGACCTGGCGCGAGAGCACGAAGCCGCCGATCACCGTGCCGAGCATCAGCGCGTGAGCGACGTGGCCGCGCTCGCACAGCATGCGCTCGAACTCGTCCGCCTCCCAGGGCCGCGCGAAGGCGGTGGCGTGGAGCGCCGCCAGCTCCCCGGCCCGGTCGGCCGAAGTCAGGGGCGCGACATGGGCGGTCGGGGGGGAGCGGAACGGCATCCACTTCATCGGGGGGAACTCCGTCAGCGGCGGGGAAGCCGCATGTGGTCCTGCGGCTGGGCGTCCGGCCCCCGCAGGTAGAGGGGCCGGGCGAGGGCGTGGGCGGGATCGGCGACGAGGCCCAGCGACGCCACCCAGGCGATCTGCGGGGCGGTATGGCCCTCGGGCACGACGGCACGCAGGCCCTGGGCGGCGGCCGCCGCCGCCAGCGCCGGGCCGGCGGAGCCGGCGAGGGCCGCGGGACCCGGGCCGAGAAGGCGAAGGGCCTCGGGCAGGGGCAGCAGGCTCGGTGGCACCGCGATGCCGCCATCCTGGCTCAGCGCCTGGAAATAGACGTGGCCGTGGCGCGCATCGACCGCCGCGGCGAGCAGGTAGCCCCGGCCGAGGTAATCCTCGTCGGCCGCGAGCAGCGGCGCCAGCAGGGCCGACAGGGTGGTGACGCCGACGACCGGGATGCCGCAGGCGAGCCCGACCGCGCGCGCCGCCGAAAGGCCGACGCGCAGGCCGGTATAGGAGCCCGGGCCGACCGTGACGGCGACCCGGTCCAGGCTCTCGAACCCGCCCTCGACCCGGGCCGTCACCCGCTCGACGAGGGGCAGCAGCGCCTCGGCGTGGCCGCGCGACAGGTCCATGCTCTCCTGGGCCAGGGGCTCGGGAGCGTCGTCCGCCATGATGCAGGCGGCGCAGCGCTCGAGCGCGGTATCGATCGCCAGGATGCGCACGTCTCTTCAGGCTCCGCCCTCGTTCGCGCCCGCGGGTCCGTCGCCGCGGCCTGCATGCCGCCGGCCGGGCCGGTTCTCGGCCCACCGCTTCAGTCCCAGCGTGGCACGGACAGGTTAACACAAGAAGGACCGCCCCGCTCGACGAGCGGGGCGGTCCGGTCCGATCCAGCCTTTAGAGCATCCGCCGCGCCCGAGGAAACCGCCCGGGCGGCGGAAAGCGTCGCCGGGACGGTCAGGAGACCGCCTGGACCTCGCGCACGTCGGGCAGGAAGTGGCGGAAGAGGTTCTGCACGCCCTGGCGCAGGGTGGCGGTGGAGGACGGGCAGCCCGAGCAGGCGCCCTTCATCTCCAGGTAGACCACGCCATCGCGAAAGCCCCGGAAGGTGATGTCGCCGCCATCGCCCGCCACCGCCGGGCGCACCCGGGTCTCGAGCAGGTCCTTGATGGTGACGACCGTGTCGGCATCGGCCTCGTCGTAGAACTCTTCCGCCGCCTCCTCGGGGGCGTGGCCGGCCTCCATGACCGGGGCCCCGGACATGAAGTGCTCCATGATGGCGCCGAGCACCGCGGGCTTGACCTGCGGCCAGCCCGGCTCGCCCTCGGCCTTGGTCACCGAGATGAAGTCGTGGCCGAGATAGACGCCGGAGACGCCCTCGACGCCGAACAGCGCGCGGGCGAGCGGCGAGCGCGCGGCGGCCCCCTCGTCCCGGGCCTCGAAGGTGCCGTCGGCCAGGACGACCTTGCCGGGGAGGAACTTCAGGGTGGCGGGGTTCGGCGTCGCTTCGGTCTGGATGAACATCGGTGATCCTCGAAAGGTTCTCTGCGCCGGTTCAAGGCCGGCCGGGAACGGCGCGGGGCGATCGAGCGCTCCCCCGCCTGCCGGCAGATGTGGACCCGAACGCGCCAAAGCTCAATGGAGGGGCGTCATCCGGCGAGCGCCGTGATCTCCGCCTCGCTGAGCGCACCCGGCACGATCACCACCGGCACCGGGAAGCTGCCGGCGCTGCGCCCGGCGATCGAGGTGACGAGGGGACCCGGCCCGTCGCTGCCGGCGGCGGCACCGAGCACCAGGAAGGCGATGTCCTCGTCGGCCTCGATCTGGCGCAGGATCGCGTCGGCCCGCTCGCCGGTGCGCACGACCAGTTCGGGATCGACCCCCGCGGCCTGGCGCGCCGCCGCCGCGAGAACCTCCAAGCGGGCCTGGGTCTCGGCCTCGGCCTCGGCCCGCATCGCGTCGCCGACGCCGAGCCATTCCATCGTCTCGGGGGGCTCGGCCACCGCCAGCATCACCACCCGGGCCCCGAGCCGGGCGGCCCGGCGCACCGCGAAATGCACCGCGCGGTCGCATTCCGGCGTCTCGTCGACCAGCACCATGAATTTGAGGCGATGCCCGGCCTCGAAGGACCGGCGCCGCTTGATCTCGACCATGCCCGGATCCGCTCCGCTGCCGGCCGGATGCTGCCCGTGCGGCGCGCAGGCCGCAAGCCGTCCCTCGCATGCGCGCGAGGAACACGGGCCGGGCGGTCTGGCGAGGGGAGCATGGAGCGGCACCGGGGCGAACGACCCCGAATCGCTCCTCTGCGGCGCCGCGCCACCACCAACTGGACAGGGACTCGCCCGAAGATCCCAAGGGCACGATCGAATCGTCCGGGCGTCAACTGGGTGCTGGACAGACCCGGACTGCCCACGAGCTGGGCACCGCGCGGGCAATTTCAGCACGAACCTCACGAAAAACCGCACCTTGGCGCGCGAAAGGCTGATTTTTCCTCACGGCGACAAGAGACTTCGATCGAAGAACGATGTAACACTCTGGTGAGCTTCGGTGTCGTAGCCTATGGCCCGGCCGGCCTATTGCCGAATCTGTATCGGCTCGGGCGATTGGCTTAGGCCGGCGGTACCCGGGCGGGAGAGATCGGTGCTTGCTCAAGACTTCATGGCCTTTCACGAGGCGTCCCGACGCAACGGCATCATCCTGTCGTTCGGCGGCGACCTGTCGGAGAACGTCCTGTTCTCGCTCGGCGAGGTGCTGAAGCTGCGCATGCAGCAGGGGGCGGCCGACGCCACGGTGTCGAAGCGCGTGTTCTCGATCTTCGTCGAACAGGCCCAGAACGTGATCCGCTACTCCGCCGACAAGCTCGTGCCGCCGGGCGCCCCTCAGGGCGGGATGGTGAGCGCCGGGCTGATCGTGGTCGGGGTCGAGAACGGCCGCTTCTTCGTCGCCTGCGGCAACGAGGTGCCGGGGGAGCACGTCCCGGCCCTGCGCGCCCGGCTCGACCATATCGTCGGGCTGTCGGGCGAGGAGCTGAAGCACTACTACCGCGAGCGGCTGCGCCAGCCCGCCGACGAGGGCAGCCTCGGCGGCAGCATCGGGCTGATCGAGATCGCCCGGCGCTCGAGCGCCCCGGTCGAGTACGATTTCCAGGCCCGCGGCGACGATCGCAGCTTCTTCTGCCTCAAGGCCTTCATCTGAAGCACCCGACGATGGACCGGATCCAGATCCCCGCCACCAGCCGCTCGCCGCTGGTCGATTTCGACTTTCCCGCCGGCCGCCTGGTCCTGCGCGGCGAATCCTACCCCGAGGACGCCGCCGCCTTCTACGGCCCGCTGCTTCAGGCCCTGCGCGGCCATCTGGACGAGGGCGACGGCCCGCTGACCGTCGACGTCGCCCTGTCGTACTTCAACTCGTCGAGCGCCAAGGCCTTGATGAACCTGTTCATGCCGCTCGAGGACGCCGCCGGGGAGGGCCGCGACGTGACGGTCCGCTGGCTCTACGCCGAGGGCGACGACACCATCGCGGAGGCCGGCGAGGATTTCGCCGCCGACTTCTCGCACGCGCGATTCGAGATGGTGCAGGAGACGGCGGCATGACCAACCGGGCGGCTCCGGAACCCGCGGCGATGACGGACGGCGACACACCCACGGACCGCGATGACGCCCCGCCGGCGAGCGGGCGCGGCGAACCGGGCGGGCGCAAGCGCGCCGACAACGTGTTCAGCCTGTTCGACAACGAGGAGGCCGTCCTCGACCGGACCGAGGTGATGCTGACCCAGCTCGCCGCGGTGGCGGACGGGGTGAAGGTGCTGGCGGAGGCCTACCGCCGGGGCTACCGCGAGCAGCGCCGCCTGGTCCGCCTGAGCGACCGGATGCAGGCCGACCTGCAGAAGGCCAACAGGCGCCTCGCCGAGCAGCAGCGCGACCTGCAATCCCTCAACGTCGCCCTCTCGGGCGAGATCGAGACGAGCGCCCGCCTGGAGGCGGAGCTGCGCCGCCTCGCGGATACCGATCCGCTGACCGGGGCGCTGGCCCGCCGGCGCTTCCTCGAGGTCTGCACCCGGGACTGGCCGCGCCGCGCCGACCAGTCGGCCTGCCTCCTGATGCTCGACATCGACCGGTTCAAGCTCGTCAACGACAGCCACGGCCACGCCGCGGGCGACGCCGCACTGATCGCCTTCGTGGCCGCCTGCCGCTCGGCCCTGCGCTCCCTCGATACGATCGGCCGGCTCGGCGGCGAGGAATTCGCGGTGCTGCTGGTCGGCACCGCGATGGCGGACGGGACGGCGGTGGCCGAGCGGATCCGCACCGCCGTGGCCGACATGCCGGTCGCGACGGAGGGCGGGCCGATCGGCATCACGGTGAGCATCGGGCTCGCCGCCGCCGGGCCGGGCGAGACGCTGCCGGCGGCGATGCGCCGGGCCGACGCGGCGCTCTACGCCGCCAAGCACGGCGGCCGCAACCGGGTGGAGCTGGCCCCGGCAGCCGCCGCGCCGTGAGCGGCGAGATCCTGGACCAGGCGGGCGGCGCCCGCCGCGGCGGGTCCCTGCGCGGCGCCGGCCCCCTGCGCCGGGGCGACGCGCCGACCGATCTCGGCCTCACCGAGGTGCCGACGACCCGGGACGGCGGCGCCGACACGATGCGCCCGGGGGCCCTGCGCGGCGCGGCCCGGGGCCGCAACCTCGACGGCCTCGCCCACACCCTCTTCCTGCGCCTGTCGCCGGTGATCGCCGCCCTGGTGCTGCTGACCCAGGTGGCGATCGCCTGGGTGAATTACGGCGACCAGATCCGGATCGAGGGCGAGCGCGCCCAGATGATGGCCGACATGACCGCCCGGGCCCTGTCCCGGCCGGACTGGACGGCGTCCTACGGCCCTTCGCTCCAGGCCCTCGGCCTCGATCCCACCTTCCGCTTCGCGGTCCTGCGCGACGGGACGGGAAGCGTCGTGGCGCGCCTCGGGGAGGAGCCGCGGGGCCGCAACTTCGAGCGCGTCCAGGTCTCGGCGGAAATCGCCGGCGGGGCCGGCGACCGGCCCGCCGGCAGCCTGACGCTGGTGCTCTCGGCCGAGGGCCTTCGCGCCAATGCCGAGAAGCAGTTCGTGATGGTGCTGGGGGCGAGCCTGGTGCTGATCCTCGCCTTCGCCCTCGCCCTGCGCCTCGCGGTGCGCCGCCACGTGCTCGCGCCCCTCGACCGCCTGCTCACCGCCATGGGCCGGGTCGAGCGGAAGGACTGGGCGGTGGTGGATCTCGCCGGCAGCCGGCGGCCGAGCCGCGAGATCGCCGACATCTCCGCCGCCTTCAACCGGATGGTCGAGGGCCTGAAGAGCGGCGACGAGGCGCGCCATCTGCTCGCCGAGCTGGAGCGCACCCACGGGCAGCTCGCCGAGGCCAACGGCCTGGTGATGGAGAGCCTGGGCTACGCCCGCCGCATCCAGCAGGCGGTGCTGCCGGGGCCGGACGCCCTGCGGCACTCCGGGCTCGACCTCGCGGTCCTGTGGGAGCCGCTCCACGTCGTCGGCGGCGACTATTTCTGGGTCGAGGAGATCGACGGTGTCACGATCGTGGTGGTGGCCGATTGCACCGGCCACGGCGTGCCCGGGGCCTTCCTGACCCTGATCGTGGCGACCGCCCTCGACCGGATCCTCCACGACCGCGGCCTGCGCGAACCCGACGCCATCCTGGGCGCCCTCGACGAGGCGGTGCGCGGACGGCTGCGGCAGGCCGCGGACGAGGCGGGCGGCTCCGACGACGGGCTCGATTGCGGCGTCTGCGTCGTCGATCGCAGCGCCGGGACCCTGCATTTTGCGGGGGCCGGCCTCGCGCTCACGGTCCTGTCGGGCGACGCGGTTACCCGGATCAAGGGCCGGCGTCACGGGCTCGGCTACCGCCTCACCGGCCGGGAGGAGGTGATCGCGGAAAAGGTGCTGCCGCTCGACGGGACCGAGACGGTCTTCCTGATGACCGACGGGGTCAGCGACCAGATGGGCGGCGCCTCGCGCCGGCTCCTCGGCCATCGCGGCGTCGCCGAGATCTTGCTGCGGCACCGGAATCTGCCCCTCGCCGGGCAGGTGGCGGCGCTGGAGCGCGACCTTGCCGCCCATCGCGGGTCCGAGCCGCGCCGGGACGACATGGCGCTCGTGGCGTTCCGGCCCGTCCGGACGTGAGAAGGGCGGGATCCCCTCGGGAAGCCCGCCCCGTTCATCGTTCGCCCATCCCTGGGGACCGGTTGCCGGTCACCCGCGACCGGGGCCGATCAGAACCGGCAGATCCGGCGCGGCCCGTAGGGCGTCGGGCGGATGAAACAGCGGCGGCCATAGGCCCGCGGCGGACCGAAATAGCGGCGGCCATACATCGGCCGGCAGCGGCCCCAGGGGCCGCGGGCGAAGCCCGGGCCGCAGCCTTGGGCGACCTGCGTCACCGGCGCCTCGGGGGCGAGCAGGCCCGAGAGACCGGGGCCGGCCGGGGCGGCGCTCGCAGGGGCGGCCGCGAGACCGCCGAAGGCCAGGGCGGCGAGGCCGGCGATCTTCCAACGCATCAGCATGCGGATGGTCCTCCGTCGAATCCGTGAGGGTGTCCGTGGAACGGGCGGCGCCGAGGGGCCGGCGCCGCGCCGAGCGGACACAACCGGGAACGCGCCGTTCTGTTCCCTCCCCCTGAACCCGCCGCGTCTCGGACGGTCGCGAAAAAGGCTCCGGACCCCGTGTCGACAAGCCGCGACCGTTCCTGTAAGGGAGCCGGCAACTCACAACAGGACGCCGAAATCCTGACGCCGAGATCCCATCCCGGGGCCGCGGCGGCGACGGCAGGAGTTTGACCGATGAACATCATCCAGCAGCTCGAGCAGGAGCAGATCGCTCAGCTCAACAAGACGATCCCCGACTTCGAGCCCGGCGACACGGTCATCGTGAACGTCAAGGTGAAGGAAGGCGAGCGCAGCCGCGTCCAGGCCTACGAGGGCGTCGTGATCGCCCGTTCCGGCGGCGGCATCAACGAGAGCTTCACCGTCCGCAAGATCTCGTACGGCGAGGGCGTCGAGCGCGTCTTCCCGATCTACTCGCCGAACATCGATTCGATCAAGGTCGTGCGTCGCGGCAAGGTGCGTCGCGCCAAGCTGTACTACCTGCGCGATCGCCGCGGCAAGTCGGCCCGTATCGCCGAGCGCGCCGAGCGCGGTGCCGAGAAGGGCAAGACCAAGAAGACCGCCGCCGCGGAGTAAGATCCGTCGCGCCAGCGCGACGTTTCACGAGAAGGCCGCCTCCCCTGCCGGGTCGAGGCGGCCTTTTTCGTTGAAGGCATGGCTCAGCGGGAGCCGCGCCACCATCGGGCGAGCCGGTTCCACTTGTCCTCCAGCCAGCGCGCCGCGCGCTCGAGGGACGGCTTCATGCCGGGGATGTCCTCGCTCAGGAGCGCGAGGCCGAGCGGCAGCATCCACAGCCCGAAGACCGGCAGGATCGCCAGGAAGCCGCCGAGGATCAGCAGCAGGGCCGCCGGGATCCGCACCCAGCGCCGCGACGGCGCCCGCAGCCAGGCGATCGCATCCGCCACCCGCCGCGGCAGGAGGTCGAGAAGCTTGACGATCCGGTCGTCCCAGGCTTTGGCGAGGGCCTCCTTCTCCGACAGGCTCGGCGTGCCGGTCGTCGCGGGCGGGAGGGGGCGCGTGGTGATGTCGTCTCTGGTCATGATCAGAAACAAATGGGCCGGACGGGCCAACGGTTCCGCGGGGCCCGACCGTCGGGCCGGCGGCGCTGCGAGGCCGCGCCGCATTGCCGGCCCCCGGGCCCCGTCCTAGCTTCGGCGGCATGGAGACAACCGGCGAGTCATGCGGTGCGGCGGAAGGCGGGGACGCCCCGGCGACGGGCGCCCTTCAGGTCCGCGTCGTCCAGCGCATCTCCGAGATCGCGGCGGCGGAGTGGGACCGCTGTGCGCACTCACAAGAGTCGATGGCGGGCGCGGGCGAGAGCCACAACCCGTTCGTCAGCCACGCCTTCCTGTCGGCGCTGGAGGAATCCGGCTGCGTCGGCGGACGCACCGGCTGGCTGCCGCTGCACGTCGCCGCCGAGCGCGACGGACGGGTGATCGGCTACGCGCCCTGCTACCTGAAATCCCACTCGCAGGGCGAGTACGTGTTCGACCACGGCTGGGCCGACGCGTTCGAGCGGGCCGGCGGCCGCTACTATCCGAAGCTCCAGGTCAGCGTGCCGTTCACGCCGGTGACGGGCCCGCGCTTCCTGATCGCTCCGGGCGAGGATGCCGACGAGGCCACCGCCGCCCTCGTCGCCGGCCTGCGCGCCCTGCGCCGGCAGGTCGAGGCCTCCTCGATCCACGCGACGTTCCTGCCCGAGACCGAGGCCGAGCGGGCCGGGGCGCTGGGCTTCCTGCGCCGGGTCGACCAGCAGTTCCACTGGGACAACGACGGCTATTCCACCTTCGACGACTTCCTGGGCGCGCTCGCCTCGCGCAAGCGCAAGGCGATCAAGCGCGAGCGGCGCGACGCGCTCGCCTCCGGCATCACCATCGAGTGGGTCACCGGCGCCGACCTCCGGGACGAGCATTGGGACGCCTTCTACCGGTTCTACATGGATACCGGTTCGCGCAAATGGGGCCGGCCCTACCTCAACCGCCGCTTCTTCTCGCTCATCGGCGAGCGGATGCCGGAACGGATCCTGCTGGTGATGGCCCGGCGCGAGGGGCAATACGTCGCCGGCGCCATCAACCTGATCGGCGACCGCGCCCTCTACGGCCGCAACTGGGGCTGCATCGAGGACCATCCCTTCCTGCATTTCGAGGTCTGCTACTACCAGGCGATCGACTTCGCGATTCGTCACGGCCTCGCCCGGGTCGAGGCAGGGGCGCAGGGCGAGCACAAGCTCGCCCGCGGCTACCGGCCGGTGATCACGCACTCGGCCCACGACATCGCCGATTCCGGCCTGCGGGCGGCCATCGCCGACTACCTGAGGCGCGAGGCGCGCCACGTCGCGGCGGCCGCCGAGGAACTCGACGCGGCGACGCCGTTCCGGCGCGGCGAGGACTGACGGCGCCGTAGCGTCCGGACCGGCAGGCCGCTACGCTCCCCGCACGGAGCCCGGCAAGAGGCTCCGGTTCGGGAGCGAAACGTCATGTCGACGAGCGTGGGAGGACGCGGGCGCGCGTCCCGCCGGATCCTGTCGGGCTGCCTCGGGCTGGTGCTGGCGCTGGCAACCCCTGCCCTGCACACCCCGGCCCTGGCGGATACCGCCTTGCGGCCGCGCACCGGCGAGGCCCTGGCACCGGCCAAGCCGGAGGAGGTCGGGCTCTCCTCCGAGCGGCTCGGCCGGATCAGACAGGTCATGGAGGAGGAGGTGGCCGCCGGCCGCCTGCCCGGTGCCGTGGTGATGATCGCCCGGCGCGGCCGCCTCGCCTACGCGGAGAGCATCGGCTTCCGCGACAAGGCCGCCGGGGCGCCGCTGGAGACGAACGCGATCTTCCGCATCTACTCGATGACGAAGCCGCTCGCCTCGGTCGCCGCGATGACGCTGGTGGAGGAGGGTCGCCTCCAGCTGACCGACCCGGTCTCGAAATACCTGCCCGAGTTCAAGGATCTCAAGGTCGCCGGCACCCGCCCCAACGCGCTGGGCGAGGCCGCGCCCGACCTCGTCCCGGCCGAGCGCGCGCCGACCGTGCAGGATCTCCTGCGCCACACCGCCGGCCTCGCCTATGGCGAGATCACCACCAACCCGGCCGTGAAGGCGGCCTACGCCAAGGCCGGCCTGTTCAAGCCCGACTTCGACTACAACACCACCGACCTCACCCCGGAGGAGTTCACCGGCCGGATCGCGAGCGCCCCCCTCGCCTACCAGCCCGGCACGGTCTGGCAGTACAGCCTGGCGGTCGACGTGCTCGGCCGCGTCGTCGAGAAGGCCTCCGGCCGGCGCCTCGGCGACTACCTGGCGGAGCGGGTCCTGCGACCGCTGAAGATGAGCGAGACCGGCTTCTCGGTGCCGGCCGACAAGACCGGGCGGATCGCCCAGGCGCTGCCGACCGATCCCGCCACCGGCGCGCCGAACCGGCTCATCGACGGCGCCGTTCCGAAGAACGATTCCGGTGGTGCGGGCGGCTACGGCACCGCGGCCGACTACCTGCGCTTCGCCCAGGCTCTCCTCGACGGCGGCAGCCTCGACGGTGCGCGGGTGCTCAGCCGCACCAGCGTCGAGCTGATGACCGCCGATCATCTCGGCGACCGGATCAAGCCGGTGGTGAGCCCGGGCGAGCTGCTGATGGGCGTGCCCGGCTACACGTTCGGCCTCGGCTTCATGGTGCGCAAGGAGGCCGGCATCGCCGGGGTGCCGGGCTCGAAGGGCGAGTTCATGTGGGCGGGCTACGCCGGCACCTTCTTCTGGGTCGATCCCAAGGAGGACCTGGCGGTGGTGATGATGACCCAGGCGCCGGGACCGAGCCGCGCCCATTACCGGCGCGAGATCAAGCAGCTCGTCTACGGCGCCATCGCCGATTGAGCCCGTCCGGGGGCGCGGGCGGCCGGATACGGCCATGCATCCGCGCCCCTGGACTCGCGCCTGCGGTCACCGGAGGATGCGCGCCGTTCAGGCCCGGGCGACACGGGCCGTCACGTCCCGGAGCCTTCCGCCGCATGTCCCCGATCGACCGCATCTCCGCCGACCACGACGCCCTCACGGCCATCCGGCGCGACCTGCACGCCCATCCCGAGCTCGGCTTCGAGGAGGTGCGCACCTCCGGCATCGTGGCCGAAAAACTCGCGTCCTGGGGGATCGAGGTCCATCGCGGGATCGGCCGCACCGGCGTCGTCGGCGTCCTGAAGGGCCGCGGCACCAGCCCGCGCCGTATCGGGCTGCGCGCCGACATGGACGCCCTGCCGATCCAGGAGGCGACGAACCTCCCCTACCGCTCGACGGTGCCCGGCAAGATGCACGCCTGCGGCCATGACGGCCATACCACGATGCTGCTCGGCGCCGCCAAGTACCTCGCCGAGACCCGCGACTTCGACGGCACGGCGGTGTTCATCTTCCAGCCCGCCGAGGAGGGACTGGGCGGCGCCCGCGCCATGCTGGCCGACGGGCTGTTCTCGCGCTTTCCCTGCGACGAGGTCTACGGCCTGCACAACAACCCGGGCGGGCGCTTCGGCGAGCTGTCGGTGCGGACCGGTGCCGCGATGGCGGCGGCCGATTTCTTCGACATCCGCATCGTCGGCCGCGGCGCCCACGGGGCGCAGCCGCATCGCGGCGTCGATCCGGTGGTGGTCCAGGCCGCCCTGGTCCAGGCGCTCCAGACGATCGTCAGCCGCAACGCCGACCCGCTGCAATCGGCCGTGCTGTCGATCACCCAGGTCCATGCCGGGGCGGCCTACAACGTGATTCCGGAGGAGGCCCACCTCGCCGGCACGATCCGCACCTTCGACGACGACATCCGCGCCCTGGTGGCCAAGCGCATGCGCGAGATCGCGGCCGGCATCGCCGCGACCTTCGGGGCCGAGATCGTCGTCGACATCCGCAACATCTTCTCGGTCCTGCGCAACAGCGAGGCCCAGACGCAGGCCGCCGCCGCGATCGCCACCGAATTGTTCGGCGCGGCCAAGGTCGATACCGCGCCCGAGCCCAAGATGGGCAGCGAGGACTTCGCCGACATGCTGCTCGCCGTGCCGGGCACCTATGCCTGGCTCGACGGCAAGGCCGGGGCCGCCGTCCACAACGCGGCCTACGACTTCGACGACGCCATCATCCCGCTCGGCGCGGCCTACCTCGCCCGGCTGGTGGAGCGGCGCTCGGCGGCGTGACGGGGTGCGGGACCCGCTCGCCTCGGCGGCGGGTCCCTCCTCGTCATTCATGTAGCGTCCTGCAGGTATCTCGCAGGTCTTGTGCCGAGGTCTTGCCGGAAAAGAGCGGTTGCGCCGGGCCGCCGTCCTGCCGCAGGAGCATGCCCGGATTCCGGGCTCCCGCCGGGACAGCGGGGGCCGGGGTACGGACAGTCCCGGGACGCACTGTACCGCAGGCGCTCCCAGGATCTCGCAGCGACACGGGATTTCGAGATGACCGAGACCGCCTACGATCCCCAGAACATCTTCGGCAAGATCCTGCGCGGCGAGGTGCCGTGCCACAAGGTCTACGAGGACGAGCACGTCGTCGCCTTCATGGACGTGATGCCCCAGGCCGACGGCCACACCCTGGTGGTGCCCAAGACCGCGAGCCGCAACCTGCTCGACGCGGACCCGGCGACGCTCGGCGCCCTCTACGCCGCCGTGCAGCGCGTGGCCCGGGCCGCCAAGGCGGCGTTCGCGGCCGACGGCGTCGCGGTCTATCAATACAACGAGGCGGCGGCCGGCCAGACCGTCTTCCACCTCCACGTCCACGTCCTGCCCCGGCACGAGGGCGTCGCGCCGCGCCGCCACGTCGAGGGCATGGCCGATCCGGACTTGCTCGCCGCCCACGCGGAGCGGATCCGCGCGGCGCTCGCCGACTGACGGGAACCAGCCCGGCCTCGGCCGCGTCCCCCTCGATACGCGACAGGCCGGGTGACGCCATGCACGCGAACGAGATGCACGCGAACGAGACGCGCGAGACCGGGATGCGCGACGATCCGGGGCGGAGCCGGTTCGAGCTCGAGGTGGACGGCGCGGTCGCCTATGCCGATTATCGCCGCCAGCCGGGCACCCTCGTCATCGCCTACGTGTACGCGCCGCCGGTCCTGCGCGGCACCGGCGCCGCCGACCGGCTGATGCGGGCGGTCGCCGAGACCGCCCGGGCGGAGGGCCGGCAGATCGTGCCGCTCTGCGGCTACGCGGCGGCGTGGCTGCGCCGCCACCGCGACCTGCCGGGCTGAAACCGATCCGGAGGACCACCGCCGGATCGGGCATCACGAGCCCGCGCGACGCGTGGGCGAAGCCGATTTCCCGCATCGCGAAGCGATCAGGCGGAAATCGTACGAGACCTCACCCGACCATGTCGAGGGGCGGCGCGAGGCCGTCCGGCAGCGGGCAGCGATAGGGCGTGCGGGCCAGGCGCTCGGCATGGTCGGCCTTGGCGCGGGCGAGCAGGTCGGGATCGCGCAGGACGTCCACCGCCGTGCCGGCCATCGCCTTGGCGACGTGGATCATGCCCTTGTGCGCCGCCGCGTTCATGCCCTGGGCGGTCATCTGCCAGGAATGGCCCGGCGTGCCGATAGCGTAGGTCGCGCCCCGCGCCTGCACGGTCGGCACCGCCCAGCTCACGTCGCCGACATCGGTCGAGCCCATCATCCGTTCGCCGACCGCCCGCAGCGGCACGATCGCGTCGCAGAGCGGCGCATCGGTGACCGGCATGCCGAAGCGGCGATGGGCCGAGACGATGTCCTCGGCGGTCAGCGTCGCCCGGATCTTGTCCGCGAAGGCGCGGTCCTCGGCGTCGAAAGGCGGCGGCCCGAGGCGCATCAGGTTGGCGTGCATGGCCTCCTCCAGGGGCGGGTTCGCCAGGAGGTTCGACATGGCGCTCACCACCCGGCTCGTCGCCGTGGTCTCGGTCATCAGGGCGGCGCCCTGCGCGATCTTCTCCACCCGGGCCGCGAGGTCGAGGAGGCTCGGCAGGTCGGCGGCGCGCACGAGATAGCGCACGGTGGCGCTCGCCTGGACGACGTTGGGGGCGATGCCGCCGGCATCGAGGTAGGCATAATGCACCCGCGCGTCGCTCGGCATGTGCTCGCGCAGGTAGTTCACGCCGACATTCATCAATTCGACCGCATCGAGGGCCGAGCGTCCGAGATGCGGGGCGGCGGCCGCGTGCGAGGCCTTGCCGACGAAGGCGAAGTCGATGAGCTGGATCGCCAGGGAGACCGGCTCCCAGATCGCCACGAACGGGCCCGGATGCCAGGTGATCGCCACGTCGACGTCGGAAAACACCCCGTCGCGCACCATGAAGGTCTTGGCGGCGCCGCCCTCCTCCGCCGGGCAGCCGTAATAGCGCACGCGACCGGGCAGGCCTTCCCTGGCGAGCCAGTCCTTGACGGCGGTGGCGGCCAGCAGCGCCCCGGCGCCGAGCAGGTTGTGGCCGCAGCCATGGCCGGCGCCCTCCCCGGGCCGTGGCCGGTGCTCGGCGATTCCCGCCTCCTGGCTCAGGCCCGGCAGGGCGTCGTACTCGCCCAGGATCGCGATGACGGGACCGCCCTCCCCGGCCTCGCCCATCATGGCGGTCGGGATGCCGTCGATGCCCTCGGTCACCCGGAAGCCCTGGGCGCGCAGCATCGCGGTGTGCTCGGCCGCGGAGCGCACTTCCTGGAAGTTGAGCTCCGGCATCGCCCAGACCCGGTCGGAGAGAGCCACGAACGCCGCCGCATGCTCCTCGACGTGCCGCCAGATCGCCTCGCTGTTGTGCATGTTTCCTCGTGCCCCGGGGTTGTTGTGCAGGGTTGCCCCGCCCCTTGTCGCACGATGGGGGCCGGGCGCCATGCGCCCGGCTCGGCCCTGGAATGCGCGCCGTTAGCTCATGGCCGCCGCGCGCCGCGCCAGCGCCCGGTCGAGGAAGCCGAGCCGGTCCTGGCCCCAGAACAATTCGCCGTCGAGCACGAGGGTCGGCGAGCCGAACACGCCGAGCGCCTCCGCCTCCTCGCCGTTGCGGCGATAGATGGCCTGCACGGCCTCGTCGCCCTCCGCCGCCACCAGGACGGCGCCGTCGTAGCCGGCCTCGTCGGCGATGGCCCGGCGCACCGCCGGATCGGCGATGTCGCGCTCCTCGGCCCAGAGCGCCCGCAGGATGGCGTGCGAGAGCGGGAAGGCGTCGAGGCCGGCGGCCTGCGCGGCGATGACGGTCCAGCCGGCATGCTTGTTCCAGTTCGGCGCCGGGTTCTCCATCGGGTAGTGCCGGGGCGTCACGTTCAACGGCAGGCCGAGATAGTCGCGCCAGCGGGCGAGCTCGACGGCATGATAATCGCGTCGCGGCTGCGGCCGGGTCCGGATCGGCACGCCGCCGGTCTTCGGCACCACCTCCTGGAAGTCGAAGGGCTTGAGCACCAGCCGGGCGCGGTGACGGCGCACGATGTCCTGGAGCCGCGGCCCGCCGAGATAGGCCCAGGGCGAGGACAGGCTGTAGAAGCAGGACAGATCGGGCATCGGGACCTCCAGGATTGGCACGGGCATGGATATCGACCAGGACAGCGCGGCCGTGAAGGGATTGACACGCCTCGCCGCGGAGGTGCGGCGCGACCTCGCCCGCCTGAACCACCCGCCCGCGCGCTGGACCCTGCCGGTGGACGGCCCGGACGGGCGCCCCGCCCTCGACGTGCTGGTGGTGGGCGCCGGGATGTGCGGCCAGACCGCTGCCTTCGCCCTCCTGCGCGAGGGCGTGTCGAACCTCCGGGTGATCGACCAGGCGCCCCGGGGCGCGGAGGGGCCGTGGGGCACCTTTGCCCGGATGGAGACCCTGCGCTCCCCCAAGCACCTGACGGGCCCGGATCTCGGCATCCCCTCCCTGACCTTCCGGGCCTGGTGGGAGGCGCAGGCCGGCGAGGAGGGCTGGGCCGCCCTCTACAAGATCCCGCGCCTCGACTGGCTGCGCTACCTCCTGTTCGTGCGCGACACCGTCGGCATCCCGGTGGAGAACGACACCCGCCTCCTGCAGCTCTGGCCGGCGGACGGGCTGATCGGGGCGCGGATCGAGGGACCGGCCGGGCCCGAGACCCTGTATGCCCGCAAGGTCGTGCTCGCCGGCGGCCGCGACGGATCCGGCGGCCGGCGGATGCCGCCCTTCGCCACCGGCGGCGCGGGCCGCCTCTTCCACTCCTCCGACCCGATCGACTTCTCCCGCTTCCGCGGCGGCCGAGTCGCGGTGCTGGGCGCCTCCGCCTCGGCGATCGACAATGCCGCGACGGCGCTGGAAGCCGGGGCCGCCGAGGTGACGCTGTTCGTGCGCCGCTCGCATTTCCCGCAGGTCAACAAGTCGAAATGGGCCGCCTTCCCGGGCTTCCTGCGCGGCTACGCCGCCCTAGACGACGAACGGCGCTGGGCGTTCACCCGGTACATGATGGGCGAGGGCACGCCGCCGCCGCACGAATCGGTCCTGCGCTGCACCCGCCATCCGAACTTCTCGGTCCGGTTCGGCGAGGGCTGGACCGGGATCGAGGAGGCGCCGGACGGCCTCGTGGTCGAGACCCGCAAGGGCCGCTACCCGGTCGAGGCCGCCGTGGTGGCGGTGGGCTTCGACATCGACCTGACGCGGCGCCCGGAGCTCGACCGCTTCCGGGACGCGGTGCTGACCTGGGGCGAGCGCGTGTCGGCCGCCGAGGCGGAGGCGCATCCGGAGGCCGCCCGCTTCCCCTATCTCGGCGACGGGATGCAGATGCTGGAGCGGGCGCCCGGCCGGTTGCCGGAACTCGGCCTGCTGCACGTCTTCAACTGGGGCGTCAGCCTCAGCCACGGCGCGCTCGCCGGCGACATCCCGGGCCTCGGCATCGGGGCGACGCGCCTCGCCCAGGCCTTGGTGCGCGACCTCTTCGTGGCGCAGGCCGACGACCATTTCCCCCGCATGACGGCGCACGAGGACGCCGAGCTGGAGCCGACACCGTTCTTCGTGGCGCGGGAGGCGCGGTGAGGCACTCCGCGGGCTCGTCGCGCGGACAGGCCTCCCGCCGGGATCCGTCGACACGTGTCCTGTGCGACCCGGCCAGCCGGATCGCACACGGAATCGTCGCGCGCCGTCAGGCCGCCGCCTCGTCCCCCGTCCCGCCGGGCAGCCCGAACGGCTCCGGCGCGTGACCCTCGGCCCGCAGGGCGGCCAGCAGGTCGGCCGGGGTCAGTGTTACGGTGCGGTCGCTCACAAGCGGGTGGACGTTGATCCGCTCCTCGGCGAGCAACGCGTCCTCGATGAACACCTTCACGGCGCCGGGCGCGGCGTTGAGGGCGGCCAGCGGCGAAACGGCGCCGCTCTCGACGCCGAGCTGCTCGCGCAGGGCGTCCGGGCTGGCGAAGGACAGGCCGCCGCGGGCGCCGAGGACGGAGCGGAAGCCCTTGAGGTCGACCTGCGCGTCGTGGCGCAGCGTGACCAGGAAGTAGGTCTTCTTCCCGTCGCGCAGGAAGAGGTTCTTGGTGTGCGCCCCCGCGATGTCGCCGCAGGCCGCCATCATCGCCTCGACGGTCAGGACCGGAGGATGCTCGTGGAGGGTGTAGGGGGTGCCGCGTTCGCGCAGCCGCGCCAGGAGGTCGTCCGAGGTCAGGGGCATGGTCGGTCTCATCGTGAATCGTCGGTGGCACGGGGTGCGGCGAGCACGCCGACCTGACGCAGATAGGCCAGGATCTCGCGCGCGGCCTCGTCGGGATCGGGCGCGACGAGCAGGCGCCCGCCGGACGACGCACCGCTCTCCCCGGTCGCCGCCTTCAGGCGCTCGGCCGCCGAGCCGCCGGCGGGTGCGCCCTTCACCAGCTTCGGCCGGCGGCGATAGGGCCGCTCCTCGACGGCATCGATCGGAGCCGGATCCGCGACCGCGACGGGCGCGACGGGTTCGAGCGCGCCGCGCCGCGCCCGGCCATACGCGTAGGCGAGGGGGGCCGGCGCGTCGGGATGGACGGTCGCCAGGACCGGACCGGCGATCACCACCCGCCGCCGGGCGCCGCGACCGAGGCTCTGGTCGAGGCTCAACCCTCCCGTCGCCTCGGGGGCGAGGCCGACGACATCGGGGATCAGGGGACGATCGAGGGCCTCGGCGAGGGCGTAGGGGATCAGCCCGGTCTCGGGCCCGCCCTGCCCGCGCCGCCCGGCGAGGATCAGGTCCGGCTGGAGCACCGCCAGGCGGGCGGCCAGGGCCGGCACCGGATCGGCCTCGGCGGGAACGGGCAGGTGCTCGATCCGGGTCAGCCCCTGGCCCAGCCCGTCGGCCACCGCGGCGGCATCCGGGCCGGCATGGAGGCCAAAGACCTCGCCCGCCGCGCCGAGCCCGACGGCGAGGCGGATGGCTTGCGCCTCCAGCCGGGGCAGGACGGGGGCGCCCGAGACCGGATGGCGACCGGCCGAGAGAAGAACCGCGATCCTCATGGGGCCTCTCCCGGCCGGCCGGCCTCCTGCGCGAGGAGCCGCAGCAGGGCCGGCATGACGGCCTGCGCGTCCTGCACGATGGCGAGGCCGGCGCGCTCGATCATCGCCGCGTGCAGGTCGGTGTTGACCGCGACGACGTGCTCGCAGCCCGCCACGCCCTGCAGATGCTGGGGCGCGCCCGAGATGCCCAGTGCAACGTAGCAGGTCGCGGCGAGCACGGTGCCCGAGGCGCCGACCTGGCTCGCCCGGGGCATCAGGCCGGCGTCGCAGAGGACACGGCTGGCGCCCGGCGTCGCGTGCAGGGCGGCGACGACCTGCCGGAAGGTCGCGAGGTCGGTGACGCCGCTGCCGGCTGCGGTGACGAAGCTCGCGAGGCCGAGGGGCACCGTGGCGGGATCGGCGGGAATCGTCGTCGCCGACAGGATCGCCGTGCCCTTCGAAGAGTCCTTCCCGACCGGCGCCTCGGCCGGACCGGCGATCTCCCGCGCCTCGCGGGGCGGTCCGGCATAGTCGGCGACCGCATCGGACGACAGCGTGGCGAGGAGCCCCGGCGCCGCGCGCTGCTCGACGCGGCGCCCCCGCGCCGGACGGGCGAGCGAGGCGGCGGCGACGGCCTCGACGTCGGAGAAGAGCGGCTGGCGCAGCCGCACCGCGACGCGCCGGGCGAGGTCGCCGCCGTCGGGGGATTCGGGAAAGAGGACGTGACGGGGCCGGAGCTCCCCGATCGCCGCCGCGACCCGGGCCGCGCGGCCGGCGGGATCGTAGCTCTCGGGATCGTGGCCGTCCGGGTCGTCGAGCCGGACCAGGCGGTCGGCACCGGCCGGGCCGCTGCCCTCGCAGGGGCCGAGCGCCAGGAGCGCCACGCCGCCCTCGCGGCCGGCGAGCAGGCGGGCGGCCCCGAGGACCTGACGGTCGTGGGTCGAGAGGCGGCCGCCCGCCGCGTCGGGCACGACGAGGACGAGGAAGGCCGGCGCGTCGAGGACGACGACCTTGGGGACCGGGGCCTGCACCGCCCGCGGCAGCGCCTCGTGGACCGGCCCCGCCTCGATGCGTGCGACCCGGCTGAGCGCGACCTGGCTCAGGTCGTAGCGCGGGCGGAGCGTTCCCGGAACCCGCTGGCCGTCGCGCTCGCGCCGGGGATCGCGTCGCGGCCGGCCCCCGCCGTCCCGGCGGCTGGTCCGGTCGAGGCGGGGGCGGGCC
>NZ_JTHF01000300.1 GCF_001043895.1 Methylobacterium indicum
CCGGCGTATGCAGCCAGGGATCGTAGGCCAGCACCCCGCCCGCCGGGAGGTTGGCCTCGATCCAGGCCTCGACGCTGGTCTCGGCGAGCGGCACCGGGGTGACGATCGCGGTATCGACCTGCTCGGCGGCCTGGAGCGTGTAGCGCCCGTCCACCACCAGGGCGGCCTTGTCGGCGAGCACGATCGCCGTGCCCGCCGAGCCGGTGAAGCCGGTGAGCCAGGCCAGCCGCTCGGCATTGGCCGGCACGTATTCCGACTGGTGCTCGTCGGCCCGCGGCACGACGAAGCCGGCGACGCCTCTCTGCGCCATCGCCGCCCGGAGCGCCGCGACCCGCGCCGCGCCCTCCCGGTGGCTGGGATCCTCGAAGCTCTGGAAGCGGGCGGTCTGGCTCATGCCCCCTGGGGTACGACGGCCGGGGCGGGGCGGCAACCGCCCCGCGGGGTCATTTCGACGGGCTCAATACAGCGGTGGCAGCCGCACGTTCGGCACCGCGAACGGCCCGACCACCACCCGCCCGCCGGCGAGCCGCACGGTCGGCAG
>NZ_JTHF01000301.1 GCF_001043895.1 Methylobacterium indicum
CGCGTCGAGGCGGGCATCCGCCACCGTGAGCGGCGCTTCGGTCTCGACTACGACAGGGCAGAACGCCTGCTCCCGCGGAGTCTCCGCTGCCAGCGGACCGCAGCGTGCCATGAACCACTGGCGCTCCGGGGTAATTAGTGTGATCGAGGACATGCTGGTGCCGAGCAAGGTCTGCGCGAGTTTCGCCAGCACATCGAACTCGCGCACGGGCGGCGTGTCGAGGAGGGAGGCCTCGGCCAGGGCCTGATAGCGAAGTGCCTCGCGCTGATTATTCAACATAAAACTCGTACCCTCGCCGCCAGAATCGGAAAGTTAAATCTGTCAAAGCTCTAGATGGATCAGATCAGCTAATGACGACCTTCTAGATGGTATGATCAGCCCGCACTCACACGATGGCGTCACATGACGCTGCATTAAAATCTATGCCTAGGCCCACTGCGTGTATGGGCCCGGGCATTCGTCCGATTCCCGGAAGATTCCGAGGCATCTACGATGCAAAATCCAGAGCGTGCGTCAGGCGGCGATTTCGCGGACGAGCCTATCCGCCAGCCCAAACTGAGACGCAAAGCTCAAGGCGGGCATCGGGTGACCGTACAAGTAGCCCTGTAGCTCATCGCAGCCCTTGGCGAGCAGTCGCTCCTGCTGTTCTACGGTTTCTACCCCTTCTGCGATAACTCCGAGCCCGAAGGCCTTCGCCATATGAACTATGGACCGAACGATCGCCGCGTCTTCCCGCGACTGGCCCAGATTGCGTACAAAGGATTGGTCTATTTTCAGCCGAGACAGCGGGTATCGCTTAAGCAGGCTGAGCGAGGCAAACCCCGTCCCAAAATCATCGAACGCGATGCTAACCCCGTCGGCATACAATGTCCGAAGCATTCGCAGGGCGATGTCGTTCTGCTGGATAATTATATTCTCTGTGACCTCAAGCTCGAGATTTGCAGCAGGCAGACCGGTTTGCACCAGGACCGCACGTACCTCCGCAGCAAGATTACCGTTATGCAGCTGCAGCCCAAAAAGGTTCACGCCGATTCGAAAGCCCGGCGCGTCCTGCCGCCAGATGGCGGCTTGGGCGCAAGCGGTCTGCAGCACCCACTGTCCAACTTGGATGGCTAGTGCACTGACTCATTCG
>NZ_JTHF01000302.1 GCF_001043895.1 Methylobacterium indicum
CGCGTCGAGGCGGGCATCCGCTACCGTGAGCGGCGCTTCGGTCTCGACTACGACAGGGCAGAACGCCTGCTCCCGCGGAGTCTCCGCTGCCAGCGGACCGCAGCGTGCCTTGAACCACTGGCGCTCCGGGGTAATTAGTGTGATCGAGGACATGCTGGTGCCGAGCAAGGTCTGCGCGAGTTTCGCCAGCACATCGAACTCGCGCTCGGGCGGCGTGTCGAGGAGGGAGGCCTCGGCCAGGGCCTGATAGCCAAGTGCCTCGCGCTGATTATCCAACATAAACCTCGTACCCTCGTCGCCAGACTCGTAAATTCAAAGCCGTCAAAGCTCTAGATGGATCAGATCAGCTGATGACGACCTTGTAGATGGTATGATCAGCCCGCATTCACACGATGGCGTCACATAATGCTACATTAAAATCTATGCCTAGGCCCACTGCGTGTATGGGCCCGGGCATTCGTCCGATGCCCGGAAGATTCCGAGGCATCTACGATGCAAAATCCAGAGCGTGCGTCAGGCGGCGATTTCGCGGACGAGCCGATCCGCCAGCCCAAACTGAGACGCAAAGCTTAAGGCGGGCATCGGGTGACCGTGCAAGTAGCCCTGTAGCTCATCGCAGCCCTTGGCGAGCAGTCGCTCCTGCTGTTCTACGGTTTCTACCCCTTCTGCGATAACGCCGAGCCCGAAGGCCTTCGCCATATGTACGATGGACCGAACGATCGCGGCGTCTTCCCGCGACTGGCCCAGATTGCGTACAAAGGATTGGTCGATTTTCAGCCGAGACAGCGGGTATCGCTTAAGCAGGCTGAGCGAGGCAAACCCCGTCCCAAAATCATCGAACGCGATGCTAACCCCGTCGGCATACAACGTCCGAAGCATTCGTAAGGCGACGTCGTTCTGCTGGAGAATTATGTTCTCTGTGACTTCAAGCTCGAGGTTTGCAGCAGGCAGACCGGTTTGCTCCAGGACCGCACGCACCTCCGCAGCAAGGTTACCGTTATGCAGCTGCAGCCCAAAAAGGTTCACGCCGATTCGAAAGCCTGGCGCGTCCTGCCGCCAGATGGCGGCTTGGGCGCAAGCGGTCTGCAGCACCCACTGTCCGACTTGGATGGCTAGGGGGCTTTTCTCGAGAAACGATAAGAAAGCGGCGGGAGATTGCAGCCCGCGCTCTGGATGGTCCCAACGCAACAGGGCTTCCGCCCCCATCAGTCGCCCGTCGCCATCGATCTGCGGCTGATAAAACAGCCGAAATTCGCCGCTTTCGTAGGCGTGACGTAGTTCACTTTCCAGCGCGTGCTGCTGTAGCGCCGCCTCGCGAAACCTCGGAGAGTAGATGCAGTGGCGCTGTCGGCCCCCGGCCTTAGCCGCATAAAGGGCGAGGTCGGCGGCCGAGAGCAGGTCGTCGGTTTGCTTCCCATGCGAAGGATAGTGGGCGACGCCGACGCTGGCGCTCAGATTGAAAGCTAGACCATCCACCGTGAAGGGGGCGGAGAGGAGTTGGATGAGACGTTCGGCTACGGTGCCTGCCCCCTGATCTACGTCGTGCTCGGAGAGGATGACTGCGAACTCATCGCCTCCAAGGCGGGCCACCGTATCCAGCGGACCAGTTGCGCTCAACAGGCGGCCTGCAACGTCCTGAAGCAAGCGATCGCCTGCCGAATGTCCCAGCGTATCGTTGACCTGTTTGAATCCATCGAGATCGAGAACTAATAAGGTCGCATCGACCTGCGCCCTAGTCACTTCATCGAGACGCTGGCGGAGGACTAAACGATTAGGTAGGGCGGTGAGATGGTCACGATGCGCCAGCCGATCTAGGCGTTCCTCGTTCGCGCGCCGACCGGAGAGATCGCGGATGATGGCGCCGAAGCTTGCGCCCCCCTCATCCTGCCACATCGATAAGGCCAGCTCGATCGGAAGCTCCGAGCCGTCCTTGCACAGAGCCCACAGTTCCACCGACTGGCCGACAAGCTTCGGTTTCCCGCCGGCGGCAACGTGTTTGAGCCCACCGCCGTGGCTGCCGCGGAGTCGATGAGGAACGATGAAGTCAATCGATTGACCCTCGGCCTCGGCGGCCGAGAACCCGAGCATAGCCTCAGCGCCCTGGTTCCAGAAGCAAATGATACCCTCGTGGTCGGCGCAGATGATGCCGGCCGGCGAAGTATCCGACATCTGACGGAAGCGGTTATCGCTGGCTTGCTGAGCGCGCGCGAGCCGCCGCAGCTCCATCTTGTCGAGGGCGAGCGTGGCCAAAAGCTTCAGGTTAGCGACATCTTCTGGCGTGAACGCCTTACGCGGGCGGGTGTCGAGAAGACAGAAGGACCCGATCGCCGCACCGGATGGGCCGATCAGCGGCGCACCGGCGTAGAAGCGGACATGCGCCGGCCCGGTCACCAGTGGGTTGTCATAGAAATTCGAGTCCTGGCTGGCGTCGAGGATAACCAGCGGCTCGTCCCGAGCGATCGTAGAATGGCAGAATGAAATGTGCCGATCGACCTCGCAGACTGAGATACCGACTCGGCTAGCGAAAAACGTATGATGGTGCGAAACAACTGACACCATCGAAGTTGGTACGCCGAACAGCGCGCGTGCTAGTAGGTTCAGCGGCTCCAGGTCTCCCTGCATGACGTCGGAGCTGAGGCCGTAGGCGGCCACTGCGCGCAGTCGCCAATCTTCACTCGGTGGTATTTGATCAACACTCACAATGTGTTCTCCCAAACGGCTGATTGCGTCTGGTTTCATCAGTGGTGCACGGGAATGATTAGACGATCCAGGTCTAGAGAGTTTTACGCCGCCTCGGAGGCCTCACGAACCTTCGTAGTCGATTGATCGACCTGCTCGGCCGCTTGGGCAATCGCTTCCATGCTGCTGGCAAGGCTGTTAGCGCCGTGCGAGGCCGTTTGCATTGATGCCGAGATTTCGTGGGTCACCGCCGACTGCTCCTCCACCGCCGCCGCGATGGCGGTTGCGACCTGATCGAGCGTCCGGATCGTGCCCTGGATCGCGCCGATAGCTTCCACCGCCTGCTGGGTTGCCCCTTGCGTCGCACCGATCTGCTGGCGGATCTGATCGGTGGCCTTGCTTGTTTGTTCGGCGAGTTGTTTGACCTCCTGCGCCACCACGGCGAAACCCCGCCCCGCTTCGCCTGCGCGAGCCGCTTCAATGGTTGCGTTGAGCGCGAGCAGATTCGTCTGACTGGCGATCGCCTGGATGAGGGCGACGACCTCGCCGATACGGGTAGCCTGTTCGCTTAAACCCGCGACGATGCCACCGGTATGCTCGGCCTGGGTAACCGCCCGCCCGGCGATCTGAGAGGCGTGCTGCACCTGGCTGCTGATCTCCGCCACCGAGACAGACAGCTCCTCGGCTCCGGATGCGACGGCCTGGATGTCGCTCGAGACTTGATGCACCGTGCCCGCTGCTGCGACCGTCTGAGTCGTCACCCCATGCACCGCTTGACTGATGGCATTGAGGTCGAGGCTGATGGCTTGAGCTTTTTCGGCCCGGCGCCGGCGCTCGTGCACCTGAGCGGTCACATCGACGGCGAACTTCACGACCTTGACCAGACGCCCATCATCGTCACGGATTGGGTTGTAGGTCGCCTGGATGAAAATTTCCCGCCCGCCCTTGGCAAAGCGGCGATACTCTGCCGCTTGGTGCTCGCCGCGGCCGAGGGCAGCCCAGAACTCGCGGTAGGCGACGCTTCCACGCTCGGACGGATCGATGAAGATGCGGTGATGCTGACCCTGGATTTCGTTCAGCTCGTAGCCCAGCGTATCAAGAAAATTGGTATTGGCATCGAGGATGGTACCGTCTGGCGTGAAGGCGATCACGGCCTGCGATCGGTGCAAGGCGGCGACCTGACCATTTGTGTCAATGCTCCGCGCCTTTTGCGCCGTGATGTCAGAGGCAAAGACGACGATGCGTACGGGCTTGCCGGAGCGGCTCAGCACGGGGTTGTAGGATGCCAGGATCCAGACCTCGCTCCGCGCCTTGGTGATCCGTTTGAACTCGCGGGTCTGCGGCTTGCCCTCGCGCAGGCTGGCCCAGAAAGCCACGCCCTCTGCGCTATCCCGCTCGTTCGGGGGGAGCAGAAGGCTATGGGGTTGGCCGATCAGTTCTTCGCGGCGGTAACCCATCAGATCGAGGAAGTTAGCATTCGCGTTGCGAATGGTGCCGTCGAGATCAAGATCGAGGCAGCCCCGCGAGCGGTTGATAGCCTCCGTGAGGGCACGCAGCCTGGACCGAAACAACGACATCGACGCGTCCCCCGGCAACGGCGACAGCAGCGCCGCTTGATGCAAACACATAGCCGCTCATCATTAAATCAAGAGTTAAAATGCCGTGCGGGGAAAAATTGCGCGCGCTTCGAAAGTCGTTCGGCGCACAAATTCGGCAGTGAGCATCGATGTCCGATTTAGAGCATACACGACTCGATCGGTGTTGTTCTTGCGCGATCTTGAGAAATGCCGATTTCATGCCGTTGCGGCAACCTATTAGAGGTGGCAATCTTAACCGGGGACTCGACCGAGGCGCGTTGGATGATCGCAAAAGCGCGGCCCTCTCCGCCGACCCCTTTTTTGAGCGGCGGAAAGAAAATTGCCCTAAATACAATCGGTCACAGCACAGCTAGGGTATAATATGATCGCCCCCAACCCACTCTTTTGTGCTCTCCCACTTGTCGCCGCGCTGGCGGAGGAGCTTGCATTTGCCCTCACCGCAGATCTCATGGCGGAGCAATATCGCAAGCCAAGCCCAGCCCTCGATCAGATCGCCGCAGGGAAGGCCTTTCTTGAAAAAAATCGTCACCCGGTCGGGCCACACGCTCAGGAGGTTGTCGAAATTGCGAAAGCTCAGGGAGGCTTAGCTTAAGCGCCGGGCAGGGGACCGTGCTTGGCACCTATTGCCATAATCGCGGCCTCCGTCCACTCAGTTAAATATTTCTGGTGTTGCGGACAAAGCGAGATTCGTAAAATCTGGTCCGCGCCACTGATGGGCCTTAATCAAAATGCTCAAAATATCTTACAGGCGAATAGGGTCGGAGATTGTACGGGATCAGTATTGCATCCAAATCCCATTGATCGATGACATTCCGCTTGTCACTAGGCAGGCGCGAGTTCGCCAATCGGGCTCGTAATCTATATCTGCACACTCGCTACACATTCATGTTCAGCAGTTAAAGCCTGATCATCCGGCATGATACGCTAGTGGAAGGCGAGCATCTCATTTTATCGATTTATGTCCTAAAGTAATGCGTTCAGAATGGCGACGACGTTCAATGAGTTGCCAAAGGAATGGCTCCCGAGACCGCGAACGTGGGTGCCCTGGCGCCTGAGCGATGGAACAGGGCTGTGACGCCACAGGAGACTTTTAACGCCGGTTGATCGGACCAGGGGGCTGGGGCGCCGGTGGCTCGCTGGGTGGGTCGCCCTCGGG
>NZ_JTHF01000303.1 GCF_001043895.1 Methylobacterium indicum
GCCCACTTTCGCTCTAGCGTGGGGTCCGACCCGCGAATCGCCGCGGGTTCCTCCCCCCGCTGCCGTCCGGGCGCCCCGCCCGGAGCCCCGAGACCTCGCCCAGATCCCCGTGACGCCCCGCCCCGTGTCACGAAGCGAAGACCCCAGGAGTGAAGCCGTGCCGATGGTCGCGACCGCCCCCGACGACGAGACGCTGCCGCAGTACCACATCGAGGCCCAGACCTCGCTGGTGGAACGCCAGCTGCGCTCGCTCAAGCACGGCGACGCCTTCGCGGTGCTCGACAGCTACGGCGATATCGGCGTCTTCCCGGGTCCCGAGGGGCTGTACTTCCAGGACACCCGCTTCCTGTCGCGGCTGGAGCTGACCGTCGAGGGCCAGCGGCCGATGCTGCTCGGCTCGGTGGTGCAGGACGACAACGGCGCCCTCTCGGTCGACATGACGACGCCGGACATCCGGCTGGATGCCGGCGACGAGACCAGCATCCCGCGCGAGATCATCGCGCTGGAGCGGACCAAATTCCTGTTCCGCGGCACCTGCTACGACCGCATCGGCCTGCGCAACTACGATACCAAGCCGCGTCACCTGCGCGTCTCCCTGAGCTTCGACGCCGACTTTCGCGATCTGTTCGAGGTCCGCGGCAGCGACCGGGCGCATCGCGGCAAGCGCAGCGTCGAGGTGACGGCCCCCAACGAGGTGACGTTCACCTATGACGGGCTCGACGCGCGGCGCCGCACCACCCGCCTGCGCTTCGGCCCGAAGCCCGCCCGGCTCGAGGCGAACAAGGCGGAGTTCGAGGTCAAGCTCGCCCCCGGCGGGCGCGCCTCGCTGTTCGTGCGGGCGATCTGCGACACGGTCGACCTCGGCCGCGAGGGCGTGGCGGTGATCGGCAGCGCCCTGCCGTTCACCCACGCGGCCTATCCGAATCCGCGCCGCGAGGAGGGCCACCCGAAGGGCGAGGGCATGACCTTCGCGCTCGCCTACCGCGACGCGCGGCGCGACCTGCGCAAGGCCACCGCCAACATCACCACGATCGAGAGCTCGAACGACCAGTTCAACGAGGCCGCCTGCCGGGCGACGGCCGACCTCTACATGCTGCTCAGCCGCACCCCGAACGGCGTGTACCCCTATGCCGGCATCCCCTGGTACAGCACGGTCTTCGGGCGCGACGGCATCATCACCGCCATGATGACGCTGTGGATCGACCCCGAGATCGCCAAGGGCGTGCTGCGCCACCTCGCGGCGACGCAGGCGACCACGATCGACCCGGCGGCCGACGCCCAGCCCGGCAAGGTCCTGCACGAGACCCGCAACGGCGAGATGGCGATCCTCGGCGAGGTGCCGTTCAAGCTCTATTACGGCACCATCGACGCGACGCCGCTCTTCGTGATGCTGGCCGGCCAATATTACGAGCAGACCGGCGACGAGGCGACGATCCGGACGATCTGGCCGAACCTCCTGGCGGCGCTCAACTGGATCGACGAGTACGGCGACCGGGACAAGGACGGCTTCGTCGAGTACGCCCGCGAGACCGAGAAGGGGCTGGCCAACCAGGGCTGGAAGGACAGCCACGATTCGATCTTCCACGCCGACGGCCGGATGGCGCAGGGCCCGATCGCGCTCTGCGAGGTCCAGGGCTACGTCTACGCCGCCAAGAAGGGCGCCGCGAAGCTCGCCGCGCTCATGGGCGGCGAGGCGCTGTCCGAGCGGCTGAAGGGCGAGGCCGAGCGGCTGCGCAAGGCCTTCGACGAGAAGTTCTGGCTTCCGGAGATCGGCACCTACGCCATCGCGCTCGACGGCGAGAAGCGCCCCTGCGCCGTGCGCTCCTCGAATGCCGGCCACGCGCTGTTCACCGGCATCGCCTATCCGGAGCGGGCCGAGAGCGTCGCCGCGGTGCTGATGTCGAAGGACGGGTTCAACGGCTGGGGCGTGCGCACGATCGCGGTCGGCGAGGCGCGCTACAACCCGATGTCGTACCACAACGGCTCGATCTGGCCGCACGACAACGCGCTCGTCGCGCTCGGCCTCGCCCGCTACGGCCTGAAGGCGGAAGCCGCGCGGGTGTTCGAGGGGCAGCACGGTGCCTCGCTCTACCAGGAGGGGCGGCGCCTGCCGGAGCTGTTCTGCGGCTTCATCCAGCGCAAGCAGCGCGGGCCGACGAACTATCCTGTGGCGTGCAGCCCGCAGGCCTGGGCGGCGGCGGCACCCTTCGCGTTCCTGGCGGCCTGCCTCGGATTGGAGCTGCGCCACGACCGCAACCGGATCCGCTTCCGCGACCCGATCCTGCCGTCCTTCCTCGACGACGTGCTGATCCGCAACCTGAAGCTCGGCGACAGCCACGTCGACCTGCTGCTGCACCGCCACGGCCAGGACGTGACCGTCAACGTGGTGCGCCGGACCGGCGACGCGCAGGTGGTGCTGCTGAAATAGGCCGAAAAAAGCGATGGGCCGGGACATGCCCGGCCCTTCGATGCTCCCCGCGCGGGCTCTCGCAAGGAGATACCCGCGCCCGGAGCGGTCAACCGATCCACAGCCGCGCAGACACGCGGCGAGGCGCCGTGCGCTGGATTAGCGCGGCGCCAGGATCATGATCATCTGGCGGCCTTCGAGCTGCGGCTCGCTCTCCACCTTGGCGATCTCCTGCGTCTCGGACTTGACGCGCTCGAGCAGGCGCAGGCCCAGATCCTGGTGCGCCATCTCGCGACCGCGGAAGCGGAGCGTCACCTTGACCTTGTCGCCTTCCTCGAAGAACCGCTGCACGGCCTTCATCTTGACTTCGTAGTCGTGCTTGTCGATGCCCGGCCGGAGCTTGATCTCCTTGACCTCGACGGTCTTCTGCCGCTTGCGCGCCTCGGCCTGCTTCTTCTGCTCGTTGAAGCGGAAGCGGCCATAGTCGAGAAGCTTGCAGACCGGAGGCACGGAGTTCGGCGCGATCTCGACGAGGTCGAGGCCCGCCTCTTCGGCGACCTGCAGCGCTTCGAAGAAGCCCATGACACCGCGGTTCTGGCCGGTATCGTCGATGAGCTGGACCTCGCGGACGCCGCGGATGTCCCGGTTCGCGCGCGGCCCGTCCTTCTGCGGGGCCGGCATGGCTCTCATAGGTCTGCGAATGGCTTCAATCTCCTCAATCACGTATTCCGGCGGCGGCCCGCGGGCCGC
>NZ_JTHF01000304.1 GCF_001043895.1 Methylobacterium indicum
CGGATCCGCTCGAAGGCGCGGCGGTATCAGAGCCTGTTTGACCGCTCGGCATACCCTATCCCACCAGCAACCTCATCCTGAGGTGTTGGCGATCGGAGGGCGCACGCGATCAAAGATCGATTAACCTCGAATGACAGCTCCAGTGATCTCGGAGACGTCTGGAGCTCTCTTTCTAGGTCAGTCCATCGCTGATGGACTGACACCTCAGGATGAGGTTCCTGGTGGGATAGAGCATGTCGATCGATCAAACAGGCTCTCAGACAAGATCTCAGAGATGGCAGCGACGGTATGCCTGAATCCTCGACGACGATCGGAGGACGAGGGGCCTTTCCTACGCCGCCGCTCCACGCCCCGCGCACACCTCGTCGAGCCACCCCGTCCGCAGTTCCGGCACCGAGGACAGGAGCAGCCGCGTATAGGGCTCTTGCGGGGCGGCGAGCAGCGCCTCGGTCGCGCCGGCCTCGACCACGCGGCCGTGCTGGAGCACCATGACGGCGTCGCTGATCGAGCGGATCACCCCGAGGTCGTGGCTGATGAAGACGTAGGCCACGTTGAGGTCGCGCTGGATCTCGACCAGGAGGTCGAGCACCGCCTCGCCCACCACCGTGTCCAGCGCCGAGGTCACCTCGTCGCACAGGATCACGTCGGGCTCGGCGGCGAGCGCGCGGGCGAGGTTGATGCGCTGCTTCTGGCCGCCGGAGAGCTCGCCCGGGCGCCGCTCGGCGACCGTGCGGGGCAGGCGGACCTGGTCGAGGAGCTGCATCAGCCGCTGGCGGCGGGCCGACGCCCCGAGGCGGTGGTAGAAGGCCAGCGGCCGTTCCAGGATCTGGGCGATGCTCTGGGCCGGGTTCAGCACCGTGTCGGCGTTCTGGAAGACGATCTGGATCCGCCGCAGGGTCTCGCGGTCGCGCTGGCCGAGCGCCGGGGCCAGAACCTTGCCGTCGAGCCGCACCTCGCCGCGGGCGGCCGGCACGATGCCGGAGACGACGCGCGCCAGCGTGCTCTTGCCCGAGCCCGATTCGCCGATGATCCCGAGGGTCTCGCCGCGGCGCAGCGAGAAGCCGACATCGTGCAGGATCTTGACCCGCGGCAGGCCGTCGGCCCCGACCGGGCCGTAGCCGGCGGTGATGCCGGTCGCCGCGAGGACCGGGGCCTCGCCGGTCTCGGGCGAGGCCTCCGCCCCCTTGCGCTTGACCGGGGAGGCGGCCGCGATGAGCTGGCGGGTATAGGGATGGGCCGGCGCGCTCACCATCTGGTCGACCGCGCCGATCTCGGCGAGGCGCCCGTGGCGCAGGACCGCGATCCGGTCGGCGATCTGGGCCACCACCGCGAGGTCATGGCTGACATAGATGCCGGTGATGCCGCGCTCGCGGATCGCCGCCTTGAACGAGACCAGCACCTCGATCTGGGTCGTGACGTCGAGCGCCGTGGTCGGCTCGTCGAAGATCACGAGGTCGGGATCGTTGAGGAGCGCCATGGCGGCGAGCAGCCGCTGGAGCTGCCCGCCCGAGACCTGGTGGGGGTAGCGGTCGCCGATCGTGTCCGGGTTCGGCAGGGCGAGTTCGCGAAACAGCGTCTTCGCCTTGGCGGTGGCGGCCTCCGCCGTGAGCGAGCCGTGGATCAGCGCGCTCTCGATCACCTGCGCCATGATGGTGCGGGCGGGATTGAACGAGGCCGCTGCCGACTGGGCGATGTAGGCGATGCGGTTGCCGCGGAGCGCCCGCAGCTCGGCGGGCGACGAGGCCAGGACCTGCGTCCCGAACACGTCGACGCTGCCGCCGCGGATGGCGCAGCCCTTGCGGGCATAGCCCATCATGGCGAGCGCGATCGTGGTCTTGCCCGAGCCCGATTCGCCGATCAGCGCCAGGACCTCGCCGCGGGCGATCTCGAACCCGACCTCGTGGACGATCGTCGTCTCGCGGCCGTCCTCGGCCTTCGCGGCGACCTTCAGCGCCTCGACCCGGACGGTGCCGCTCTTATGCGCGTGCGCCATGATCAGCGCCCTCCCGCTCTCGCCCGGCCGGGCAGGTTGTCGACCAGGAGGTTCACCCCGATGGTCAGGATCGCGATGGCGATGGCCGGCATCACCACCGCCGGGGCGCCGTAGCTGAGGCCCGCCACGTTCTCGCGCACCAGCGAGCCCCAATCGGCGTAGGGCGGCTGCACGCCGAGACCGAGGAACGACAGGCTCGAGAGCAGCAGCACCACGAAGACGAAGCGCAGGCCGAAATCGGTGGCGAGGGGCCCCACCATGTTGGGCATCACCTCGCGCAGCATGATGTAGCCGCGGCCCTCGCCGCGGGCCTTCGCGGCGAGCACGAAATCCTCGGCCGCGATGTTGACGGCGAGCGCCCGGGTGATCCGGTAGCAGCCCGGCACGTAGATGAACGCCATGGTCAGCACCAGGATCGGCAGCGACGAGCCGAGGCCGGCGATGAGCACGAGCGCCAGCATCTTCGAGGGGATCGAGGTCAGCGCGTCGAGGAGCCGGCTCAGCGCGCTGTCGGTCCAGCCGCCGACCACCGCGGCGAACAGGCCGAGCCCGATGCCGGCCGTGCAGGCCAGCGCCGTGGCGAGCGCCGCGATGCCGACCGTGTAGCGGGCGCCGAGCAGGATCCGGCTCAGCATGTCGCGGCCGAGATAGTCGGTGCCGAGGGGGAAGGCCCGGCTCATCGGCCCGAACACGTCGGTATCGACGATCGCGCCGGGATCGTAGGGGCTCAGCGCCTGGCCGAACACCGCGACCGCGATGCCGGCGAGCACGATGCCGGCGCCCAGGCAGGCCATGGGGGAGAGCCGCAGGCGCATCCGCGGCGCCGCAGGGGCGACCTCCGTCACGGTCTCGCCGAGGCCAAGATTCTGTTCACGCATGGCGCAGCCTCGGGTTGGACAGGATGGCGACGATGTCGGCGGTGGTCACCAGCAGCAGGTAGACGGCGCAGAACACGATGGCGCAGGCCTGCACGACCGGCATGTCGCGCATCGACACGCTGTCGACCATCAGCTTGGCGATGCCCGGGTAGTTGAAGATCGTCTCGACGATGATGACGCCGCCGAGCAGGTAGGACAGGCTGAGCGCGACCGCGTTGGCGATGGCCCCGACCGTGTTCGGCAGGACGTGGCGCAGGACCACCCGGGCCGGGCTCGCGCCCTTGAGCGCCGCCATCTCGACGTAGGGGGCCTTCATCGCCTCGATCACCGCGGCGCGGGTCATCCGCACCATCTGGGTGACGACCACGAAGGACAGGCTCATCACCGGCATCGCCACGGCGCGCAGGAATTCCAGCGGGGTGGCCGAGCGCGGCACGAAGGAGAGGGCCGGCAGCCAGTGCAGGTGCACCGCGAAGACCAGCACCGCCAGGGTGGCGACCAGGAATTCGGGGATCGACACCGCGGCGATGGTCAGGATGCCGACCGCCCGGTCGTAGGCCGAGCCGCGCCAGACCGCCGCCGTGATGCCGAGCGTCAGGGCGACCGGCACCGAGATCGCGGTCACGATGCCGGCGAGGATGAGCGAGCTCGACAGCCGGGCCCAGATCAGGTTGCCGACTGGCTGGTGGCTGACCAGGGAGACGCCGGCATTGCCGGTGAGGAGCCCGCCGAGCCAGGTGGCGAAGCGCTGGAGCGCCGGGGCGTCGAGGCCGAGCGCCTGGCGCAGGCCCGCCACCGCCTCCGGGGTCGCGCTCTGGCCCAGGATCGCCTGGGCGACGTCGCCCGGCAGGAGCTGGGTCGCCCCGAACACGACCACCGAGACGAAGAGCAGCGTCGCGGCGGCGACGAGCACGCGGCCCGCGATCATCGTCAACATGCGGCGGCTCATGCGCCCTCCCTGATCCTTGGGTGGCCGGCCCTCCCGGGCGGGCGGTTCGTTGCAAGTTCGGCGCCGCGGTCCCGCGACGCCGCGCGGCAAGTTCGGCGCCGCGGTCCCGCGACGCCGCGCGGCCGGGACCCCGGACGTGCTGGGACCCCGGACGTTCTGGACCCTTGGACCGGGCCGGGCCCGGCAGGATGCGGGGGAGGACGGGGCGCCCCCCGTCCCCGTCCGGGGAGACGATCAGGCGTCGAGCCAGGCGTACTCGCCGAAGGTGTAGCCCATCAGGCCGCCGGTCGGGATCGGGTGCAGGCCCTTGATCTTGCTGGAGTAGCAATCGATGTTGCTGATGAAGGCCGGGATGCCGATGCCGGCGCCCTCGTGCACCAGCACCTGCGCGTCGTGGTACATCTGCTTGCGCTTGGCCTCGTCGCGCTCGGCCCGGGCGCCGACGATCAGCTGGTCGAAGGCCGGGTTCTTCCAGCGCGACTCGTTCCAGGCCGCATCCGACTTGAAGAACAGGCTGAACAGCAGGTCGGCGGTCGGGCGCGGGTTGATGTTGCCGAAGCAGAGCGGGCTCTTCATCCAGTAGTTCGACCAGTAGCCGTCGGACGGCACCCGCTGGACGTCGATGTTGAGGCCGAGCTTCTTGGCATCCTGCTGGATCAGCACCGCCATCTCGACCGAGGCGTCGGCCGCCGGGGAGGCGACGAGCGGGATGGTCGAGCCCAGCACCCCGGCCTTGTTGAAGTGGAACTTGGCCTTCTCGGGATCGTAGGGCCGTTGCGGGATGTCGGCGGCGTAGTAGCGGTTCGAGGACGGGATCGGGTGGTCGTTGGCGATCTCGGCGTAGCCGCGGAACACCGCGCTGCGCATCTGGGCGCGGTTGAGCAGGTACTTCATGCCGAGCACGAAGTCCGGGTTGGTGCCCGGGCCCTCGTCGAGGCGGGCGATCAGGTCGGTGTAGAGGCCGGCCTTGGTCTCCAGCACGTTGAAGCCGCCCATGCTCTCGATCACCCGCAGCGAGCGCGGGTTGATCACCGCGGCGATCTGCACGTCGCCGGACATGAGGGCGTTCACCCGCGACTGCTCGTCGGGCAGGCCGAAGAACTCGATGCTGTCGAGGAACGGGCCGGGCTGGCGCCAGTAATTGTCGTTGCGCACCGCGATCGTGCGCACGCCCGGGGTGAATTCCTTGCACTTGAACGGGCCGGTGCCGATGCCCTTCGAGAAGTCGGTGGTACCGGCCTGGACGATGTGGAAATGGGCGGTGCCGAGGATGACCGGCCAGTCGGCATTGGCGCCGCTGAGCACGATGCGCACCTCGTTCGGGCCCGCGGCCTCGATCGCGGTCATCTGCTTGGCCAGCGTGTTGGCCTTGGAGCCGACCGCCGGGTCGAGGTGGCGCTTGAGCGAGAAGATCACGTCCTCCACCGTCAGCGCCTTGCCGTCGTGGAAGGTCACGCCCTTGCGCAGGGTGAAGGTCCAGGTCTTGGCGTCCGGGCTGTCGTAGCTCTCGGCCAGTTCGGGGCCCGGGGCGCCGGTCTGGTCGATGCGGACGAGCTTGTTGTAGAAGAAGTTGCAGCGGACGTAGTCGCTCGCGTTCGACTGCTTGGCCGGGTCGAGCGTGTCGGAGGTCGAGCTGGTATAGGTGCAGACCCGGATGTTGCCGCCGCGCTTGGGCGTCTGGGCGAGCGCCTTGGTGGCGCTGCCGAACACCGCGCCGCCGGCGAGCAGGCCCATGCCGGCCGAGCCGAGCAGGCCCAGGATGTCGCGCCGCGACGCTCCCCGGCGCAGGCCGTCGAGGACGCGACCGCGATCGGCGGGGCTCATGGTCTCAAAGGCGTCTGCGTCCAGCTGCGACATCGTCTTCCCCTCTGGCCAAGCCCGGCGGCGGTGTCTTTGTGCGGTGCGATAGCGTCATGCTGCACCGCCAAAATTTTGGGCATAATCCGTTCGGCACAAACAATCATCACCATCTTCGTAGGATTGTCAACAATCTGAATCGTTGGCCGCCGCCTCGCCCGGCGACTTGAGGCGAAAGCGGTCTCCCGCCGCCTCCGGCCGGGCCTTCGTGCCGCGCGGGGCGTCCGCCGCGGCAGGTTCTGCGGCCGGGCGCGCCGCCTTCGGCCGGAGCGCGGCGGTGTCCAGGCGCTATGATTCCCCCGCAGCCCCTCCGCGAGAGCCCCGATGACCGACCCCGCCGCCCTCCTGTCCGCCCTGGTCGCGATCCCCTCGGTATGCCGCACGCCGAACGGTGCGATCGTCGCGCTCGTGCGCGACCACCTCGCCCGCCACGGCGTCGAGGCGGCCGTGCTGCCGGGGCCGGAGGGCGACCGGGCGAACCTCTTCGCCACGATCGGCCCGCGCGACGTGCCGGGGATCGTCCTCTCGGGCCACCTCGACGTGGTGCCGGCCGGCGAAGGCTGGACCGGTGATCCCTTCACCCTGCGGCAGATCGGCGACCGGCTGGTCGGGCGCGGCGCCGTCGACATGAAGGGCTTCGTCGCCTGCCTGCTGGCGCTCGTGCCCGAGATGGTGCGGGCGCCGCTCGCCCGGCCGATCCACCTCGCCCTCTCCTACGACGAGGAGGTCGGCTGCGTCGGCGTGCGCCACATGATCGACCGGCTGCCCGCGCTCTGCGCCCCGCCGACCGCCTGCATCGTCGGCGAGCCCTCGGAGATGCGTCCGGTTTTGCGCCACAAGGGCAAGGTGGCCGGCCGCCTCACGGTGCGGGGCCGGGCCGGCCATTCCTCGCGGCCGGACCTCGCCGACAACGCCGTGCATCTCGCCGCCGACCTCGTCGGGCTGGTGCGCGGCCTGCACGAGGATTTCGTCGCGCAAGGTCCGTTCCACGCGATGTTCACGCCGCCTTCCTCGACCCTCCAGGTCGGGGTCATCGCCGGCGGCACCGGCGTCAACGTCGTGCCGGATACCTGTCGGATCGACTGGGAGGCCCGCGCGGTGCCGGGCACCGACCCGATGACGATCCACGACACGCTCCTCGCCCGGGTCGCCGCCCTGGTGGAGCCCCTGCGGGCGGCCGGCCGCGAGGTCGCGGTCGAGAGCGAGGTGCTGTCGGCCTATCCGGCGCTCGATCTTCCCGACGACGCGCCCTTGCGCGGCCTCGCCGAGGCGTGGTCGGGCCACGCCGCCCTCGGGGCGGTGAGCTACGGCACCGAGGCCGGGCTGTTCCAGGCTGCCGGCATCCCGTCGATCATCTGCGGCCCGGGGCGCATCGCCGAGGCGCACCGCCCCGACGAATCGATCGGGCTGGCCGACTTGGAGGAATGCTGCGCCATGCTGCGCCAAGTGATTGCCGACCAGAGGTGATTGCCGACCAGAGGTGATTGCCGACCAGAGGTGATCGCCCACCAGCGGTGATCGCCCCCATCGAGCCGAAGGGCGAACCGGGCCAGAGGAGGAACGTTGTCGGAGCCAGGATCTAACGATTTCCGGGATCCGACAGGAGAGCAGCATGCGTTCGATTCTCGCAGGACTCGCCGCCGGCCTTCTCGTTGCGGGCGCCGCCTCGGCCCAGACCGCCGCCCCCTCGACGGCCCCGGGCCCCGGGACGGGGTCGAGCATGGGCACTGGCCCGGCCGCGACCGGCACCGTCGCCCCGATGCCGAACAACACCGGCGGCGGCGCCGGCGGCGTCGCGGCCCCCGGCCCGACCGGCGCCTCGACCATCACGGGCAACTCGGCCGCCGGCGGCAATGCCGGGCAGCCGTCCCGGGCGGTGCCGCAGGGCAGCGCCGGCAGCGGCAGCCGCTGAGCCGATCCCCGGGTTCAAGTCCCGGGCGGACGCCATATCCCGATCTTATCGCGTCCGCCCGTCGATCGTATTGGAATTGCCCCTCCCGGCGCGGTAACACCGCGGCCAAGAGCAGGCCGGCCGCCTCGAACCGGCGGCCGGTCGCCACGGGAGGTCTTTTCGAGCATGAACGCCCATCAGCACTTCATCGGCGGCGCCTGGATCGGCAGCGAGGCGACCCTGCCGGTCCTCAACCCGTCGCACGGCCAGGAGATGGCCCGCATCGCCCGCGGTGGGGCCCGTGAGATCGACGAGGCCGTCAAGGCCGGCCACGCCGCCATGGACGGCGAGTGGGGCCGGCTCGACGCCGCGTCCCGCGGCCGCCTGCTCCTCAAGCTCGCCGAGCTGATCCGCCGCGACGCCGAGATCCTGGCGACGATGGAGAGCGAGGATGTCGGCAAGCCGATGACCCTCGCGCGCAACGACGCCCAGGTCTGCGCCCGCTACTTCGAGTATTACGGCGGCGCCGCCGACAAGGTGCACGGCGACACGATCCCGTTCCAGAACGGCTTCACCGTCATGACCGTCTACGAGCCGCACGGCGTCGTCGGCGTGATCGTGCCGTGGAACTATCCGCTCCAGATGACCGGCCGCTCGGTCGCCCCGGCGCTCGCCATGGGCAACGCCGTGGTGCTCAAGCCCGCCGAGGACACCTCGCTCTCGGCGCTGCATCTGGCCAAGCTCGCGGCGGAGGCCGGCTTCCCGGCCGGCAGCCTCAACGTGGTGACGGGGCTCGGCGAGGAGGCGGGCGCGGCGCTCGCCAGTCACAAGGGCATCCACCACATCAGCTTCACCGGCTCGCGGGAGGTCGGCACGCTGATCCAGACGGCGGCGGCCAAGAACACCATTCCGGTGACGCTCGAACTCGGCGGCAAGTCGCCCCAGGTCGTCTTCGCCGATGCCGACCTGTCGGAGGCCGGCACCGTCATCGTGAAGGCGATCACCCAGAATGCCGGCCAGACCTGCTCGGCCGGCTCGCGCGTGGTGATCGAGGACGCGATCTACGACAGCTTCACCGCCGACCTCGCCAGGCGCTTCAAGGACCTGCGCGTCGGCTCGGGCGAGCAGGACCTCGACCTCGGCCCCGTCGTCAACGCCAAGCAGTGCGAGCGGGTGCAGAGCTACATCGATCTCGCCCGCCGCGACGGCCTGACTATCCTGGCCGAGGGCGAGCTCGGCACCAACGTGCCGGGTGACGGCTACTACGTCCGCCCGACCCTGATCGGCGACGTGCCGCCGGACCACCGCCTCGCCCAGGAGGAGATCTTCGGGCCCGTCCTGGTGGCGATCCGGGTGCGCGACGAGGCCGAGGCCCTGAAGGTGGCGAACGGCACCGAGTATGGGCTAGCCGCCGGCATCTGGACCCAGGATCTCGGCAAGGCCCTGCGCCTGTCGAAGGGCATCAAGTCGGGCCAGGTCTTCGTCAACAATTACGGCGCGGGCGGCGGCGTCGAGCTGCCCTTCGGTGGCGTGAAGGGCTCGGGCCACGGCCGCGAGAAGGGCTTCGAGGCCCTCTACGGCTTCGGCTCGATGAAGATGATCGCGATCAAGCACGGGGTCTGACGATCATGTCGGCGGGGAGTGGAGTCAGGCCGCTCGCAGGCCTGACCGTGGTGGCGCTCGAGCAGGCGGTGGCGGCACCCTACTGCTCCTCGCGCCTGGCCGATGCGGGCGCCCGCGTCATCAAGATCGAGCGGCCGGAGGGCGATTTCGCCCGCGGCTACGATGCGGCGGTCAACGGGCTGGCGAGCTACTTCGTCTGGCTCAACCGCGGCAAGGAAAGCCTGGTCGCCGATATCAAGGACCCGGGCGACGCCGCGCTCCTCCACGCCGTCCTCGCCAAGGCCGACGTGTTCATCCAGAACCTCGCGCCGGGCGCCGCCGCCCGGGCCGGGTTCGGCTCGGAGGAGCTGCGGGCGCGCTACCCGCGTCTCATCACCGTGGATGTCACCGGCTACGGCGCCGGCCATGCCTATTCGGACATGAAGGCCTACGACCTCCTGGTCCAGGCCGAGAGCGGGCTTGCCGAGATCACCGGCCATCCGGCGGGTCCCGGCCGGGTCGGGGTCTCGGTCTGCGACATCGCCTGCGGCATGGCGGCTCATTCCGCCGTCTTGGAGGCGCTGATCGCCCGGGGCCTCACCGGCGAGGGCGCCAAGCTCGAGGTCAGCCTCTTCGACGGCATGGCCGACTGGATGAACGTTCCGCTGCTCTACTTCGAGGGCACCGGCCGGGCGCCGCAGCGGGTGGGTCTGGCCCACCCGTCGATCTGCCCCTACGGCGCTTTCCCGACCCGGGACGGGGCCCTGGTGCTGCTCTCGATCCAGAACGAGCGCGAATGGGTCAAGTTCTGCGCCGCGTTCCTGCGCCAGCCCGGTCTGCCCTCGCGCCCGGGCTTCGAGAGCAACACCGCCCGGGTGGCGAACCGCCCCGAGGTCGACGCCGTGGTGGCGAACGTCTTCGCGGAGTTGAGCCGCGACGAGGCCGCGGCACGACTGCGCGAGGCCGGCACGGCCTACGGCTTCGTCAACGGGCTCGCAGACCTCGTCTCGCATCCGGCGCTCCGCCGGGTGACCGTCGAGACCCAGGCCGGCCCGGCCTCCATCGTCGCGCCGCCGGCCTTGCGCAATGGCCGGGCGCCGGTGCTGGGGCGCGTGCCGGGCATCGGCGAGCACAGCGAGGCGATCCGGCGGGAATTCGCGGCGTAAGCTTTCCCAAACATCGAAAAGTCGAGCACACTCCCCTCTCCCGTTTGGGCTAGCATGTTCACACATCTTGGTTTGAGCGCTTCTCCCTTTGAAAGTAGCGCGCCTCTCCTCCCCCTTGTGGGGAGGAGCCGGAGGTGGGGGTGGTGCCGGATAAGGCTCTGCGGTGCCTTCTGCACCACC
>NZ_JTHF01000305.1 GCF_001043895.1 Methylobacterium indicum
CGTCTACAACCGGTTCCGGTATTATGATCCGTTGACGACGCAGTATATCTCGCCAGATCCAATAGGAATATCTGGCGGCTTCCGCCTGGCAGGATATGTTTCCAATCCTTTGTTTTTTGCCGATCCTCTCGGATTGGCTGGTTGTTGTCCTGCAAGCGGCAGTCTTGACTGGACAAGACAACACCCGAAGACCGGAGAATCATCAGTAGACCATGTCAATAAGCACGGAAGTGACATTCCAAACAGGCCAATACAAAGTGTTTTTGCTGACGATCCTATACAGACAACAAACAGAGCATGGGCCGAAGCAGTGAAAAATGGAATCACTCCGACGATTGGACCAAATGGAAATTGGATTTATGACGTCCCATATCCCAACGCAGGATTGCAGGGAGGCAGGGTCGGAGCATCTGCTTCCAACCCAATTCTAAACAACGTGAGAATTGTAACATTACCTGGAACAAACACCGTCGTGACCGCTTTTCCATACTAGGTGTCGCAGATGATATACTATGTAGCAATGGCATATAACGCTGGAAACTTTGGACAAAGCGATTATATTTATCTTATGAAAATGAAAAATGGAAAAATAGCCGGGTGTTCTGCAGAATTTGAAGTTTGCACTTATGACATTGATATAGCTTGCTCATCTGACAGGTACAGCGAAGCACGTTGGTTTGGTTGGGGCGATGATGGAAATGAAGCAGCAGAGATAGAAGAGTTGACCAACTTGGGGCTTTTAGATGTAATTGAGGGATACAAGCTCGATATATCTTTAGGTGGAGATGTTATAGCCCTTCATAATCGACCAGCGACATAATTGAATTTTCGAGTTTGCACGGCGCAGACGAGCGCTGGAGCAAGTCGAGAACCAGCGCGGCCGGCACTGGACCTTCGCGCGCGACGACACCGGCGCCGTAGTGGCCGAGACCGACTTCGACGGGCTGTGCACGACCTATACCACGACCGGGCCGGCCGGCTCACCGCGAAGCAGGCCGCCGACGGCACCCGCACGGCCTATGACTGGGACGCCTCGGGGCGGCTCTTGGACGAGACGGTGACCGGGCCGGACGGAGCTGGGCAGGTCGCCCGCTTCGCCTACGACCGCGCCGGGCAGCTCGTGGAGGCGCACAACGCCGGGGCCCGGGTCGCGCTGGAGCGCGACCGGCTCGGGCGGGTGTGGCCGAGACGGTGAACGGGCGCCGGATCGACAGCACCTACGATTGCTGCGGCCACCGCACCGCCCGCACCGGTCTCGGGGCGGCGGTGGCGAGCGCCTACGATCCGCTCGGGGCGCTGGCCGAGCTGCGCATCGGCGAGCACACGCCGTTGCGGCTGTTCCACGACGCGGCGGGCCGCGAGACGCAGCGCGAGAGCGGGCGCGGCTTCGCGCTGGCGAGCGGGCACGATCCGGCCGGTCGGCTGGTGCGCTAGGTCGCCGGGCGCGGGGCCCTGCCGGGGGCGGCACCCGTCCCGGCGCTGGAACGGGTCTACGGCTGGAACCGGGCATCCGAGCCGGTGTCGATCGCCGATAGGCGCTGGGGCACGACGGGCTACCGGTACGACGGCAACGGGCAGGTCGAGGAGGCGCGCCACGGCGACGGGCTGGCGGAGCGGTTCGACTACGACGCGGCTCTGAACGTGTCGGCGTTCCAGGAGCTGGACCGGGGCCCGGGCGGTCCGGTTCAAGCGGCGAGTTTCCTGGAGGCG
>NZ_JTHF01000306.1 GCF_001043895.1 Methylobacterium indicum
AACCGGTTCCGGTATTATGATCCGCTGACTGCGCATTATGCTAGTCCAGATCCAATCGGACTGGCCGGAGGAACAAGGAGCAATTCATACGTCTTATCACCGGCTATTTGGGTGGATCCTCTCGGTTTAGTCTGCTGCCCTAAGATTACCCGCGACAGTATCGGACGTCCGATTGAGTGGAAGGGGCAGGCTGGACCGAATGATATCGGTACTGGTACGGCTACCAATCCAACAACACGAGAATACGCTCGTTCATTGGGGCGTGCTACCGATGATGCTGGCCATGCACAAGGTAGATTGCTTGGAGGAACGGGGACAAATATAGATAATATATTTCCTCAAACTCCAAATATAAACAGGGGCGCATTTAGAGAATTTGAAAAAACAATATCGAAGCAAATCATAAGCACGGGCCAGACTGCCGATCTGAATTTAAGAGCTAATTATGTCGGAAATTCAAATAGACCGGTATCACTTGATTATGTAGCGAGGTTTCCAAATGGAACTGTCTTAAGTCAGACGTTTCCCAATCCCTAAGGCGCTTCCTATCTTCTAAAGAGAGAATGTAGTTATGGATATCTTTCACTCGCCGGTACCAGATGTTCAAAATCCTCTAAATCGCTCGTATATTGGAGGGGCGCCGACATTGCCGAAGGATTCAGCTTGGCCAGCGGATACAAAGACAGGAGAGGATTTAATATTTTTTTTCCAAATAAAGTTGCCGGAGCATCACGCCTTGGGTGGAAAAATCGTTAGCGTATTTTCGAATATAAATGCCTACGAGGCAGACCGAATAATCCCAAAACTGCCCCATGACTTGCGAGCAACGCATTTGGACCACCATTTTTTTAAAGACTATGATAGTTTTTTCAAATTTCTAATTATCGATGATGTCAATCTTTCTTTAAAAACAACATCGAGAGAGTATGTTGAACATCATATTTTGGAGTTTGGTACTTGCGGTGAAGATAAAATACGCTTCGGCTCCGGTTTTGATTGCCCATTGTGGGAACTTGACGACGAGGCGCCATTGACTTTTGAGGGAGACAAATTAAGTGTTATATTCTTATTTCAAACCATGATTGATTATGAATTTAGCGTTGTTGCTGGTGCTCCTCGACAAAAAAAGCAGAACTATGAAACTGGAGTTGGCTCAGTAGATAGCATCGATGCGCGCTATGATCTATTTGCGTCAAATGCTTGCTATTATTTTGCTTTAGGTCATAGCAATAACTATAATATTTATATAGTTCCTCAATCTTAAATGGGGCCTAAACAGTCTGTATTGTCGATGGGCTACTGCCCAGGCGGCAACGGTCAGGTGGAGGAGGCGCGCCACGGCGACGGGCTGGCGGAGCGGTTCGACTACGACGCGGCTCTGAACGTGTCGGCGTTCCAGGAGGTGGAGCGGGGCCCGGGCGGTCCGGTTCAGGCGGCGAGCCTGCTGGAGGCG
>NZ_JTHF01000307.1 GCF_001043895.1 Methylobacterium indicum
ATCGAGGCGGCCCGGGCCGGCGAGGCGGGGCGGGGCTTCGCGGTGGTGGCCGCGGAGGTCAAGGAACTGGCCAACCAGACCGCGCGGGCGACCGACGAGATCGCCCGCCAGATCGGCGAGGTGCGGGACGTGACGGACCAGACCGTGGGGGCGATCGGCACGATCACGGCGCTGATCCGGGAGATCGACGTGGTGGCGGCCTCGATCGCGGCGGCGGTGGAGCAGCAGGGTGCGGCGACGCAGGAGATCGTGCGCAACGTGTCGCAGGCATCGGTGGGGACGAGCGCGGTGACCGGCAACATCGCCGGGGTGGCGCAGGCCTCGGAGACGACCGGGATGGCGGCGACGCAGGTTCTGACCTCGGCCTCGGCCCTGTCGCGCCAGTCCGAGCATCTGACCGCGGAGGTGCACCGGTTCCTGGCGACCGTCCGGGCCGCCTGATCCGGCGCTCGAACCGTGATGCGGCCGGCCCGGGAGCGATTCCCGGGTCGGCCTCGGCATGTCGGGGGCCTTGCCGCCGCGGTGCCGCGGTGCCGCGGTACTGCGGCCGCCCCTACGGCTCGCGATCGGCGCGAAGACGGCGCCCGCATCCGGGATGCCGATGAACGAGGGTGGCGGATAAAGGGCCGGCTGCCAGGCGCCGAGACCCGCGCCGCATGGTTGCCCCGGACAGGGCGCGGAGCATCCTACCGGACCCGTCCGGCATCTCCGCGAACTCCCGGTGCGTGAGGTCGAGCGACAGCGGCTTCGGCCACGGACCCGTCATGCGATGACGACGCGCCGACCGGTCGCCAGGTCGAGAGAGGCGTCGGCGCACGTCCCCGTCGAGCAGGACGCGGGCGACCACGGCATAGATGCGGACGACCGGCATCACCAGCCCACCCAGCCTCGATACCGACCCGACCGCCGCCTCCCAAGCTTCGAGACTCCAGAGCAGCGTCATCCCGGCCCGGAACAGGCCGACGGCGATCGGAGCGGCGTCGAACGATCGACCATGAGGTCTCGAGCCGACATTGCCTGACAAGAAGTTGGTCGTCGGACAGACGATTCGGCGCAACCGTCCCGTCCGTCGATCCGCCGCTCCGTCTCGTCCATGGTCGTGTTCCGTCGTCGCAGCCCCGCCACAGCGGGCCGACGACGCGCAACGACGGGCGATGCAGGCGGCCAACGGACGGGACCGGCGATGGCTTCGCGTCGATGGCGATCCGTCTCCGGGCGCGGAGCCGCCAGGATTTCGGAACGATGGGACGCGGCTCCAGCCGGTTTCGTCCACGAGCATGCGACAGGACGATCCTCGGATCGTGTCGTCGCTCCAATCGTTGCCGTGCCGCGCCGACGGATTGCAACCGCCAGTAGTTGAATAGTCGATCGTTCACAAAATAAAACCAGGGGTATGTTACCAGATTTTCCTGGTCTCACTCTTATCTTATATATTTCTCAGTTGGCGAAATCTCAAAGTAGGAACTTTGTTAAGAAATAAATCTTATCAACGGCCACGTCATAGTTTGGAACGACGTCGGGTACTGGATTCTACGATGGTCAAGCTCAGCATCGGGCGCAAGCTGGCGCTGTCCTCCACGGTCACGGCATTGTTCGTCGGCGGCGCCGTCTACAACCAATGGTCCAGCAACACGGAGATCCGTGCGGCGAACGACGCGCTGGCGCGCGAGGAGACCATCCTGCGCGGGATCTCGCAGGCGCAGGTCGCCGTGGCCCGGATCCAGCTCAACCAGAAGACCATGGAGTTGGCGCGCAACGCCACCGCCTCCGACGCGGCGGCCGCCGCTGCGCTTGAGGAGGCACGCGGAGTCGCGGCGGCCCTCGAACGGCCGATCGCGGTCGCACTCGAACCCGAGATCCTGCGCGAGAGCGCGCGTGCCGTGAGCGACCTCGCCGCCGAGGTGCAGCGTTACGCCGACGCCGTGCGGGTCGATCCCTATGGCCGCCAGTCCGACCCGGCGGCAGCCACCGCCTCGCGCGAGGAGATCGCGACCCTGATCGAACGGGCCGAGACGACGATCGGCAAATCCGTCGCCAACGCCAACCGCCTCACCGAGGCCGCCATGACGGCGGCCTCCGAGCGGATCGACTCGGCGACCCGCCTCG
>NZ_JTHF01000308.1 GCF_001043895.1 Methylobacterium indicum
ACCAATCCGACAGGCGCGGCCGGCTTCATCGATCGGACGCGTCCCCGGTTCTTCGTCCTGTCGCAGGGTTTCGCCAGACGAGGCCGCGCCTGTCGGATTGGTTCGGGAGAGACGACGATGTCGGGTGGTCACGGGGCGGTGGACAGCTCCAACAAGAAGGTTGCGCTGCTGATCTCGGTGCTCGCGCTGTTTCTCGCCCTCGGCGAGACCCTGGCGAAGAGCGCCCAGACCGACGCGCTCGGCGCCAACGTCGAATCCGCCAACCAGTGGGCCTACTTCCAGGCCCGCACGATCCGCGGCACGGTGCTGAAGACCGCCGGCGAGCAGATCGCCCTGGAGCCGAACGCCTCCCCGGAGGCGGTGAAGAAGCAGATCGAGGAATGGGCCAAGACGATGGCCCGCTGGGATTCCGATCCGGCTTCCGGCGACGGCCGCAAGGAGCTCGCCGCCAAGGCCAAGGCGGCCGAGGCCAAGCGCGACCTCTCGCTCGCCCGCTACCACCATTACGAGCTCGGCTCGGCCGCCTTCCAGATCGGCATCGTGCTCGCCTCCGCCCAGGTCATCACCGGCATCGCGGCGCTGGCCTTCGCGGGCGGCGCCCTGGGGATCGCGGGGATCGGCATGCTGGCGATCGGGCTGTTCGCCCCGCACGCGATCCATCTGTTCTGAGGCGGGATGCCGGAGGCCCGCTCGGACCTCCGACCGGTGACCCTCGTACCGGCGCGTGCCCGGGACCGTCGTCCCGGGTCCGCGTGGCGGCGCCCGGGATCGAGGGTGAGACCAGCCGAGACGAGGCGGAGCAAGCGACCGACCAGTCTTCCCGCGCCGCCTCGACTGTCTTTCGGATCACGATGGACTGTCGCGGACTGACGCTGCGGCGGGACGGCTACGGCGCGATGCTGATCCGGATTGTGCGGCGGGCAAGCTCCACCCCGCCTCCACGTCGCTGCCCGATCCGGCCGGAGGCCGCGAGGCGCGCGATGGCAGCGCTTTCTTATCGTGCTATTATGTCGCGGAAGCCCGCGCTTGCCAGTGGCGCGCCCCGCCCCGCTAACTGAACCCGTCAGTTCAGTTAGGGCTTCATGAGCGACGCCGCATGCCGATCCGATCGACCTGATGCCGGCCGCCCTCGAGTCGCGCGCCCGCCGGCCGAGCGGCCGCTCGATCCCGAACGCCGCCGCCGGATCCTCGAAGCCGGGATGGACCTGTTCTCGGGCCTTCCCTACGCCGCCGTCCACATGGATGCCGTCGCCGCCGCGGCCGGCGTCGCCAAGCCCACGCTCTACCGCTACTTTTCCACCAAGGAAGCCCTGTTCATCGACGGGCTCGCCTGGACCCTGGCCGACCTGCGCGACGCGATCGGGGCCATCGCCGCGACGGATGCCCCGGCGCGCCTGCGTGCCGCGGTCGGGCTGGTCCTGGAGCGCATCGGCGCCCTTTCGCCGGCGCTGACCGCGATCGAGGGGCGCGGCGCCGAGTTCGGCGAGCGCAGCCGGCGCGTCCTGCGCGAGGGCTTCGACGGCTTGCGCGACGCGCTGGCCGGCCTCCTGCGCGACGGGGTCGCGGCGGGCGAGCTGCACGTCCCCGACATCGACCTCGCGGTGCTGATGATTCTCGGCGGCATCCGCATGGCGGTGCACGGCACCGGCCGGCGCCCGCCCGCATCCGCCGCGGTCGCCGATTTCTTCCTCCACGGCCTCGGCGCGCCGCCTGCGCCGCCTCACGGAGCCAAACGATGATCCGCCTCGTCCTCGTCCTCCTGGCGCTCGTCGCGGCCGGGGCGGGATGGCTCGTGCAGCGCCATGGCGGCGACACGCGCGCGGCCTGGAGCACGGCCCGGGGCGCGCTGCCGGCCGATCTTGCGCGGCACCTGCCGGAGCACCTGCCGGTCGCCTACGCCAGGAGGACGAGGACGAGGCGGATCATCGTTTGGCTCCGTGAGGCGGCGCAGGCGGCGCGCCGAGGCCGTGGAGGAAGAAATCGGCGACCGCGGCGGATGCGGGCGGG
>NZ_JTHF01000309.1 GCF_001043895.1 Methylobacterium indicum
GCCTCGCGCGCGAGGCCGTGGCGCTCGATCTTGGCGTAGAGGAGCTGGCGCTGGATGCCGAGGGCCTTCGCGGCCCGCGCGCGGTTGCCGCCGCTCGCGCGCAGGGCCCGGCGGATCATCGCCTCCTCGAGCCGCGCCACGGCCCCCGGCAGGTCGTCGCCGAGCCAGGCCGGCAGGGCGGTCTCCGTGTCCTCCGCCGCCGCCCCGGCGAGGCCGAGATCGCCCCCGCCGATCACCGGCCCCCGCGCCAGCAGGGCCGCGCGCTCGATCACGTTGCGCAACTCGCGCACGTTGCCGGGCCAGGGGTGGCGCATCAGGGCGGCGGCCGCCTCGGGCGACAGGCGCGTCGTCCCGGCACCGGCGAGGGCGAGGAAGTGCTCGGCCAGCGGCAGGAGGTCGGCCAGGCGCTCGCGCAGGGGCGGCAGGGTGATCGGCACGACGTTGAGGCGATAAAAGAGGTCCTGGCGGAAGCCGCCCTCGGCGACGAGGCGCGGCAGGTCGCGATGGGTCGCCGCCACCACCCGCACGGTCACGGGAACGGGCCGGCCGCCCACCGGCGTCACCACCCGCTCCTGGAGCGCCCGCAGGATCTTGGCCTGCATGGGTGGCGGCATGTCGCCGATCTCGTCGAGGAAGAGCGTGCCGCCCGAAGCCTCCCGGAACGCCCCGGCGCGGTCCTGGGCCGCCCCCGTGAAGGCGCCGCGCAGGTGGCCGAACAGCTCGCTCTCGAGGAGGTCGGCGGGGATCGCCGCGCAGTTCACCGGCACGAACGGGCCGTCACGCCGGCGGCCATGGGCGTGCAGCGCCCGGGCCGCGACCTCCTTGCCGGTGCCGGTCTCGCCGCAGAGCAGCACCGTGGCGTCGCCGTCGGCGGCGAGCCCGACCGCCTTCTGCACCCGCCGCATCGCCTCGCTGGTGCCGATCAGGCCCGCCGCCGCGGCCGGGGCGGGCGGCTCGCCGGGCCGCATGGCGGCCTGCGCCAGCATCCCGCCGAGGAGATCCGCCAGTTCGGCCCGGCCGACGGGCTTCGTCAGGTGGTCGTAGGCGCCGAGCCGCATCGCCTCGATGGTGTTCTCGGCGCTGGCATAGGCGGTCAGCACGGCGACCGGCGGCGCCGCCGGCCTGGCCCGCAGGCGCTGGAGCACCGCCATCCCGTCGAATTCGCCCGGCATCCGCAGGTCGAGGAGCACCGCCGCGATGGCCGGATCGGCGGCGACCCGCGCCAGCGCCTCGGCGCCCGAGGCGGCGAGGATCGGGGTATGGCCGAGATCGCTCACCGTCTCGGCCAGTCCCTCGCGCAGGGCCGGCTCGTCGTCGACGATCAGGATGCGGGCGGGAGCGCTGTCCGTCACGGGGCGGTCTCGGGCGTGTCCGGTTCGGGCGGATCGATCTCGGGCAGATCGATCGTGAAGGTCGCGCCGGGACCCGGGGCATCGGGGGACGGGCCACCGGGAGGTGGGGCGGCGAGGTGCACCCGTCCACCATGAGCGCGGGCGATCTCCCGCACGATCGCGAGGCCGAGGCCGGTCCCGTCCGGCCGGCCGGTGACGAAGGGGTCGAACAGCCGGCCGCGCAGGGCCTCGGCGACGCCCGGTCCCTCGTCGGCGACGCGGATCCGCACCCGGCCGTTCTCGGCCTGGGCCGAGAGCCTCACCGTGCCGCCCGCCGGGCTGTGCTGCAGCGCGTTGAGGACGAGGTTGTCGAGGGCGCGCCGAACTTGCGCCTCGTCGAGGCGGACCTGCCGCGCGGACGCGTCCGCCACCACGATCTGCACGTCCCGCTCCCGGGCAAGCTCGTCGTGGAGGTGCGCGCACGCCTCCAGCACGCCCGCGAGGTCGACGGGCGCGAGGACCGGCATCCGCGGCTGGGTCAGGCTGAGGAGGTCGCGGGTCAGCCGGTCGAGGCGGGCGACCTGGGCCAGCACGAGGTCGAGGGCGGCGCGCGGCCGGGCCGGGTCCGGGCTCGCCAGCGCGTTCTCGGCCTTGAGCCGGATCGCCGCCAGGGGGTTGCGGATCTCGTGGGCGATGCCGGCGGTGAGCTGGCCCAGCGCGGCGAGGCGCTCGGCCTCCGCGGCGCGCTGCCGGGCCGCGCCGAGGCGCAGGCCCGCGGCGTTCAACGCCTCGACCAGCCGGTCGAGCTCGCGCAGGCCGGTCGGCGCCAGGCGGGGCAGGTCGCCCGCCGGCGTCTCGAGGCCGAGCTGGCCCTCGAGCCGGGCGATCCGCCGCCCGAGCACCCAGAGCAGCCGTCCGAGGATCAGGGCCGAGCCCAGCACCGTCGCGGCGAGGAAGCCGAACCCGGCGAGGAGCTGGCCGTAGGCCCGGCCCTCGTCGGTATGGACCCGCGTCATCGTCCAGGCCGTCGCCCCGTGGATCGGGCCGCGCAGGGGGCAGCCCTGCACCACCAGCGTCTGGGTGCGGGAGACCCGCCGCGTCGCCACCGGCCGCTCGCCGCTCAGGGTCTCGGCGTTGATGCGCCGGATCGTGTCGATCTCGGCCGAGGGCAGGTCGGTCTTCGGCCCCGTGCCCTCGTAGGTCGGAAAGGCGTAGGCGGCCGAGCCGGCGCCTGCGGTCCAGATCCCGCCCTCCACCCCCGGATGGCCGGCGAGCGCCGTCACCACCACGTCGGTGAGCTGTCCTTTCAGGGTGTCGTCGATCTCCGTCGCTCCGCCGCTCCAGCCGGCGGTGAAGAAGGCGAACCGGTCGCCGATCTCGCGGCAGGAGCGCGCCACCTCGACCTCGGCCTGCGCCACCTGCACGGCGGCCGACTGGGCGTAGAACTCGGTCAGCAGGTAGCCGGTGGCGCCCGCCGAGGCGAGGAGCAGGGCCCAGAGGGTCAGGAGGTGGGTGCGGAGGGAGTGGAGGCGGGCGCCACCGGCTACCT
>NZ_JTHF01000031.1 GCF_001043895.1 Methylobacterium indicum
CCGGGCATCTGCACGTCCATCAGCACCACGTCGTGGGCGCCGGCCTGCACGGCGGAGACCGCCTCGGCCCCGTCCGCCACCACGGTCACCCGGTGGCCGCGGCGTTCCAGGATCGCCCGGGCGATGTCCTGGTTGACCGGGCTGTCCTCGACGAGCAGCACCCGGGCCGGCCGGTCGAGCGGGATCGCGGCGCCGCGGGCCGGGGTCGCCTCCTCCGCGACGGCCTCCGCCAGCGGCACGCTGAACCAGAAGGTCGAGCCTTCGCCGGGCCGGCTCTCGACCCCGATCTCGCCGCCCATCGTCTCGATCAGGCGCCGGCTGATCGCGAGGCCGAGGCCCGTGCCGCCGAAGCGGCGCTGGATCGAGCCGTCGACTTGCGAGAAGCGCTGGAAGAGCCGGCCGAGCCGGTCGGCCGGGATCCCGATCCCGGTATCGTGGATCGCGGCCCTGAGGAGGTGGCGGCCGTCGCCGAGGGGCGTCGTGGCCAGCAGCAGGGTGACGTGGCCCGCCGGAGTGAACTTGATCGCGTTGTTGAGGAGGTTGAGCAGGACCTGGCGCAGCCGGTCGGGATCGCCGACGAGGCGCGGGGCGAGGCCGGGCTCGGCCCGCACCGCGAGGCTCAGGCGCTTGGCCTCGGCGGCGCCGCCGACGATCGCCACGGCGTTGTCGGCCAGCGAGGCCGGCGCGAAGGGCTGGGGATCGAGGTCGATCTGCCCCGCCTCGATCTTCGAGAAGTCGAGGACGTCGTTGACGACCGTCAGCAGGGCCTGGCCGGCATCCTGGATCCGCTCGGCGCTGCGGGCCTGGGCCGGCGACAGGGTGCCGGCACGCATCAGGAGGTCGGCGTAGCCGATCACGCCGTTGAGCGGCGTGCGGATCTCGTGGGACATCGTCGCCAGGAACTCGGTCTTGGCCGCGCTCGCGGCCTCGGCCTGGAGCCGCGCGGCCTCGGCGACGCGGTTGGCCTCCAGGACGGCGAGCTCGCGCCGCTTGCGCTCGGTCACGTCGGAGAAGGTGCGGATCGCCCCGCCCTCGGCGAGGCGCACGGTGCGCACCTCGAGCACGGTGCCGTTCGGCCGCGTGCGCTCGTAGACCGGCGGCGCGCCGAGGTGGTCGCCGGTGAGCGCGAGCCAGGGCTCGCGGACGGCCTGTGCATCGCCGAACTCCCCGGCGGCGTCCTGCCGGGCCACGACCTCGGCGAAGGCCGGGCGGCAATGGCGGTATTCGGGCGGCAGGCCGAGCAGGTCGATCGCCCGCTCGTTGCAGAGCTGGACGATGCCCGCGGCGTCGATCAGCAGCACCCCCTGGTCCATGTTGGCGAGGGTCGCGTCGAGCAGCGCCTTCTTGTGCCGCAACGCCGCCTCGGCCGCCCGCCGGGCGGTGATGTCGGTGATGGTGCGCAGCACCCCGCCCTCGGCGGTGGGCGCGTTGTGGACCTCGAGGATCGTGCCGTTCGGCCGCGTGCGCTCGTAGCGCTCGCCCAGCACCGCGAGGTCGCCCATCGCGATCGCCTGCCCGAAGGCCGGATCGACCCCCGCATATTCCCCTGCCGCGTCGAGCGCCCGCCGCATCTCCGCCCGCGACGGCTGCGTCGCCAGGAAGGCGGGGTCGAGGTCGAGGAGCTCGGCGAGGCGCCGGTTCGTCACCGCGACGGTCCCCTGGGCATCGACCATGATCAGGCCCTGGTCCATCGCGTCGAGGGTGGTGGTGAGCACCGCCTCCTTGGCGACGAGCTCGCGGGTGCGCGCGGCGATGCGGTTCTCGAGGTCGGCGTTGCTCTCGCGCAGGGCGTCGGCCTGCCGGTGCAGGGTGGCGGAGGTCTCCGCCAGCACCGCCCCGACCTCGTTCACCTCCCGCACCGGCGTCACCGGCGTCCGCAGCGGGATGCCCCGGCGCAGGTCGTCCGCCGCCTTGGCGAGGAGCGCCTTGGCGAGCAGGATGCGGCGCCCGGCGAGCAGCGAGGCGACGAGCGCGATCAGCCCGAGGCCGAGGACCACCGGCGCCAGCACCAGGACGGAGGTGACGAGCGGCGCCTGCAGGGCCGCCTGCGCGACGCCGATCGTCACCACCCAGCCCGACGGCACCGAGCGATGATGGGTGCCGAAGACCGGAATGCCGCTCAGGTTGCGGCCCTTCCACTGCCCGGTCGTCTCCGTGATGGTGTCGAAGCCCGGCAGGGGCTTGCCGGCCGCCGCGTCGGTCTCGACCGAGCGGCCGATGACGATGCCCGCCCGGTCGGCGATCGAGCCCGAATAGGGGGCGGCCACGCCCGCCGCCCGCAGGATCTCGCCGAACAGCGCGGCGGGCAGCGTGGCGGTGAGGAGGCGGGTCACCGCGCCGTCGCGCCGGACCGGCACCGTGACGGCGACGACCGGCCGGCCCGACCCGGCCTCGGCGAAGAGCCCCGAGATCGTCGGCGCGCCGGTCTCCTGCACGGTGCGGTCGTCGGCGAGGGGGCCGCCCGGCAGGGTCGCGCCCCGGGGCAGCCGGGTGTTCACCCGCTCGCGGCCGTCGGGATCGCGCAGCACGATCTCGACCCCCGGCAGGCGCACCAGCTCCCGCGCCTGGCGGTCGAACCGGGCGTCGTCGCCCGCCTCCAGGGCCGGCGAGGTGGCGAGCGCCCGCAGCATCGCCACCTGGCCGCCGAGGAAGCCGTCGATCTGCTCGACCGCGTGGGCGTTCAGGGTCGCGGTGCGCTCCTCCATCCGGGCCTGCTCGGCCTGGACCCAGCGCTGGGCGATCAGCCCGATGATGATGAGCGCCGGCACCAGCAGGGCGGCGGCCAGCGCCGTGACGTGGGCCCAGAGGGGGCGGGCGCGAAAGCCCGGCGACCGCGTGGCGCGGTCGCTCCTGTGATCGTGATCGGACACTGTTTCCGGCCCGGCGCCGTCGCGCCCGCCGCGAACGGGTCGCCCCACGGCAGAAAACTGACAAACGACGGACTTGGCAAGGTGATCCCCCGCCGCAGCGCCGGATCATTCAACATAGGCCGCGCCGCGCCGCGGGATAATCCGTTCGGCGAAGCGGGTGCCGGCCCGCGCTTGTCGGTCCGGGGCGTCCTCACTCAAGGGCGTCGCCGGTCCAGGGCGTCGCCGGTCCAGGACGTCGTCAGTCCAGGACGTCGTCAGTCCATGTCCCGGCTCGAATCCCCGGCATCGAGACCGTCGAGGTCGTCCTCGGCCTCGCCGTCGGACTCGTGCGCGTCGAGGCCGGCGGCCTCGGCGAGGTTGCGGGCGGCGCGGCGCAGGAGCTTGCGCAGGCGCCGGCGCTCCTTGCCGTCGAAGCCGTCCAGCATCTCGGCCTCGACGTCGTCCCAGATGCCCTCGATCGCCTTCGCCTTGGCCAGGCCGGCCTCGGTCAGGCGGACCCGGACGACGCGGCCGTCCCCGGCCTCGGTGCGGCGCTCGACCACCCCCATGGCGGCGAGCCGCGTGATGGTCTTCGAGGCGGTGGGCGGGCGCACCCGCAGGGTGGCGGCGAGGTCGCCCATGGTCATGGTGCCCGCCGCCGCGAGCGCCTGGACCACCTGCTCCTGGCCGGCGAAGAGGTCGAGATCCGCCAGGCGGTCGCCGATGCGGCCGCGATGGAGGCGCGCGGCCTGCATCAGGGCCCAGCCGACGCTCTTGGCGCCGGGGGGCCGGAGGCGCTTGGACGCCCGGCGCGGCGTGTCCACGGCTACGGCCACTGCCTGCTCGCCCGCTGCCATGGCGTTCAGCCCCTGTTTCGAGACGGATCCTGCCGCGCGTGCACCGTGAGCGCAAGGACGGCGGACCGGGCGCCGCGACGGCACCCCGACGCGCACATGCCAGCCCGCCTGTGACGCCTGGATGACGAGGCCCCGGTTCCGGCCCGCCCCGCCGCGGCTTATGTTGCCGGCGATCGACAGACGTGACGGACAGATGTGGAGGAGACGCGCATGCCGGCCCGGCCCTGGGGCGACCTGACCACCGAGGAATGCCGCGAGGGCGCGCTGCGGGCCGCCGTGGCGGTGCTGCCGGTCGCGGCCGTGGAGCAGCACGGGCCGCACCTGCCGCTCTCCACCGACGTCGTCATCGCCGAAGGCTACCTCGCGCGGGTCGTGGACCTCGTCCCCGCCGACCTCGACGTCCGGGTGCTGCCGGTGCAGAGCGTCGGCCTGTCGCCCGAGCACGCGGACTTTCCCGGCACCCTGACGTTGACCCCCGAGACGGCGCTGAAGGCCTGGGGCGAGATCGGCGACGGGGTGGCGCGGGCGGGCTGCCGCCGGCTCGTCATCGTCTCCTCGCATGGCGGCAACAGCGCGCTCGTCGACCTCGTAGCGTTGGGGTTGCGCGGCCGGCACGGGATGGTGGCGGTCACCACCGCCTGGAGCCGCTTCGGCACGCCGCCGGACTCGTTTCCCGAGGACGAGGTGCGCCACGGCATCCATGGCGGCGGCATCGAGACCGCCCTGATGCTGGCGTTGCGCCCCGACCTCGTGCGCCGGCCCGCGATCCGCGACTTCGTGCCGGCGACGCGGGAGATCGCGCGCAGCTACACTCATCTGCGGGCCGGGCGCCCGGCGGCCTTCGCCTGGCACGCGCAGGACCTGAACCCCGCGGGCGCCATCGGCGACGCGCGCCTCGGCACGGCGGAGGCGGGGCGGGCCCTCCTCGATCACGGCGCCCGGGCCTTCGTCGAGCTGCTGGGCGACGTCGCCCGCTTCCCCGCGCCCGATCCGGCCTCCCGCGGCGGCGGGTGACACACTATATCACCGGTCAGTGCGGCGCCCCGGCGGCGTCCGCGCCCCGTCCGGTTGCAGAAGAAGCCTCCCGCATGTCCGACAAGATTCCCGTCACGGTGCTCACCGGCTACCTCGGCGCCGGCAAGACCACCCTCCTCAACCGCATCCTCACCGAGCCGCACGGCAAGCGCTACGCCGTGATCGTCAACGAGTTCGGCGAGATCGGCATCGACAACGACCTCGTGGTCGGCGCCGACGAGGAAGTGTTCGAGATGAACAACGGCTGCATCTGCTGCACCGTGCGCGGCGACCTGATCCGCATCATGGACGGGCTGATGAAGCGCAAGGGCAAGTTCGACGCCATCATCGTCGAGACCACCGGCCTCGCCGAGCCGGCGCCGGTGGCCCAGACCTTCTTCGTCGACCAGGATGTCGGCGAGGCCGCCACCCTCGACGCGGTGGTGACGGTGGTGGACGCCAAGTGGCTGTCCGAGCGCCTGAAGGACGCCCCCGAGGCCAGGAACCAGGTCGCCTTCGCGGACGTGATCCTGCTCAACAAGGCCGATCTCGTCGACGAGGCCGGCCTCGACGCCGTCGAGCGCCAGATCCGCGCCATCAACGCCTCCGCGGAGATCCACCGGACCCAGCATTGCGCCATCGCCCTCGACAAGGTGCTCGGCCGCAACGCCTTCGACCTCGCCCGCATCGTCGAGATCGAGCCGGAATTCCTCGAGGAAGGCCACCATCACCACCATTCCGAGGAGATCCAGTCGATCTCGGCCCGGCTGCCGGGCGCCGTCGATCCCAACAAGTTCATGCCGTGGATCTCCGACCTGACCCAGGTCCAGGGCGCCGACATCCTGCGCTGCAAGGGCATCGTCAGCTTCCCCGACGAGCCGCGCCGCTTCGTCTTCCAGGGCGTCCACATGATCCTCGACGGCGACCTGCAGGACGAGTGGAAGCCCGGCGACCCGCGCGAATCCCGCGTCGTCTTCATCGGTCGCCACCTCGACCCGGACCAGATCCGCAAGGGGTTCGAGGCTTGCCGGGCCTGAGCGGGGCTTGCCGGGCCTGAGCGACGCTCGCCTGGCCTGAGCGGGTCGGTCGCCTCCGCTTGAGCGGGAGCGACCGATCCTGGCGATTCCGCGACTCTTTGCACTTTTGTCCGACGGGCGGCCATGTTAGAGGCTTGGCCGTCCGTTGATGGTCGCGGGAGAGACCGGCTTCGCGCCGGCACCGAAGGGGAAAGGCGTGCCAGCCGTGCTGCGCGCCGAAGCTCTCAGGTCAAAGGACCGCGATCGAGAGGACACTCTGGAGAGGGCGCCACGACGCCCGCCGATGGAGCAAGCCGGGTCGTGAACCCGGCGAATCTCTCAGGCCACCCGAACAGAGTTCCAACCCCTGCCACCTGCCTTCGACGAGGCGGGAAGGATGGAACGCGTGTCGGGACAAAAGACCTCCTTCGATCTCATCGTGCTCGGCGCCGGCGTCGTCGGCACCGCCACCGCCTACTGGGCCGCCAAGGCCGGCCTGTCGGTCTGCGTGATCGACCGCCAGAGCGGCGCCGGCCTCGAGACCAGCTACGCCAATGGCGGCCAGATCTCGGTGAGCCACGCCGAGCCCTGGGCCAATCCGAGCGCGCCGCTCAAGGTGATGAAGTGGCTCTTCGATGCGCGTGCGCCGCTGCTCTTCACCCCCCGGTTCGACCGGCACCAATGGTCGTGGATCGCCGGCTTCCTGCGCAACTGCACGCCCGAGCGGGCGCGCCGCAACACCGTCGAGATCGTGCGGCTCGGCGCCTATAGCCGCGCCAAGCTCCAGGAGATCCGCGCCGCCGAGAGCCTGGCCTACGCCGAGAAGACGCTGGGCATCCTGCATTTCTACCGCGACGCCAAGGAGTTCGAGGCCGCCAAGCCCGTCGCCGAGCTGATGCGCCAGCACGGCTGCGAGCGCCGGGTGATCGGCCGCGACGAGGTGCTGGCGCTCGAGCCGGCCTTCGCCCACGCCATCGACGACGTGGTCGGCGCCACCTACACGGCCGAGGACGAGAGCGGCGACGCCCGCGCCTTCACCCAGGCGCTCGCCGCCCGCACCGCCGCGATGGGGGCGACGTTCCTGTACGGCTCGGAGGCGACGCGCCTGCTGCTCTCTCCGTCGGGCGACCGAATCACCGGCGTCGAGGTGATGGTCGAAGGCGGGCATCAGCGGTTGTCCGCCCCGAACGTCGTCGTGTCGCTCGGCTCGTGGTCGGCGCCGTTCCTGCGCCGCTACGGCGTCAATCTCGCGATCTACCCGGCCAAGGGCTACTCGGTCTCGATCCCGATCGAGGGCCATAACGGCGCGCCGCAGGTCAGCCTGACCGACGACGAGTACAAGCTGGTCTACTCGAACCTCGGCACCCATCTGCGGGTCGCCGGCACCGCCGAACTCTCGGGCTATACCCGCCACCTCGATGCGGCGCGGGTCGCGGCGATCCTGGAGAACGCGCGGCGTACCTTCCCGAATGCCGGCAACTTTTCCGCCGCCACCGCCTGGAGCGGCCTGCGCCCGACCACGCCCTCGAACGTGCCCTATCTCGGCCGCACCCAGATCCGGGGCCTCGTGCTCAATACCGGCCACGGCACGCTGGGCTGGACCATGGCGGCGGGCTCCGGCCGCATCGCCGCCGACCTCGTGACCGAGCGCGAGACCGAGATCCCGGCGCCGCTCGCGGCGTGACCGGTGCGGCCCCCGGTGCACGGCATCGGGGGCCTTCGCGAGAGGCCGGATGCTCGGCGCCGAGCATCCGGTTCTCCGGCCGATCCGGCCCGTTCGACGGCCCGACGATCGCGCGGGCCCGGCATCAGGACCCGTGCGCCGCCGCCGGCTTCGGCGCGCGCGGCGCCAAGCGCAGCACCAGCGCCCCGGCCGCCATGCAGGCGAGCGAACCGACCAGCACGCCGATCTTGGTCTCCGCTTCGAGCTCGGGGCTCGCGGCGAAGGCCAGCAGGCCGATGAACAGGCTCATCGTGAAGCCGACGCCGCACAGCAGCGCCACGCCGTAGACCTGCAGCCAGGTCGCGTGCGCCGGCCGCTGGGCCCAGCCGAGCCGGACCAGGGCCAGCACGAACCCGAACACGCCGAGCTGCTTGCCGACGAACAGGCCGAGCGCGACCCCGAGCGTCACCGGATCGAGCAGCATGGCCGGCTTGAACCCGGCCAGCGACACGCCCGCATTGGCGAACCCGAAGATCGGCAGGATCAGGAACGCCGACCACGGATGGATGGCGTGCTCGAGGATGTGCAGCGGCGAGGTCGGATCGTCCGGCTTGCCGACGCTGAGCCGCAGCGGGATCGTCAGCGCGAGCAGCACGCCCGCGATGGTCGCGTGCACGCCGGACTTCAGGACGAACACCCACAGCACCGCGCCGAGCAGCAGGTAGGGCCACAGACGTGCGACGCCGGCCTTGTTCATCCCGTAGAGGATGGCGAGCGTCAGGCCGGCGCCGCCGAGCATCGGCAGCGACAGGTCGGCGGTGTAGAAGGCCGCGATGATGAGGACGGCCCCGAGGTCGTCGATGATCGCCAGGGCGGTGAGGAACACCTTGAGCGAGACCGGCACGCGCGAACCGAGCAGCGCCAGCACCCCGAGGGCGAAGGCGATGTCGGTCGCCGCCGGGATCGCCCAGCCGCGCAGGGTGTCCGGCGAGTGCCGGTTGACCGCGGCATAGACCAGCGCCGGCATCAGCATGCCGCCGAGCGCGGCGATCCCGGGCAGGATGCGGTCGGGCCAGGTGCGCAACCGCCCGTCCAGCATCTCGCGCTTGATCTCCAGGCCGACCAGCAGGAAGAACACCGCCATCAGGGCATCGTTGATCCAGTGCAGGACCGAGAGCGGGCCGAGATCGGTCTTGAGGACCGCGAAGTAGCTCCCGGAGAGAGGCGAGTTCGCCACGACCAGCGCCAGCGCGGCGCTCGCCATCAACACCAGGCCGCCGCTGGCCTCGTTGTGCAGCATGTTGCGCAGGGCCGAGAGCGGCCGGCGAACCGGGAGGGGGGCCTGAACGCTCATGTCGTCGCCTTGCCGAAATGTGGAGGATGCGTCGGCGAAACCCGACCCGCCGCCGGGCATGTCGGGTCTGCCGCGATGATCGGATCGATGGACCGCATCACGACGCCTGCGCCGGGGGCAGGACGACGGCCATGTCGCCGGTGGGACCGGGGAGGCTGCCCGGCCGCATGAGGCCAAGTCGGATGGGGCCGGGTCGAATAAGGCCAAGTCGGATGAGGCATGGGCACGGGTCTTCCCCGCTGGCGGCCCGACCAGCGGCAGACATCCTGCAGGTCCCGCTGCGGGACCGCACACCTTGGCGCCCGTATCCCATCGATCGGATCGGTGCGCAACGGGCGCCGGCGGTCGGAATGCGCTATGGGGCGGCGGCGCCCGTCCGACCGATCGGAACCATGACTCCGCTGAAAGCCAGACTGCAGGCCCTCTACGAGGGCGACACCGATCGGGCGCATCGCTTCCGGTACGCCCTGCTCGCCTTCGACATCGCGACGATCGCCTTCGTGATCGTGACCTCGTTCCTGCCGCTCTCGTCCTGGATCGTCGCCTGCGACGTGGTCCTCGGCCTCGGGGTGCTGGCCGATTTCGCCGGCCGCCTGGCGATCAGCCGCGCGCCGGCGCGCGAGTTCCTGCGCCTCAGCACCTGGACGGACGTGGTGGCGATCGCCTCGTTCCTCGCGCCGATGTTCGTGCAGGGCGTCGGCTTCCTGCGCATCCTGCGCACGCTTCGCCTCCTGCGCACCTACCAGCTGCTCGACCGGCTGCGCCAGGACAGCACCGTCTTCCGGCGCAACGAAGAGGCCATCCTGGCCGCCACCAACCTGATGGTGTTCGTGTTCGTGATGACCGGCGTGGTCTACGTCACGCAGGCCGGCAGCAATCCGGCGATCGGCAGCCCGGTCGATGCGCTCTACTTCACGGTCACGTCGCTGACGACCACCGGCTACGGCGACATCACCCTGCCGGGCCCGTCGGGCCGGTTGATCTCGGTCTTCGTGATGATCTGCGGCGTGACCCTGTTCTTCCGCCTCGCCCAGGTGGTGTTCCGGCCCTACAAGGTGCGCTTTCCCTGTCCGACCTGCGGGCTGCAGCGCCACGAGCCGGATGCCGTGCACTGCAAGGCTTGCGGGACCACGCTGAACATCCCCGACGAGGGCCTCGACTGATCCGGAGAGCTCCTACCGTACCGTCACCTGGCCCTTGATCTTCTCGTAGGTCGCCCGGCTCAGGACGCGCTTCGACAGGAGATCGCCCGGCGAGGTGTAGGGCCGCCGGGCGACGATCGCCTTGCCGATCATGCCGCCGCCCAGCCCGTTCAGCTCCGCCACGCTGGCGGTGTTGAGGTCGACGGCGCCGGCCGGGGCGGGAGCGGAGGCCGGCTCGTCGTTCGCCGCGACCGGTGGCACGGCCGGCGGGCCGAAGACCGGGGGAGGGGTGGGCTCCGGCACCGTCGCCGGGGCGGCGCTCGGCACCGGAACGGGAACCGGCGCAGGTGCCGGAGCGGGTGCCGGATCCGCCGCCGGGGGCTGGCGCGGCGCCGGCGGCTCGGCGGCGCGCGGGCCCGGATAGACCGAGCGCACCGGGTCTCCGCTCTCGCTGGTCGGCGGCGGCACGGTCCGGCTCGCCGTGGGGCTCGCTGTGGAGCTCTTGCCGGTCTCCGCGCGTTTGGGCGGCTCGGAGATGTTGGGGCCGGTCGCCCGCGGCATCAGGAACTGCCACAGGCCGGCGAGACCGGCTGCCAGCACGACGATGACGAGGGCGCGGGTGACGGCCGAACCGGTCAGCATCGCGGGCGGGTATCCTCGGAGCACGAGTGGGTGGGCCGCCGACGGCGAACCCTCGCGTCCCAATCTATCGCAGGTGATGGCCGAGGCGAGGCGGCGCGACCCCCGCCCGGCCGGTATTCCGCCGGATGTCCACGGGTTTGCACGCGCGATCCGTCGCGCACCGGGCGGTTTCCCCAGTGTCGGGATCGGACAGGTCCAAGGAAAGGCCTCCGGGCTCGGCCCCCGACGGTCAGCCGGGGAGGAGGCGGCGGATCGCGCGGATCGCCCCGTCGCCGGTGCCGGGCCCCGTGCGGCCGCCGCGGATGCGGGCTTGCGCCTCGGCGAGCGGCTCGACCGCCACCGCCATGTGATGACCGTTGGCGTGGATCAGACGTGTCTCGTCCAGCATCATCCCGACATGGCCGCGCCAGAATACCAGGTCGCCCCGCCGCAGGCCGGCGAGGTCCGCCGCGACCGGCACCGCCTCGCCGAGGGCGGCCTCCTGCTGGTCGCTGTCGCGCGGCGCCGCGATCCCGGCGGCGGCGAGCGCCGTCTGCACCAGACCGGAGCAGTCGAGCCCGAGGCTGCTGCGTCCGCCCCAGAGATAGGGGACGCCGAGGAAGCGCAGGGCCGTCGCGGCGACGTCCGGCTCGATCGCGTCGAGGGGGGCGAGGTGGCCGGCCCAGACGAAGCCGCCGTCGTGCAGGCGCGCATAGGCGCCGTCCCGCGCCGCGACCGCCACCCGGGCGCCGAGGCTGAGCGCCCCGAGGGCGGGCCGCTTCAGGTCGGCGGCGGGATACAGAAAAGTGCGCAGGGCCGCGACCCGGTGGGTCGGTGCGGGATCGACGGGCCCGAGCGCCTCCGCCGGCAGGTAGCCGACATAGCCGTCCGCCGCGAGCTGCGCGAAGGCGAACCCGTCGCGCAGGTCGTAGACGGTCGCCGCCTCGCCGAGCAGCGCCTCACTGTCGAGGGCGGCGGCGGGGTCGGGCGCGCGGCGCAGGGGGGCGAG
>NZ_JTHF01000310.1 GCF_001043895.1 Methylobacterium indicum
CTGATGGCGACCGAGAAGGCGGGCAACGAGCCCGCCCCCACCACCAAGCCGGCGCCCCAGCCGACGACCGCCCCGACCGCCACCGTCGCCCGCTCCGACGCCGCGGAGATCGCCAAGCTCTGCGTCGATGGCGGTGTCCCGGCCATGGCCTCGACCCTCCTCGCCGAGGGCGTGACGATCGACCAGGCCAAGGCCCGGATCGGCGCCGCCAGCGAGATCAAGAACCTCGTCGCGCTCGCGCGCCGCAAGGATCCGACCCTGCCGGCCGACCTCGACGCCACGATGCTCGCCGAGGGCAAGACCGTGGAGCAGGCTCGCGCCGCGCTCTTCGACAAGCTGGTGGCGGCCGAGGAGAAGACCTCGATCTCGTCCCATCCCCCGGCGCCCACGGGCAATGCCGGCCTCACCGCCTCCGCCAGCAGCATGGAGCGAGAGCTCCGCCGCGCCGGCATGAAGAAGGACGCCTGATCCATGGCCCTCCTCGAGACCGCGATCGTCGCCTCCGACTGGCTGAAGTCGGAGGACGATTCCTACCGCAGCCGCGACACGGCGATCATCGCCGCGGGCTCCGGCAAGCTCGTCTCCGGCACCGTGCTCGCCAAGGTCGGCGCCAAGTACGTGCCGGCCGCCGCCGCCGGCTCCGACGGCTCGCAGACCGCCGTTGCGGTGCTGCTGTTCCCGGTCGACGCCACGAGCGCCGACGCTAAGGCGGTGATCGTGTCCCGGCACGCCATCGCGAGCCACGCCGGCCTCACCTATGGGGCCACCATCAACGATGCCACGAAGCGCGCGGCGGCGAACGCCCAGCTGAACGCCGTCGGCATCATCGTCCGCCAGGGGGCCTGACCCGCGATGCCCACGATCCTCGACATCTTCAACCAGGACGCCTTCTCGGCGTCGGCCCTGACCGGCAACGTCACCCTGGTGCCGAACAGCTACGGGCGCATCAACGAACTCGGGCTGTTCACGCCCGAGCCGATCGCCACCACCTCGGTGACCCTCTTCATCGAGAACGGCGTGCTCACCCTGCTGCCGACCCGGCCGCGCGGCGGCCCGGCGTCCCTCGGCACCCGCGGCAAGCAGAAGCCGAAGGCCTTCTACGTGCCGCACATCCCGCACGACGACAGCGTGCTGGCGACCGACGTCCAGAACATGCTGGCGCTCTCGCCGAACGGCGTCGCCGGCCTGGAAACCGTGCTCGGCTTCGTGAACCGCAAGCTCATCACGATGCGCCGCAAGCACGCGATCACGCTGGAGAACCTGCGGATCGGGGCGCTCAAGGGCGTGGTGCGCGATTCCGATGGCTCGGTCATCGTGAACTACTTCACCGAGTTCGGCATCACCGAGCAGGTGGTGGACTTCACGTTCGGCACTGCCTCCACCGACGTGCTCGGGAAATGCCAGGACGTGACCGGTTACATGGAGGACAACCTCCTCGGGGAGACGATGACTGGCGTGCACGCGCTGTGCTCGCCCGAATGGTTCCGCAAGTTCACCTCGCACGCGAGCGTGAAGGAAGCCTTCAAGTACTACCAGTCCGGGCCGCAGATCCTGCGCGAGGACGTCCGCAAGGGCTTCACCTTCGGCGGCATCACCTTCGAGGAGTACCGCGGCTCGGCCTCCTACATACAGGAGGACGGTACTACCAGCGTGCCGCAGCGGTTCATCCCGGCCGGCGACGTGCGGTTCTTCCCGCTCGGCACCACCGACACCTTCACGAACTACTGGGCGCCGCCCGATTTCTGGTCGGAAGTGAACCTAGCGCCGGCGATCAGTGACGCCGAGGTGTTCGTGGCGCCGCTCGAGCCGAAGAAGTTCGGCAAGGGCATGGACATCCACACCGAGTCCAACCCGCTCCCGCTCGTGAAGCGCCCGGCCCTGCTGGTGCGCGGCACCACCTCGAACTGAGGCGCGGCTTGCGGCCCATCCGCATGCTCGTCGCCGACGAGGTCGACCACTGGCCGCCCGGCACCCTGGGCGGCCCCATCGTTCTGACGCCTGCACGGCAGGCCTTCATCGAGAGGAGACGCGCCATGCGCCTGCGTGAGAAGGGCAAGACCGACGGCGAGCCCGTCACCATGGGGTGGGACGAGGCGCAGGCGGCCCTCGCCGCCGGCACCCACGAGGTCGCCGAGGGCTCGGATACCGGCGGCGGTGATGCTCCGGCGGCCGAGGGCGAGGCCAGCGCCGGCGCCGACCAGGGCAAGCAGGGCGGCGACACCGCCAAGGCCAAGGCCGAGGCCGACAAGGGGCAGCGCGCCGCCCGATGAGCGTCCTGTCGATGGCGGTGGACGCCCTCTTCGATGACCCGAACCTCAGCCGTGACGCCGTGTGGCGCGCGGGCGGTGCCGGCGATGGCCTGCCCGTCCGCATCCGTCGGCGCTCGCCGGAGGCCATCATCGGGGTGGGAGACAACCGCTTCGACCTCGACGCCATGCTGATCGACGTCCGCCTCTCCGAGGTGCCCAACCCCGCCAAGGGCGACACCTTCGAGGTGGAGGCCGACGACGGCGAGCCCGGCGGCCTGTTCGAGGTCATCGGGCTCGCTACCATCGACAGCCACCGGCTGGTGCGGACCTGCGAGGTGGCAGCGGTCGCCGAGGACGATCCGGAGGACGAGGGGCCGTGAGGCCAACCGTCCAGGTGCCGGATATCCGCGGTGCGCTGGCCGGCACCGAGGTACAGATCGCCCGTTCGGTCACGGCCGGCATGCGGCAGGTCACCGACGGGCTGAAGGAGGACCTGCGCGCCGAGGTGCGCGAAGCAGGGCTCGGCCCGCGCCTCGCCAACACCTGGCGCGGGCAGACCTTCCCCAAGACCGGCGAGAGCGCGGACGCGGCGGCCTACGTCTCCTCGAACGCCCCGAAGCTGATCGATGCCTTCGACCGCGGCGTGACGATCAAGGCGAAGGGCGGCCAGTATCTCGCGATCCCGACGCCCGATGCCGGCGTCCGGCAGCTGTCCAAGCGGCGCACGAAGGGCTCGACCGACAACACCCTGTCCCCCGCAGCGTGGGAGCGTGAGACCGGCACGAAGCTGCGGTTCGTCCCGACCCGCAGCGGCGGCGTGCTGGTCGCCGATGCCTTCTACCGCCGGCAGGCCTCGCGCTTCCAGCGCCGCAAGAGCTTCCGCCCGATCCGCGAGGCCGGGCCGGCGAAGGGGCGCACCTTCGTGGTGATCTTCGTCCTGGTGCGCCAGGCCAAGCTCCGCAAGCGGCTGGACATCAACACGACGGCCAGGGCTTGGGCCGAGCGCGTGCCCGCCGCCATCGCCGCCAACTGGCAGGCCTGAGCGCCCGCCCATCTCAAGGTGAGCCCCATGATTCGCCATCTGGCCGGCCTGCTGGCCGCGCTTCTCTGCGCCTCTGCCGCACTTGCGGAGGCGCCGCCGTCGAAGGCGCCCGGGGTGCCGTTCGGAACCGGCACCCAGCCGGTCGTGGTCTACGACGCCGCCGGCAATGTCGTGTCCGGCTTTGGCGGTGCCTCAGCCGGTGTCACCCGCACCCGCCTGACCTGCACTCTCCCGGCCTACGCCACGGGCGGCAACATCGTCTGCACCGACGCGACGGGCGCCCAGACCACGACAGCCTGTGCGGCCAATACGGCGTGTCTGGTGAGCGGGAGCAATCCGGCGAGAAAGGCGGCGGAGTTCACGAACCGGACGCCCGGCTCGACGATCGACGTCGGCTATTCCGCGACCACCGCCCCCGGCAACAGCAAGGGCTACGACGGGCCGAGCGCGACCAACGGCCAGGGTGGATCGGGGACCGAGAACCCGGCACACGTCGGCGCCTATTACGCCGCCAGCAATACCGCCGGCGCCGTCCTCGTGTTCGTGCAGGGGCAGTGATGCGGTTCCTTCGTCTCGCCGCGGCGCTCCTGTGTCTGCTGCCGGGGATGGCGGTCGCGGATGACGGTCCTCCGTTCGGCGCCGGCTCCGCCATCAACCTCAACGGCGTCCAGACGACCGTTGGCGCCGCCCTCACGGCTCGGCCAACCCCCACCGTCGGCCAGCGCGCTCCGACGGCCTCCGACGACAGCACGGCCGGCTACGCGGTCGGCAATCTCTGGACCTACGGCGGAACCACTTGGCAGGCGCAGCGCGTCACCGCCGGGCAGGCGGCGTGGCTGCCGGTCGTCACGGGGCTGCTGCCGCTCGACGCCGTGGCGAATGCCGGTGTCGCCTACGGCACTAGGAAGCTGCGGGCCGGCTACACGGGCAATGCCCTCGTGCTCACCCGGGCATCCGACAGCACCATGCTGGCGCTCGGTTTCGTCGCAGGCGCGGTCGATGTGGCATCGGGCGACGCCTTCTGCCTCAACACCACTTGCGCGGTGACGACGTGGTTCGACCAGAGCGGTGCCGGCTACGACGCGACGCAGACCACGATCGCCAACGCGCCGGCCTGGAACGGCCTCAACACCGTGATCGGCACGCGGGCGGTGTCGTTCAATTCGAACCCGCACTCGTTCGGTGCGACGCCCGTTACCCCGAAATACCTCAACGTCCCGACCGGGTTCAGCTGGACCCCGAGCACGAGCACCATCGCGTTCGTCGGGCAGCAGGTCGCCGGCAACGAACAACGCAGGATCTTCGCGACCACCGACAACGCTCGCGGCATTCTGACGAGTTTTTATACGGGCTACACCCTGATCGGGCAGAGCACGGCCTGCAACGCCGCGGCGCCCGTCCAGACGCCCGCCGTCGAGCCGGCCGTCGTCATCCTTCAGCAACAGAGCAACGTCTTCACCTGCCTGAGCAACAATGGCCAGAGCAGCAACACCGTAGGCGGCACAACCTCTGCCTATACCGGCGCAATCCTCGGGTCGAACCAAACCGGAAGCCCCAGCAGCGCCGACCTGACGGCTTTCATCGTCTACAATCGGTCGGTCTCGGCGGCCGAGCTGGCGACCCTGCGGGCCTCCCTGAGCGCGACTTTCAATATTGCGCCCCAAGCCGACAGCACCATCGTCATGGACGGCGACAGCTCGTCGATGGGCCAGGGGTCGCTCACGAACAACTCCTACGCACGCCAAGCTATCCCGCTGATCTCCCGACCGGTGCAGGTCCGCATCCAGGCGATCTACGGCAACACCCTCGCCAACCGGCTAGCGAATTTCTCGACGCAGATCGCGCCCTTACGCTCGGCCAGTCAGAAGAACTTCGTCGTTCACCTGATGGGGTTCGGCAACGACATCCGTGGGGGAGCGACCGCGGCTTCGATCATCGCGAACCATCAGAGCTACGCAGCAGCAGCCAAGGCTCTCGGCTCGAATGTCCGCCTCATCATCGGGACAAACCCGGTGCAGGGCGACATCTTCAACAACGCGAGCCAACGGGGTGTGCTCCAGGCGGTGAACGACTGGCTCCGCGCCAACTGGTCCGTGCCGCAGGCGCAGGGCGGCCTCGGCGCGGATGCCCTCGCCGATTACTGGGCCGATCCGACCGTGGGCCCGGGCTCCTACGCCTCCTCGGCCTACGGCTCGACCACCTACAGCCTCGACACACAGCACCCGACCGATCTGAACATGTCCTATCTGGCCGTGACCCTCGCGGGTGCGGCCAACGCGGCTATGCGGTGAGCCCACCATGCTCCGCGCCCTCCCGCTCCTCGCCTGCCTGATCGCCTCCCCGGCTCTCGGGCAGAGCAGCCCGCCTCCGGCGCCGATGAACCCACAGCCGATGCCGTTCGTGCGGGCGACGCGGAGCAGCTTCACGCTCGCGGCAACGGTGACCCCGACGCAGTACCTGATCACGCAGCCGGTCGGCGCGAAGACCTACCGGTTCTTCCAGCCGTGCGTTCAGGCCGACCAGCGCATCATGAGCGTGGCACCCCTGGAGCCGATCGTGAGCGTGCCGACCCCGTACCCGGGTGTCCGGCGCGTCACCTCGAAGACGGAGGTGATCGACGACGCGAGCGGCATCATCTTCGGCGCCGGATCGGAGACGCTGGGCTCCGGCAGCAACCCGGTGCCCGGCACGATGGACCGGGTCGTCTCGACGATGATCGTTCCGAAGCCGGGCTACTCGACGGCGGCCGACATCGCCAACCTGACGTGCCGCGGCGAGCTGCACTACGGGAACAGCAACTGATGCGCGCCCTGGCTCGCCTCACGCTTTGCCTGCTCTTGCTGGGCGGCTCGGCGCTCGCTCGACCGGCTGGTCCTCCGGGGCCTCCTGGGCAGGCCGGCGCGCAAGGTGAGCGCGGACCGAAGGGGGACCAGGGTGAGCGAGGAATTCCTGGAGAGGCTGGACCGCCTGGACCGAATGGCGAACGCGGCCCCGCAGGGCCTCCTGGTCCACAGGGCAACACTGGATCTCCGGGCTTGCCTGGTCCGGCCGGGACCGCTGGCGGGAAGGGCGATACCGGCCCAGCCGGACCGGCTGGGCCCGCCGGGACCGCTGGTCAGGCAGGATCGCCCGGGCCGGCCGGCGCACCCCGCCGCGTCGAGCGCTACACCCAGCCCGCGAACGCCAGCGGCATCGCCACCTTCACGTGGACCGCCTGCACCACGACCCCTGACGTCGACGTAATCCCGGGGTGGGTCACGATCGGCGGCGTGCAGCAGATGGTGACGGGCGGCGTCACCTCACAGTCCGCGTCCGGCGCGACCGTGGCCGTCAAGGTCTCGCAGGGCACGCTCGCCCTCTCCGGCACGCCGTTCCGGCAGGCCGACAGCGGCACGGCCTCGACCGTCCGCGTGATCTGTAACTGATCGGGCTCCCATGCCGAGCAAACGAGAGCAGGTCCTGCAGGCCGTTTCGGACCTGCTGAAGGCCGCCCTGCCGAAGGCGTCGCACTTCCGCAACGAGGTGAAGCCGGAGCAGATCCCGGCCGGCGGCTTCGTCAACATGGATGACGGCGACCCGGGCGAGCCCGAGGTCACGCTGAGCCCCACGACCTGGATCTACGAGCACGCCATTCCGGTCGATGTCGCTGCGCTCAAGAGCCGGACCGTCAGCGCCGAGCTGCGGCTGGACGCCATGCTGC
>NZ_JTHF01000311.1 GCF_001043895.1 Methylobacterium indicum
GAGCCGGCATAGACCAGCGCGGCGGGAGCCTCGCGGACGCCGCGAGGCGCACACCGCGCTGGTCTATGCCGGCTCGGCTCAGATGGTGACCCTCGAAGTCTGGGGTCAGCCCTGGACGGTGAGCGCGCTGCTGGCCGCCATGACGGTGACCGGGCTCATCAACGCCCGCATGATCCTGATGGGCGCGACGATCCAGCCCTGGATGCGCGGCACGCCGCTCTGGCGCACGGCGATGACCCTGTTCGTGCTGGTCGATGCGAGCTGGCTCATCGGCGTGCGCCACCGCGCCGAGGGCGGGCGCGACCTCGGCGTGCTGTTCGGGGCCGGCATCGGCCTGTGGCCGCTCTGGGTCGCCTCGACGGTGGCAGGCCACCTGGCCGGCGCGCTCGTCACCCAGCCCCGGGCCTATGCCCTCGACATGATCCTGCCGGTGTTCTTCGCCGCCATGCTGGCGCCGCTCTGGCGCGGAATGCGGCCGGCCCTGCCCTGGCTCGCGTCGGGGCTGGTGGCCCTCCTGGTGCAGCGGCTGGTGCCGGGCTACGCCTTCATCGCGGCGGGGGCGGCGGCCGGCCTCGTCACCGGCCTCCTCGTCGACGACGGGGCGGCGCGATGATCGACGCGCTCCTCGCCGGCCCCGCCGGTCCCTGGATCGCCATCCTGGCGCTCGCCCTCGTCACCTATCTCTGCCGCGCGTCCGGCGTGGTGCTGATGAGCCGGGTGCGCCTCACCCCGCGGGTCGAGCGGGGGTTGCGCGCCCTGCCGGGCTCGATCGTGGTGGCGACGGCGCTGCCCACCGGCCTCTCCGCCGGCCTGCCGGGGCTCCTCGGCCTCGTCACCGCGGCCGGCGTGATGGCGCTGACCCGGTTCGAGCTGGCGGCGGTGCTGGCGGGGTTGGGTGTGGTGGCTCTGGGGCGGCTGGCGGGGCTGTAGGGCTGCACGACAGCGACCGGCTTTGTCCCATCCAAGACCTCATCCTGAGGTGTTAGTCCATCGGAGATGGACTGACCTCGAAGGAGGGCTCCAGAAGTCTCGATGGTCCCTAAAGCCCTCCTTCGAGGTCAGCCGATTTTCAATCGGCTAACACCTCAGGATGAGGTCGCGAAATGGAAAAAACGAACAACATAAACGACTTGATCGAAGTCTAAACCCTCACCGCAGCCTTTGCCGGATGCGGAACCCCAGCCCGTCGCGCACGTCGCGGTAGCCGTCGAGGCGCTGCTCGCGCGAGCCCTGTCCCACGGTCGGGTCCGGGGTCGGCCAGTACTCGACGTCGGCCGCCACCGTGCGGGTGAGTTCCAGCGCGGCGTGGTGGGCCTCCGGCGAGAGCGAGACGATCAGGTCGAAGTTCAGCCCCTCCCACTCCTCCAGCTCCTCCAGGGTGCGGGGGCGATGGCGCGACGCGTCGATGCCGATCTCGTCGAGGGCCGCGATCATGAACGGGTCGGTCGGCTCGCCCCCGCGCACGCCCGCCGACTGGACGTAGACCGACTTGCCGAAATAGTGCCGGGCCAGCGCCTCCGCGCAGGCCGAGCGCACCGCGTTGAAGTTGCAGACGAACAGCACCGACTGCACCCGCCGGCCCGGTTTCGCGGGGTCGAGCCGGGACGGGTCGGGCTTCTTCGGGTCGGCCCCGGCGGGCGCGGCGCCGTCCGCAGGGGGGCCTTCGGGCACCGGCTCAGCCCTTCCAGTGCAGGGCGAAGATCAGCGTGAACAGCCGGCGGGCGGTGTCGTGGTCGATCTCGACCTTGCCGTCGAGGCGCTGGCGCAGCAGCTCGGACGCCTCGTTGTGGACCCCGCGCCGGCCCATGTCGATCGCCTCGATCTGGCTCGGCGAGGCGGTGCGGATCGCCTTGAAGTAGCTGTCGCAGATCATCTCGTAGTCGCGGATCACGCCGCGGAACGGCGTCAGCGACAGGAGATGGGTCATCACCGGCTGGCCGTCGGCGGTGGAGATCGCGAAGGACAGCTTGTTCTCGACGAGGCCGAGCGACAGCGCGTAGGGGCCGCCGTCCTGGTTGGCGACCCGGAAGGTGTTCGATTCCAGGATGTCGTAGATCGCGATGGCGCGCTCGTGCTCCTGGTCGGGATTGCCGCGCCCGATCGAATCCTCGTCGAGCGTCACCGCCGCCAGGCGCTGTCGCGGATCGGGAGCCTCGCTCGCCATCGGATCTCCTCCCCGGATCGTCGCGGGTCTTTGTCAGGGCGTGCAGCAGAGGCGAGCGCGGCCTCCCGCGCAAGCCGGACGTAGGATGACCGCGACGGATTGATCAAAGGTTCAGGCGGATCGCCACCGACCGGGCGTGGCCGTCGAGTCCCTCCGAGCGGCCGAGCGTCACCGCCGCGGGGCCGAGCGCCCGCAGGGCCTCGGGCGTGCAGGAGAGGAGCGAGGTCCGCTTCATGAAGTCGAGGACGCCGAGGCCGGAGGAGAACCGGGCCGAGCGGGCCGTCGGCAGGACGTGGTTGGGGCCGCCGACATAGTCGCCGATCGCCTCGGGCGTATGCGCGCCGAGGAAGATCGCGCCGGCGTTGCGCACCCGCGCCGCCAGGTCCTCGGCGTCGTGGGATTCGATCTCGAGATGCTCGGGCGCGAGGCGGTCGACGAGAGGGATCGCGTCGGCGAGCCGCGCGACCCGCACGATCGCCCCGTAGTCGCGCCAGCTCGCGGTCGCGATCTCGGCCCGCTTCAGGGTCTTGAGCTGACCCTCCACCGCCGCCGCCACCGCGTCGGCCAGCGCGTCGCTGTCGGTGACGAGGATCGCCTGCGCGGCGGTGTCGTGCTCGGCCTGGGCGAGCAGGTCGGCCGCGACCCAGTCCGGGTTGGCCGAGGAATCGGCGAGGATCAGCACCTCGGAGGGACCGGCGATCATGTCGATGCCGACCTGCCCGAACACCCGGCGCTTGGCCGCCGCCACGTAGGCGTTGCCCGGCCCGACGATCTTGGCCACCGGCCGGATCGCCGCCGTACCGTAGGCGAGCGCCGCCACGGCTTGTGCGCCGCCGACGCGAAAGACCTCGTCGACCCCGGCGAGCCGGGCGGCGGCGAGCACGAGCGGGTTGGTGACCCCGTCCGGCGTCGGCACCACCATGGCGATGCGGGGCACGCCCGCGACCTTGGCCGGCACCGCGTTCATCAGCACCGAGGACGGGTAGCTCGCGGTGCCGCCCGGCACGTAGAGGCCGACCGATTCGATCGCGGTCCAGCGCCAGCCGAGCGTGACGCCGAGCGCGTCGGTCTCGCGGTGGTCCGCCGGCACCTGGGCGCGGTGGTAGGTCTCGATCCGCGCCTTGGCCAGCGCCAGCGCATCGAGGGCCTCCGCGGAGCAGGACGCGGTCGCGGCCTCGATCTCGTCCGGCGAGACCCGGATGGTGTCCGGCGTGAGATCCAGCCGGTCGAAGCGCCGGGTGTAGTCGATCACCGCGTCGTCGCCCCGGGCGACCACCTCCGCGATGATGTCGCGCACCGCCGCGTCGACGTCCTCCGAGACCTCGCGCTTGACCGAGAGCAGGCGGGCGAAGTGCGACTCGAAATCGGGATCGCGGGAATCGAGGCGCTGCATGCGGTATCCGGTCTCGTGTCGGCGGGCCGGGGGAACGGCCAAGGGATTGTGCCAGAGCGATCGTGCCAGGGCCCGCCGACTGCCAAAAAATTCAGGCCGCGTCGAGGGGCATGTCGTGGGAGGCGTGCAGCGGCTTGCTGTCGGCCTGCCAGACCGGGCCGAGATCCTTCATCGCCGCCTCGATGCATTCGAGCTCGAGCCGGATCGCGGCCCCGCCGGAAAAGACCAGGGTGGCGATGCCGGACGGCGCCTCGCCGGGCTCGAACGTGATGGCGAGGAGTTCGAGCGGGCTGTCCGGCTCGTCGCGCGGGATGTTGCGGCAGCGCACGGAGAGCACCCGCTCGAAATGCAGGCCGGTGAGACGCCGCCGCGGCGGGGCGCCGTCCGGGCTTTCCCAGTCGAAGCGCCGCGCCACCAGGGCGAAGCGGCGCTCCCGCGGCAGGTAGGCGAGATCGCCGGTGCGCAGGATCGCGTCCTGGAGGTGGGTCGAGATGATCGCGAGATCGTCGGCGTCGAGGGCAGCGAGCTTCAGGAGCTCCATCTCCGCGTCCTTCACTGTCGGCGTCCCTGTGCTGGGGGCCGGTCGCCTCGGCGGTCGCGGCCCGTGCTGTCGGAAAGGGTGGTCGCCCGTAGGTGGCGACGTCCCCCGCCCTCGACAACCGCGTCCCGCGCGCTTCCCGCGCGATCGTGCCGCGCCGTGGCCTCTGCGCCGGTTCCGATGTCGCACCGGCACCGAATCGCCTCAGCGCGCGTTCATGTGGCTGTGCCTAGCGTGACCGGTGAAACGATCCGGCACACCATCCGATACGAAGGAGAGATCCGTGAAGACCGTGATGACCGCGGCCCTGGCCGCCCTGACCCTCGGCCTCGGCGTCGCGCCCGCCTTCGCGCAATACGGCTACGGCTACGACGACGACCGTCCCCGCCGCCGCTACGAGGAGCGCTACGATTACGACCGCCCGCGCGCCCGGCGCTACGATTACGACCGCCCGGGCTACCGGGAATATGGCGGCGGCCGCATCGGCCGGATCTGCGTCACCGCCCGCGGCAACTGCCCGACCCGGCCCGCCCCGCTCAACTCGTCCTGCGGCTGCGAGGTCCCGGGCTTCGGCTTCAAGCGCGGCGCCATCGGGTACTGAACCCGGTCGCTCCCCGATCGCCCATCCACCGGACGCGGCATCAATCCCAGATGTCCGCGTTCAGGATCTCGTGCGCCAGGGCCCGGCTCGGCTCGCGGTGGAGGCCCGGCCCGGAGAGCACGAACTCGACGTCGGCGAGGCGCGGCAGTTCGGGATGGGCGAGTTCCTGCAACCCGTCCGGGATCAGGCTGCGGGGCTGGGCCATCACGCCGACCCCGGCGAGCGCGGCGGCGCGCAAGCCGCTGAGGCTGGCGCAGGTGCAGGTGACCCGGAAGGCCCGGCCCTCCTGGGTCAGCGCCGCCAGCGCGATTGCCCGGGTGATGCTGGGGGCCGGGAAGCTCGCCAGCGCCACCGGCTCGCCCCGCTCGGGCAGCGCGGTGGGCAACCCGACCCAGACCAGCCGGTCGCGCCGCACCAGCATCCCTTGCGTCTCGCCGACATGGCGCTTGCCGAGCACGAGATCGAGCTCGCCCCGCGCCAGCGCGTCGTGGAGGAAGCCCGTCAGCGCCACGCTCAGCTCGAGGTCGACCGACGGGTAGGCCTCGCGGAAATCGCGCAGGACCTCCGACAGCCGGCTCTGGACGAAATCCTCGGAGGCGCCGAACCGCACCTTGCCCCGCACCGGGCCGCCGGAGAGCGCCCGCTCCAGACGCTCGTGCGCGTCGAGCACCGTGCGGGCGAAGCCGAGCACCGTCTCGCCCTCCGGGGTCAGCGCCACCGAGTGGGTGTCGCGGGCGACCAGCCGGTGGCCGAGCTGCGCCTCCAGGCGCTGGACGTGCTGGCTCACCGTCGACTGGCCGAGCCCGAGCTGCTCGGCCGCCCGGCTGAAGCTGCGGCTGCGCACCACCGCCGCCAGGGTGCGCAGCAGCACGGGATCGATCAGGCGGGTCACGGCGGCCCTCGGCATCCTGCATGAACGATGCCCAGGCTATCGCATTTCGCGATAACTGTAATCCTGGCGCCCTGCGTACCCATGCGGGCACCGGCCGGATAGGGAGAGGGGGAATCCCCGTCAGACCCCGATCCTCCGGTCCGCCATGCTCTCGCGCTTTCGCCCCGACACCTTCACGCTGATGATCGTCGGCGCCCTGATCCTCGGCAGCGTGCTGCCGGTGCAGGACCGGGCGGCCGAATGGCTCGGCGTCTTTGCCAACGGCATGATCGCGCTGCTGTTCTTCCTGCACGGCGCGCGTATCGACCGGCAGACCGCGCTCGCCGGCCTGGTGCATTGGCGCCTGCACCTCGTGGTGTTCGCCTCGACCTTCGTGCTCTTCCCGATCCTCGGACTGGCCGCCGGCCTGCTGAGCCCGACGCTGCTGACCCCGGCGCTCGCCGCCGGCGTGCTCTTCCTCTGCGTGCTGCCCTCGACCGTGCAATCCTCCATCGCCTTCACGTCGGTGGCGGGCGGCAACGTGCCGGCGGCGATCTGCTCGGCCTCGGCCTCGAACATCCTGGGCATGTTCATCACCCCGCTCCTCGTCGCGGTGCTGCTGAACACGCAAGGCAGCCACCACGAGTTCGACTGGGCGGCGGTCGGCAAGATCATGGCCCAGCTGCTCCTGCCCTTCGCGCTCGGGCAGCTGCTCCAACCGCGCCTTGGGCCCTGGCTGACCCGGCACAAGCCCCTGACCATGGTGGTCGATCGCGGCTCGATCCTGCTCATCGTCTACATCGCCTTCAGCCACGCGGTGGCGACGGGCCTGTGGAGCCGCACGCCGCTGCCGGCGCTCGCCACCATGCTGGTCGTCGACCTCGTCCTCCTCGCGATGGTGCTGGCGATCACCACCGCGGCGAGCCGCCTGCTCGGATTCTCGAAGGAGGACGAGATCACCATCGTGTTCTGCGGCTCGAAGAAGAGCCTGGCCTCCGGCGTGCCGATGGCGAACGTGATCTTCTCCGGCCAGGACGTCGGCGGCATCCTCCTGCCGCTGATGCTCTTCCACCAGGTCCAGCTGATGGCCTGCGCGGCGCTCGCCCGCCGCTACGCCGAGCGCGGGCAGGCGTTGCTCGCCGAGGAGGGCCCGGCCCGCGCCGGCGTGGCGCAGGCGGCCGCCAAGCTCTCGGCGCGCTGATCCGGCCGCGCGTTGACGAAGAATTCACGTCGTCGCGCCATTCTCCTGGGGAGCCAAGTTGCGTACCGGCTCTCTCGATTGTCCGGCCCCGTCGCGCGTTCCGCGGCGGGGCCGTGCCGTATCAGACAACCCGATCCGATCGAAACCTCGGCCTTCGCGGAACTGGCGAGACGCGCCCGCCCCTCCGTTTAAGTCTTCGTTCACCGTGTCGCTTCAGCCGGCGCACACCATCCGCCGCTAATCTCCCGGGTGCCGTCACCCGAGGAGGCGCCCGATGGGCACGTTCGTCCTGCCGCGCCGCGACCTCGCGGCGGTGCCGTTCCTGTCGCTGCTGCGCGGCTTCGGCCACGCCCTGATGGCGGCGTTCATCTTCTTCGCCTGCTTCGCCTTCTCGGACACCTCGCCCTACGACATCGTGGCGATCCCGACGATCGTGCTCTGGGTCCTGCTCGGCGTGCGGCTCTACCGGGGGGCGGTGCCCCTCGTCCTGGTGCTCCTGGTCTTCGTCGGCGCCACGGTCGTCGCCCTGATGCCCTATCTCGACGAGGAGCTGCCGCCGGTCTGGACGGTGCAGCTGTGCTACCTCGCCGTCACCGGCATCTTCTTCACCATGTTCTTCTCCGACGAGAGCGACCGGCGGGTCGAGGCCGCCCTCAAGGTCTATACCGCCAGCGCGCTCTTCTGCGCCGTCCTCGGCATCGGCGGCTATCTGGAGCTGATCGGCAACGACAAGCTGTTCAGCATGTATGGCCGGGCGTCGGGCACCTTCCAGGATCCGAACGTGTTCGGCTCGTTCCTGACGCTCGGCGCCTTCTACCTGATGCACGACCTGCTGACCGGCCGAGCGCGCCGCCCGCTCCTGTCGGGGCTCGGTCTCGCCATCCTGCTTGCCGGCGTGTTCCTGTCGTTCTCCCGCGGCTCCTGGGGCGGCACCCTGGCGATGGGCATCCTGCTGGTGGTGATGCTCTACCGCACCAGCGCCCCGCGGTTGCGCCGCCGCATCGTGCTGCTCGCCGCCCTCACGGCGGGGTTCGGGGCGGTCTCGCTCGCCGGCCTCCTCTCGGTCGGCGATGTCGGCGAGACTTTTTCGAAGCGCGCCGCCGTCACCCAGGATTACGACGAGGGCGAGACCGGCCGCTTCGGCAACCAGCTGCGCGGCATCGGCATGCTGATCGAGGATCCCCTCGGCATGGGCCCCCTGCGCTGGCGCCGCACCTTCAACCTCGAGCCGCACAACTCCTATATCGGCGCCTTCTCGAACGGCGGCTGGGTCGCCGGCGTCGCCTTCGTGTTCCTGGTGCTGATGACGAGCCGGGTGGGTTTTCGGCTGATGAGCCACGACACGCCCTACCGGCGCCACGCCCAGATCGTGGTGCCGGCCCTCCTGATGTTCTTCCTCCAGGCGATGCAGATCGACATGGAGAAGTGGCGCCACGTCTACATGATGCTCGGCATGGTGTGGGGTCTGGAGGCGGCGCGGGTGCGGTGGCTCGCCGGCGGGGAGGCGTGAGGCGGGCCTCGGTTTGCAGGCGCCGGCAAATGGGCTAGAGCCCGGCGAACCCTGCGCCCGCCTCTGTGTCGGGCCCGTCCCCGACGACGGGCGCCCGAGGCTGCCGCCGCCCGATTGCCCCTGCGAGACCCGATGTCCAAGCCCGCGAAGGCCGAGAAGGCCGCCACCCTCAAGCCCCGCCTGCCGCGCGGCCTCGTCGACCGCGGGCCGGCCGAGATCGCCGCCACCCACCGGATGCTGGAGAAGATCCGTGAGAGCTTCGAGCTCTACGGCTTCGAGGCGGTCGAGACCCCGTTCATCGAGTATACCGAGGCGCTGGGCAAGTTCCTGCCCGACCTCGACCGGCCGAACGAGGGCGTGTTCTCGTTCCAGGACGACGACGAATCCTGGCTGTCGCTGCGCTACGACCTGACGGCGCCGCTCGCCCGCTACGTCGCCGAGCATTTCGACGCCCTGCCCAAGCCCTATCGCAGCTACCGCGCCGGCTACGTCTTCCGCAACGAGAAGCCGGGCCCGGGCCGCTTCCGCCAGTTCATGCAGTTCGACGCCGACATCGTCGGCGCCCCGACCGTCGCGGCGGATGCCGAGATCTGCATGATGGCCGCCGACACCCTGGAGAAGGTCGGCATCGGCCGCGGCGACTACATCGTGAAGGTCAACAACCGCAAGGTCCTCGACGGCGTGATGGAGGCCATCGGCCTCGGCGGCGACGACCAGGCCGGCCGGCGCCTCACCGTCCTGCGGGCGATCGACAAGCTCGACCGGCTTGGGCCCGACGGCGTGCGCCTGCTGCTCGGCCCCGGCCGCAAGGACGAGAGCGGCGACTTCACCAAGGGCGCCGGCCTCTCGGACGACGCGATCGAGCGCATCCTGCGCTACGTGTCGTTCCAGGCCGCCCCCACCGAGGGGGGCGACCGCCTCGCCTTCTGGGAAAATTTCTTCGGCGGCTGGGGCGAGGTGGTCGGCTCGTCCGAGACCGGGCGCCAGGGCATCGCCGAACTGCACGCGATCATGAAGCTGTGCGAGGCGGCGGGCTACGGCCACGACCGGGTGCGGGCCGACCCGTCCGTGGTGCGGGGCCTCGAATACTATACCGGCCCGGTCTTCGAGGCCGAGCTGACCTTCCCGGTCGTCAACGAGGACGGCCAGACCGTGCGCTTCGGCTCGGTGGCCGGCGGCGGGCGCTACGACGGCCTCGTCGGCCGCTTCCGCTCCGAGCCCGTGCCGGCGACCGGGTTCTCGGTCGGCGTCTCGCGTCTCTTCTCGGCCCTCCAGGTCGTCCGCAGCCCGATCGTGTCGGGGAAGGCCGCCCCCGGCCCGGTGGTGGTGCTGGTGCTCGACCGCGAGGAGACCGCCGCCTACCAGGCCCTCGTCGCAGGCCTTCGTCAGGCCGGCATCCGCTCGGAGCTCTATCTCGGCGCCTCCGGCATGAAGGCCCAGATGAAGTACGCCGACCGCCGCGGCTCGCCTTGCGTCGTCATCCAGGGCAGCGACGAGCGGGCGAAGGGCGAGGTCCAGATCAAGGACCTGATCGAGGGCGCGAAGGCGGCGGACGCCATCGCCAGCAACGCCGAGTGGAAGGCCGCCCGGCCGGCCCAGTTCTCCGTGCCGGTCGACGAGATGGTCGCCCGGGTGCGCGAGGTGCTGGCGCGGCATTACGGGGGGTGAGGACCCGGCGGCGCGCGGGACGCCCATAACGGGTCGCGCGCCGCCACTCTTCCCGCTTGCAGAAGGAGACCGGCGGCGTTTCCGTTCGTCGGACGGGGAAACCCTGCCCCGTTCCGATGCGGGCAGCCCGGCCGTGGACAAAATTCCTGGCGATCCCGGATGGAGAGCCCGCGGATTTCGGCGGCCCATGACGTAGTATCCGGCAGGACGATGCCGGGGACCGCGCAGCCATGGGCCCGACCGACGACACGCTCCGGCGCCTCGACGACAGCCTCGGCGAGGCCGCCCTCGACCCGTCGCGCTGGGGCGCCGTGCTGGGACACGTCTCGACCCTGGTCGGCGGTGACGGCGCGATGCTGCTGCAGAGCCACCGCCGGATACCGGGCGTTCCCTGTACCCCCGAGGTGGACGAGCTGGTCGCCGCGTATTTCCGGTACGGCTGGCACCTGAACGACCTGCGCACGCGGGCCGTGCCGCGGGTGATGCGGGGCGAGGTGGTCACCGACCTCGACATCCTGACGACCGAGGAGATCGACCGCGCGCCCTACTACAACGACCTGCTGCGGCCGCACGGCTATTCCTGGTTCGCCGTCGCGGGCTTCCGGGCCGGGGCGGAGCATTGGGCCGTCTCGGTGCAGCGCAAGACGCGGCGTGGGCCGTTCGAGGCGGCGGGGGTGCGGCCCCTCGGCGGTCTGATGCGCCGGCTCGGCGAGGCCGCCGCCCTGTCGGAAGCCCTCGGCCGCGCCGCCCTCGACGGGACTCTGGGCGGGCTCGACCAGATCGCCCAGGCGGCCCTGGCCCTCGACGCGACCGGCCGGGTGGTGGGGGCCAACACGCGGGCGGAGGCGCTGTTCGATGCCGCGTTCCGGGTCGTCGGCGGCAGCCTGCGGGTCGCCGATCCGCGGGCCCGGGACGAGATCGCCGCCCTGGCGGAGGCGCTGCAGCACCGTTCGTCGCCGCCCGCCGGGCTGGTGCTGGTGCCCCGGCGCGACCGCCGGCCCCTGATCCTGCGGGCCCTGCCGCTGGCGGAGGCGGCCCGCTCGCCCTTCCTGAACGCCCGGGCGCTCCTGCTCGTCACCGATCTCGAGGCCGACCGGCGGCCCGATCCGGGCCTGCTGGCGCAGGCCTTCGGGCTCACCGCCGCCGAAGCGCGGCTCGCCGCCCTCCTGACCGGCGGCGCCTCCCTGGAGGAGGCCGCCGGAACGCTCGGCATCGCGGTGGAGACCGGGCGCAGCCAGCTCAAGGCGGTGTTCGCCAAGACCGGGACCGGGCGCCAGGGCGCGCTGATCTCGCTCCTCGGGGCTCCGGGCCTGCGGTGAGGCGCGGGGATTACGGCCTGGCCCAGATCCCGAGCCGGGCCGTGCGGGCGTGGCGCTCGGCATCGACGAGGTCCGGCGTCGCCTCCGGGGTGGCGCGGCCGCCGCCGTTGTAGAGCACCACCTCCGAGAGGTCGTGGCCGTCGACCGTGCAGATCCAGGCGCTGCGGCCGGGATTGGGCTGGCAGTTCACCGGCCGCCCGGCGAGGTAGCCCGAGAGGTCGCTCGCCTGGGCACCCCGGGCGGCCTCGACGCCCGAGAGGCGCAGGGTCCGGCCGCCGAGCCGCAGGGTCGCGGTGTCGACCACCTCGGCGACGCCGGCGACGGGGCCCTCGACGGCGCCCGTCTCCCCCGGCTCGCGCTTGGCCCCGGACCTTGCCTCGGACTTGGCCTCGGACCTGGCTTCGCCGGGTCTGGCCTCGGCCGATCTCGTATCCGAGGGCTTCGGATCGGCAGCCTTCGTGTCGCCGGTCTTGTCGCCGGTCTTGGCCTCGTCGGTCCGTGCGGGCGGCTTGGCCTCGGCCGGCCGGGTCGCGGGAGCCGGCGCCTGCGCGACGGCGGCCCTGTCGGCAGGCCCGGGGCTGCGCAACGCCGCATAGGCGCCGCCGAGCAGCACGAGCGCCCCGAGGGCGGCGTAGAGCGGGCGGCGGGTCGAGGTCCGGCCCGGCCGCAACCGGTGCCGG
>NZ_JTHF01000312.1 GCF_001043895.1 Methylobacterium indicum
CGCCGCCGTGCCGCCCGCCGCAAGGGCGGGGTAGTCATACCCGACCCCCCGCCGGTGCCCCCGGTCGGCGACGTAGAGCCGCCCCCCCGTACGGTCGAGGACGGGGCCGGCGGGACCGGGCACCGCCACCGCCGGCCTCGTCCTCGACCGTACGGGCGGGCGGCTCTACGTCGCCGACCGGGAGCACCGGCGGGTCGTCGTGATCGATACCGCCGCCATGCGCGAGGTCGGCACGGCGTCGGCCGGCGAGGGGCCCTTCGCCCTCGCCCTGAGCCCGGACGATGCGCGCCTCTACGTCGCCAACGTGCGCAGCGGCGACGTCACGGTGATCGCGACCGGGACGCTGACGACGCTTTCCACCGTCAAGGTCGGGGCGATGCCCTACGGCGTCGCCGTCACGGCCGACGGCCGCTTCGTGGTGGTGAGCCGCCAGCATGCCGGCGCCGTCACGGTGATCGCGGCGGACGGCCTCGCGCCTCTCGGCGACGTTTCGGTCGGACGCTACCCCGAGGGCGTGCTGGCTCTGGCGGACGGCCGCGTCGCCGTCGCCAACTGGTTCTCGGGCGACCTCTCCTTCGTCGACCCGCAGGCGCGGCGGGAACTGGCGCGGCTGCCCCTGGCCGACGGTCCCCGCGGCCTCGCGGTCGCGCTCCGGTGAGGCACGCGGTGGCGGTCCCCCTCCGCGCGGCGCTCGCCGCCCTCCTGCCGCCCGCTATCCTCCTGCCGCTTGCCGGCTGCGGCGACGAGGCGGCTCGCGAAGAGGCTCCGCCGGTCGTCGTTCGCCGCGCCGACGCGGCCCGCTCCGAATGGCTCGGGACCGACGACCGGACCGATCCCGCCCTGTGGCTCGCCGCCCGCACCGCCGGACATCCGGTGCCGGCCGGGGATGCGGCGGTCTCCGCCCTGAAGGCGGCCTTGGACCAGGCACGGCCGCACTTCATCGAGGACGAGCGGATGATCGCCAACCGCACGGCGCAGGTCACCCGCATGATCGCGGGCGCCCCCGAGCCCGGAACCCTGATCTCCGGCCTCACCGCGGTCGCGGCCCCGACCGGGCGCCGGCAGCTCTACGGCGCCCTGTGCCAGCATTACGTCAACCTGCGCAGTGCCGGCGCCGACCACGCCACGGCCCTCGACCGGCTCCGGGAGCGCTACGCGGCGCAGGGCGGGCCGGACCGCGACGAGAACGGGGCGGACGACCGCCGTCCCGCGAGCCCCCCGGCTCCCCGCTGACCCGATCCCTCCCTGAGGATATCCCGATGCGCACCACCCTCGTCGCCCTGGGGCTCGCTTCCGCCCTGTGGTTCACCCCGGCGCTGTCCGCCGAAGCCCCGGGACCCGCCGTCGCCGGCACGGTCAACAACGATGCGATCAAGCTGTCCGGTCTGGTCCGGTTCGTGGTCGAATCCTGCCCCGGCACGAAGCCGGACTACGCCCGCTTCAAGGAGGTCGTCGAACGGCTCGGTACCGATCTGGCGGCCTTGTCGCACGGCGAGGCGCTGATCCGCTCCGCGACCTACACCCAGGCCTACCAGAAGGACCCGTCGGCGAGCTGCCGCCTGGCGCAGGAGCGGTTCGGGCCGAACGGCACGATCGTGCCCGGACTGATCGGGCCGGGCTGAGACCCCGCTCCTAACGGGTCCGGGCCGCCGCCTCGCGCAGGGCGTCGAGGAGCGGGCCCTCGAGCATCAGGGCCGAGCCGTAATGGAACTCGCCGTCATAGGTGCGGCGGGAATTCATCGACAGCGAGGCGCTATGCATCGCGATCAGGTGCCCGGCCGCGTCGAACAGGCCGGATCCCGAACCGCCATAGCCGTTGTTGCAATCGTGCCGGGCCATGCGGATCCCGTCCTCGCCCGGCCGGTCGATCTGCCGGATGGCGCAGGTCTCGAGGCTGGTCGCGCTGCCGAAATTCTCGTGACCGGCCGGGGAGACCATCGTCACCGGGATCGTCTCGCCGCCGGTGGGCAGCCGGCCCGCTTCGTCCGGGAGCGGCTGCGCGGCGGCGGCCGTCACCGGCTCGCGCAGGGCGAGGAGGGCCCAGTCGTCGGTGATGTGGAGTGCGCTCCCCCCGGGCTGCACCCCGAGATGCAGGCTCTCGGGCTCGAAATCGTAGTTGCGGCCGGCGATCTGGAAGAAGCAATCCGCCACCGCGCGGGTGACTTCGAGGCGCCGGCTGCGGAAATTGTGGGCGTTCAACATCACCACCCGCGGCCCGGCGATCAGCCAGGCCGCCGCCGCTCGCTTCGGCACGCCGCCTGCGTCGCGGCAGAACAGGATGCCAGCACCCGGGAAACGGGCGAAATCCGGCGCGGCCATCGCCCGGCGGCCGTCCTGCGGGTAGAGCGCGGCGAGCCGGACGGTCTCCGCCACCGCCGGCCCCGGCAGGAGCGCGATGCCGACCAGGGCCGCGAGGATCCGCCGTCTCGGATGGGGCATGGGCCTGGATCCTCGCGGGTCTTCTTGTCGAACCCGCGAGAATTACAGATCGGTGACGCCCCAGCGTCAAGCGGCAACATCGGCGTGCCGCTGCGACACCTGCGTTCACCGCCGATCCGGCCTGCGAGGGCCGGATTCTGGCAACACCGGACCCTCGCGCCCCGTCCGCGAGGACGAGGCGTCCGGTCAGCGCACCGCCGGCCCTTCCGCGTCGCTGGTGCGCGCCGGCACCGACGGGGCCAGGGTCTCCTGGCCGGAGAAGATGCCCGGATCCTTCGAGGTGACGTCGACCGACACCGTCGCGACCACCGCCTGGCCGCACCAGTTGGAGCGGAACGTGCCGTTGAAGATGCTGCGCGGATCGGCGGTGAGCAGGCCGCACTCGCTCTTCGTCAGGCTGGTGTTGTGGTAGCGCAGGTCGACGGTGAAGTTCTTGTAGGTGTAGGCGATGCCGACGTTGCCATAGGTGTAGTCGGGCAGCTTGAACACGCCGAAGGAGGCCTTCGTCGTGCCCAGGAAGTACTGGCCGACCTCGGCCGACAGCAGGAGGCCGCTCGGCAGCATGCCGAAGGTGCCCTCGGGGATCGTGTACTTGGCGATGCCGGAGACGTAGGTGCCCGGGGCGTGCGTTCCGAAGTAGCTCGGTGCATGGTAGACGTTGACGCCGAGCGTCAGGGCATCGTTCACCGCGTACGCGGCCTTGCCGACGAACTCGTAGTAATCGGCGTTGTTGGCGGTGTAGATCGTGCCGTCGGGGCCGATCAGGGCGCGCTCGCCGGGGTAGTTGTAGAACACGTAGCCCAGATCGAACGACCAGGCGCCGAAGGTCGGCCGGATGCCGGCGGAGAAATCCATCTCCATCGAGGGCCGGTTCGGCAGGTCGACCTGCTCGCCCGAAATGCCGGTGTAGAACAGCCCGTCGAGCATCTGGAACTCGAGGTAGCCCTGTGCGCCGGGATGGCGGTTGGTCTGCGAGATGCCGCGCGAGTTGTAGTCCGACACGAAGCGGAAGCCGAAGGCCGCAGAGACCATCTGCGGGTCCACCGCCGGCAGCGTCGGCACCACCGCCGGGGCCTGCTTCGGCACCGGCGCGTCGGCCGCATGCCCCAGGGTCGGAAGGGTCAGGGTAAGGGAAAGGGACAGCAGCGCGAGGCGAATCGACATCGGATTGTCCAGATGCTGGAGGAAAACAGCACAGCGTTCGCGCGGGGTCGGCGCGCAGGGACTGGCGTGGTGTTTGGCTCCGCGGCTCTTTGTCTGCACCAAAGAACGCACCCTGAGCACTTCATTTGTTCCGCAGCAGCGGCATCCTGTCACGCGTTCAACCCGGATTAAGATTGACGTACGGCAAGATGATGTAATCCTGCCACAATCGGAATCGGGGATGGTATCGAAGTCGAATTTTCGTCGGGTTTCTTAATTAGAACAAGGTTAAAATATCTGATGTGTTGCTATACGCCGTTCATTACGTCAGTAAATAAAGTCAAATAACGCAAAGTTAAATGGGTTATTCGGTATTCGACGCTGGGCGCCCGTCCGAGGCGGCCTTTCGACAGGCCGGCGTCGGAAAAACGCCCGGAGCGGCCAGTCCATCACCTCGCGCGGGGGCGGTATCGTCCTCGTCGCGGCATCGCGGCGCCCCGGCTGGGTTCATTCCACGTTGCCGGGGCCAGGGCCGATAACGCGCATCGCACGATCTTGTTCCCGTCCCGCGGCCGGCGGGTCGATGGCCGCCGCGCCCCGGCCGTCCCGGTGCGGCGCGTCGTCGTTGATCACGCAGAGATCCGCGTCGAGGGCATCGGCGAGGCGCCAGGCCCGTCCGGGATCGCCGCAGAAGAGGCCGAACGCCGTCGGGCCGTCCATCCCCTGTCCCCGTGCGAGGCGGGCGGCAAGCCCGCGCTCGTCGTCGAAGGGGATCGGTGCCACGACGGCCGCGAAGGCGTGGCCGCGCACGAGCCGCATCTCCTCCGTGCAGCGATCGAGCACCAGGACGGCGGGCCAGCCCGAGCCGGCAGGCCCGGCGGTCGCCAGCCTCGCACCGGCCGCCAGGTCGGCGTCGAGGGCCGCCTCGAGGCCGGCCCGGTGCTCCGGCGACACCAGGGGTCCGATCGCGGTCGCCATGTCGAGCGGGTCGCCGGGGTGCAGGCCGGCCGCCCCGGCCTGCAGGGCGTCCAGGAGGCCCGGCAGCGCCTCGGTCTGGACGTAGAGGCGCGACTGGCTCGCGAAGGAGGATCCGGTCCAGCTCCGGCCGCCGGCGAGGATCGCCGCGGCGACGCGGGCGGGATCGGCCCCCGGCAGCACGATCGTGCCGGCCTTGCGGGCCCCGATCCCGGCGCCGAGATCGAGGCCGCCCGCCACGTCCCGCTCTCCGAGAAGGCCCGGATGGGCGCGCAGGAGTTCCGCGCTCTCGGCATCGCCCGGCAGGACCGTGAGCACGCCCTCGGGAAAGCCCGCGCCGACGAGGAGCGCGGCGAGGCGGGCGAGCGTGCGCGTGGCGCGAACATCGGCGCAGACGACGAGGGCGTTGCCGCGGGCGAGCGCGCCGGCCCGCGCGCACAGGCCGAGCACCGGCGCGCTCCAGTGCAGGACGGCGCCGACCACGCCCGCGGGACCGCGCCGCAGGCGGGCGACCCGGCCCTCGCCGAGATCGGTCCAGGTCGTCGCGCTCCCCTCGGCGAGGGCGGCCGCCCGCTCCAGCAGGGTCAGCGCGTCGGCGAGGTCGGGGCCCGCGGTGTGGCGGAGCGGACGGCCCGTCTCGCGGCTCTCGAGGCGGGCGAGGTCCGCGCCCTCCGCCCGCAATCTCTCGGCGCAACGCCGCAGGACCCGTCCCCGGCCGGGCGCGCCGAGGGCCTTCCAGGCGGCAAGGCTCCGTACCGCGTCCTCGACCGCGCGGTCGATCTCGGCCGCGCGCGCCGGGGAGAAGCACGCCATCTCCTCCCCGGTCGCGGGGCTGAGGTGGCGGATGGGGGGCGCGGCGTCCGCGGGGCGGGAGACCCGGATCGACGGCGCCGCCGCCTCGGGCCGCGGCGAGGCGCCGGCCAGCAGGCCGTCGATGAGGGCGTGCACCGTGCGGCGCGCCTGCGCGGCGTCGCCGTCGCTTCCGTCGCCGCCCGCGGCGACGTGGGAGCGCAGCCAGAGTCCGTCGATCATCGCCGAGATCATCGTCGCGTAGGTCGCCACGCAATCCTCCGGCACCAGGCCGCGCAGGGCGTGGCTCAGGTTGGTGACCATGCGCCGCTGGTAGACGTGCTGCACCCGCTGGAAGCGCCTCGAATGCGTGATCTGGCCCCAGAAGGCGAGCCAGACGGCGCTGGTGCGCCGGTCGAACTCCTCGTCGGCGAGCGCCGCGTCGCCGACCGCGAACAGCCGGTCGCGCCGGGTTGCGGCCTCCGCCAGCCGTGCCGCCGTGGCCCGGGCGAGGCGGGCGGCCATGAAGCGCAGCGTCGCCTCGAGCAACCCGTCCTTGTCGCCGAAGTAGTGGGCGAAGAGGCCGGTCGAGACGTTGGCCCGCCGCGCGATCTCGCTCAGCGAGGCGGCCTTGAAGCCGACCTCCGCCAGGGTCTCGATCGTCGCCTCGATGAGGTGGCGGCGCCGGACCGCCTCGAAGCTCTGCAGGGTCTCCTGTCGATTCATCCGCCCCTCGCCCCGTGGGTGGCCACACCGCCGTCAGCCGGTTGAATGATCATTCAAAGCATTCTCGACGGCAAGGCCGGTCCGCCGGGTCGCCCCGCCGACCGTACCGGCCCTATACCCCCATGGACTTCGATCAACGTGCTGCGACGCACAATATCCGGCGCGAACGGCGCGCAAAGCAGCATGGATTGTTGAAAAAATTTGCGTGACTTTACGCCAGTCTGTGTATTGAATGGGTGTTCAACGGGTTCGGCCGACGGGTGGCGCGGCCTGGGTGTGGTGGGAGGTGTCATGCGAACTGTCCTGGCTCGTGCGCTCCTGGGCGCGTCATTGTTGGCCACGCCGGCGGCGGCGGCCGATCCGGCTTCCTGCAAGGCGGTGCGCTTCGCCGATGTCGGCTGGACCGACATCACGGCGACGACGGCACTCGCCTCCCGGGTGCTGACCGGCATGGGTTACGCGCCCAAGAGCCAGATCCTCTCGGTCCCTGTGACCTATGCGTCGCTCGGTGCCAAGAACATCGACGTGTTCCTCGGCAACTGGATGCCGACGATGGAGGCCGACCGGAAGCCCTACCTCGACAAGAAGGAGATCGAGGTGCTCGGGCCGAACCTGACCGGCGCCAAATACACCTTCGCGGTGCCCGAGTACCTGTACGACCAGGGTCTCAAGAGCTTCGACGATATCCAGAAATTCAAGCGCCAGCTCAAGGGCAAGATCTACGGGATCGAGCCGGGCAACGACGGCAACCGGACGATCCTCGGGATCATCAAGGACAACAAGTACGGGCTGGGCAGCTTCGATCTCGTCGAATCGAGCGAGCAGGGCATGCTCGCCCAGGTCGAGCGGGCCGTCCAGCGCAAGGAACCGATCCTGTTCCTCGGCTGGGAGCCCCACCCGATGAACACCAAGTTCAAGATGCGCTACCTGTCGGGCGGCGACGACACCTTCGGCCCGAACTACGGCGGGGCCGAGATCTTCACCAACCTGCGCGCCGGCTACGGCGAGCAGTGCCCGAACCTCTACAAGTTCTTCAAGAATCTGACCTTCGACCTGCCGACCGAGAACGTGGTGATGGGCTCGATCCTGTTCGACGGGTTGCCCGCCGAGAAGGCCGCCGACGCCTGGCTGAAGGCCAATCCGAAGACCTGGGCGCACTGGCTCGACGGCGTCGAGACCCTCGACGGCAAGCCCGCCCTGCCGGCGGTCCGCGCGAGCCTCGGGCTCAACTGACGCCCTGCGGCGGGGGCGTCGTCCTCCGCCGCGCCCCCGAGCCTGCCGGCGGTGCCCGGCGGGCCCCCGTCATCCCACGAAGCGGGCAGGCCCCCCATGTACGACTGGATCGTCAGCCACAAAATCTCGCTCGGCATCTGGCTCAAGGTCTGCGTCGACTTCCTGAACACGCACGCGCAGCCGTTCTTCGATTTCGTCTCGACGGTCCTGAGCGCGATGGTGCAGGGACTGACCGACGGGCTCACCGCCGTGCCGCCGCTGCTGCTGATCGGGCTGTTCGCCCTCGGGGCCTACCTGCTGCACCGCTCGATCGGCCTCGCCCTGTTCATCGTCGCCTCGCTGCTGCTCGTCGTGAATCTCGGCTACTGGGAGGCCACGATCGAGACCCTGTCCCTGGTGATCTGGTCGACGGCGGTCTGCGTGCTGATCGGCGTGCCGATCGGGATCATGGGGGCGCACCGGCCGATGTTCTACGAGGCGATCCGGCCGCTGCTCGACCTGATGCAGACGATCCCGACCTTCGTCTACCTGATCCCGACCCTGGTCCTGTTCGGCCTCGGCACGGTGCCGGGCATCATCTCGACGGTGATCTTCGCGCTGCCGGCGCCGATCCGCCTGACCCAGCTCGGCATCGCCTCGGTGCCCCCGAGCCTGCGCGAGGCGGCCCTCGCCTACGGCGCCACCCGGACGCAAATGCTGTTCAAGGTGGAGCTTCCGAGCGCGATGCCGACCATCCTCGCCGGCATCACCCAGTGCATCATGCTGAGCCTGTCGATGGTGGTCATCGCCGCGCTGGTCGGCGCCGACGGCCTCGGCAAGCCGGTCGTACGGGCCCTCAACACCGTCAACATCGCGATGGGCTTCGAGGCCGGGCTCGCCATCGTGGTCCTCGCCGTCATCCTCGACCGGGTGTGCAAGCGTCCGGCGCCACGCAAACGGAAGGCTGCCCGATGACCGTTGTCGACCAGGACATGCGCACCCTCTCGGCCGCCGCCGTCCCGGCGGCGGCCCCCACCGGCGCCGCGCCGCAGGACGTCGCGCGGGAGAGCGCCGTCGCGCTGCGCGACGTCGACATCGCCTTCGGGCGCAACGTCAAGGCCGCGCTCGCGCTCTCCGACGAGGGCAAGTCCCGCGACGAGATCCGCCGGCGCACCGACGTGCTGATGGGCACGTTCAAGGTCAACCTCGACGTGCGTCCCGGCGAGATCTGCGTCCTGATGGGCCTGTCGGGGTCCGGCAAGTCCACCGTGCTGCGGGCGATCAACGGGCTGAACAAGGTCGCGCGCGGCGCGGTGCTGGTGCGTCACCGCGGCGAGCCGGTCGACGTCACCCGCTGTCGGAGCGCGACCCTGCGCGACGTGCGGCTCAACACCGTGTCGATGGTCTTCCAGCAATTCGGCCTGCTGCCCTGGCGCAGCGTGCGCGACAATGTCGGGTTCGGGCTCGAACTGCGCGGCGTGCCCGCCGCGGAGCGCAACCGCGTCGTCGACGAGAAGCTCGCGATGGTCGGGCTCGACGCCTGGGCCGACAAGATGGTCCAGGAGCTGTCGGGCGGCATGCAGCAGCGCGTCGGCCTCGCCCGGGCCTTCGCCACCGACGCCGACATCCTGCTCATGGACGAGCCGTTCTCGGCGCTCGACCCGCTGATCCGCGACAAGCTGCAGGACGACCTCCTGGAGCTGCAGCGCCGGCTCAACAAGACCATCGTGTTCGTCAGCCACGACCTGTCGGAGGCCCTGAAGCTCGGCAACCGCATCGCGATCATGGAGGGCGGCCACGTCGTCCAGTACGGCACGCCCTCGGACATCGTGCTGCGCCCGGCCAACGCCTACGTGGCCGAGTTCGTCAAGCACATGAACCCCCTCGAGGTGTTCGACAGCGGCTCGGTGATGACGCCCGCCGCAGCCCTGCGCCGGGACGGCGACGCCGTTCTGCTCGACGGAAGCGGCGAGGTGCGCCTGCGCGTCGATCGGTCCGAGCGCCCGGTCTCGGCCCAGGTCCGCGGGCGCGAGATGCCCCTCGGCCACGTCGACGGCAGCGGCGCCGGCAATTCGGCCGGCCTCGTGGTCGCCCCCGTGGACCTGCCGCTGCGAGCCGCGATCGACCTGCGCCTGCGCTCGCCCTACCCGATCGTGTTCGTGGACGATCTCGGGCGCCTGGCCGGCCTGTGCGACCACACCGAGATCTATCGCGGGCTGCTCCAGCACCCCTGAGCGCCGTCCCGCACCGGCGCCGCCCCCGGCGCGGTGCCCCAGCGCGAGCGCGTTTCGGCGCGCCGTCCCGACATCCCACCTCCGCCGAGGTCGCCCACCATGTCGTCCGTTCCGATCCATCGTCCCTTCATCGCCGGGCGCCCCGCCGCCGAGGCCGGGCGGCGCAGCTTCCGCGCCATCAACCCGGCCGACGGCAGCGTGCTGGCCGAGATCGAGCACACGACCCGCGAGGACCTGGAGGCCGCCATCGAGGCCGCGCGGGCCGGCCAGGCGGTCTGGGCCGCCACCCCGGCGCGCGAGCGCGGCCGGGTGCTGATGCGGGCGGTCGCCCTGTTGCGTGCGCACAACGACGAGATCGCCCAGATCGAGACCCGCGATACCGGCAAGCCGATCGCCGAGACGCGCAGCGTCGACATCGTCACCGGCGCCGACGTGCTCGAATACTATGCCGGCCTCGCCGCCGCGATCGAGGGGCGCCAGATCCCCCTGCGGGAGACCTCCTTCGCCTATACGCGCCGCGAGCCGCTCGGCCTCGTCGCCGGCATCGGCGCCTGGAACTACCCGATCCAGATCGCGCTCTGGAAGTCGGCACCGGCCCTCGCGGCCGGCAACGCGATGCTGTTCAAGCCGAGCGAGGTGACGTCGCTCACCGCCTTCTCGCTCGCCGAGATCTACGCCGAGGCCGGCCTGCCGGCGGGCGTGTTCAGCGTCCTGCCGGGCCTGGGCACCGAGATCGGAACCTGGCTCACCGAGCATCCGGCGATCGCCAAGGTGTCGTTCACCGGCGGCACCGCCACCGGCTCCAAGGTGATGGCGGGCGCCGCCCGCTCGACCCTCAAGGACGTGACGCTGGAACTCGGCGGCAAGTCGCCGCTCATCGTCCTCGACGACGCCGACCTCGACCGCGCCGCCGATATCGCGATGGCGGCGAACTTCTTCAGCTCGGGCCAGGTCTGCACCAACGGCACCCGGGTCTTCGTGCCCGCGCACCTCATGGAGCCTTTCGCCGCGCGGGTGCTGGCGCGCGTGGCGCGCATCCGCATGGGCGACCCGCTCGACGAGGCGACGAATTTCGGGCCGTTGGCGAGTCACGCCCACCGCGACAAGGTCCTGGGCTTCATCCGCTCGGGCGTCGAGCAGGGCGCCCGGCTCCTCGTCGGCGGCCACGCGCCGGAGGGCGCCCTCGCGGCCGGCGCCTACGTGGCGCCGACCGTGTTCGCCGAGTGCCGCGACGACATGGAGATCGTGCGCGAGGAGATCTTCGGACCGGTGATGTGCCTGCTCGCCTACGAGACCGAGGCCGAGGTGCTCGTCCGGGCCAACGCCACCTCGTACGGCCTTGCCGCCGGCGTCGTCACCCGCGACCTCGTCCGCGCCCACCGGATCGTCCACGGGCTCGAGGCGGGCATCTGCTGGATCAACACCTGGGGCGAGTCGCCCCCCGAGATGCCGGTCGGCGGCAACAAGCAATCGGGCCTCGGCCGCGAGAACGGCCTCGAATCGCTCGAGCGCTTCACCCGCACGAAGTCGATCCAGGTCGAGCTCGGCGATTTCGCCCCCGTGTTCTGACGCAGGAACCGACACCGACCCGCCGCTGCGGCGCGGCGTCCCGGTCCCCGCGACCGACCCGCGCCGCCCGTCCCCCGAGACCGGATCCGAGACCATGCCGCAGACAGACGCACCCGAGTACGACTTCATCATCGTCGGCGCCGGCTCCGCCGGCAACGTGCTCGCCACGCGGCTCACCGAGGACCGGGACACGACGGTGCTGCTGCTGGAGGCCGGCGGCCCGGATTACCGACTCGACTTCCGCACCCAGATGCCGGCGGCGCTCGCCTACCCGCTCCAGGGCCGGCGCTACAACTGGGCCTATCTCACCGATCCCGAGCCCCACATGAACGGGCGGCGGATGGAATGCGGCCGCGGCAAGGGGCTCGGCGGTTCCTCGCTCATCAACGGCATGTGCTACATCCGCGGCAACGCCCTCGACTACGACGGCTGGGCCCAGCTGCCGGGCCTCTCGGGCTGGTCCTACGACGAATGCCTGCCGTATTTCCGCAAGGCGGAGAGCCGCGACATCGGGCCCGACCCCTATCACGGCGGCGACGGTCCCCTGAGCGTGACGACCGCCAAGCCGGGCAGCAACCCGCTCTTCGCCGCCATGGTGGAAGCCGGGGTGCAGGCCGGCTTCCCGCGCACCCCCGACCTCAACGGCTACCAGCAGGAGGGCTTCGGGCCGATGGACCGGAGCGTGACCCCGAAGGGGCGCCGCTCCAGCACGGCCCGGGGCTACCTCGACCAGGCGCGGGCGCGCCCGAACCTGACCATCGTCACCGGGGCGCTCACCGACCGGATCCTGTTCGAGGGCCGGCGCGCGAGCGGCGTCGCCTACCTGAAGGGCGGGCGGCCGGCCGAGGCGCGGGCGCGCCGCGAGGTGCTGGTCTGCTCCGGCGCCATCGCCTCGCCCCAGCTCCTCCAGCGCTCGGGCGTCGGCCCGGCGGACCTCCTGCGCGGCCTCGACGTGCCGGTGGTGCTCGACCTGCCGGGCGTCGGCGAGAACCTCCAGGACCACCTCGAGATCTACGTGCAGTACGAATGCACGAAGCCGGTCTCCCTCGCTCCCGCCCTGCGGCCCTGGAACCAGCCGGCCATCGGCGCGCAGTGGCTGTTTCTCGGCACCGGGATCGGCGCCAGCAACCAGTTCGAGGCCGGCGGCTTCATTCGCTCGAGCCCGGACTTCGCCTGGCCCAACCTGCAATACCACTTCCTGCCGCTGGCGATCAGCTACAACGGCAGCAACCCGATCAAGGCGCACGGCTTCCAGGCCCATGTCGGCTCGATGCGCTCGCCGAGCCGCGGCCGCATCCGCCTGACCTCCCGCGACCCGCGCCAGCATCCGAGCATCCTGTTCAACTACATGGCGACGGAGCAGGATTGGCGCGAGTTCCGCGACGCGATCCGCCTCACCCGCGAGATCATCGCCCAGCCGGCACTCGACCCCTATCGCGGCCGCGAGATCAGCCCCGGGCCGGCGCGACGGACCGACGCGGAGCTCGACGCCTTCGTGCGCGAGCACGCCGAGACCGCCTACCACCCCTCCTGCTCGTGCAAGATGGGCGAGGACGCGATGGCGGTGGTGGACGGGGAGGGCCGGGTCCACGGCCTCCAGGGCCTGCGGGTCGTCGACGCCTCGATCATGCCGCTGATCGTGACCGGCAACCTCAATGCGCCGACGATCATGATGGCCGAGAAGATCGCCGACCGGATCCGCGGCCGGGCGCCGCTGCCGCGCAGCGAGGCGCCCTACTTCGTCGCCGGGGCGGCCCCGGTCCGCAGTCCCCCCGCCCGCGCGGCGTGACGGGGAGGCCGAAGAAAACCCCGGGGGGCCGGCCCCCGGGACCGGCTCAGAACGCGATGGTGTCCACCACCTTGCGGAAGCGCGGCAGCATCGTCTCGCGGTCCTGGGCGCGCACCACGCCGACGGCGCGGAAATAGCCGTCGGGCTGGAAGCGGATGGTCTGGGAGACCACCACCGGCGTGCCGGACGGGATATCGACGGCCCGCGCCACGATCTCGTGCCAGTCGGCGCCGTTCTGGCGGTAGCTCTGCGAGCGCTCGATCGCGAAGTCCTTCATCGTCTGGTTCGAGTACAGCGCGGCCTTCGCGAAGGCGTCGCGCTGGTCGGTGGACGGAGCCGGCTGCACCGCCTCGGCCAGCACCAGGATCGGCTGGTCGAGGTTGGTCATCTGGTCCTTCGGCCCGACGGTGTAGAGCACCGAATTGCCGCCGAGCACCCGCACCGGCCGGAAGCCCGCCGTGTCGGTGACCCGGAAGGGCAGGGCCGCGACCTGCTGGTCGATGGTCAGGGCCGGGCGGACCCGCACGCTCGTCAGCATGGCGCGCATCGCCTCGTCGCTCTCGGCGCCCGGCAGGGTCTGGCCGATGACGATGCCGGTCACGGTCGGGTCGGCGACGAGGAAGACCCATTTGTGCAGGGCCGGCGCGCCCGCGGGCTGCTCGATCGGCTGCTCGCCGGTGACCAGCATTCCCTCGCGCCCGTCGGCGAGCTTGAGCGTCTCGCGGGTCTTCACCACGAGGCCCTGGCTCTTCAGATTCTCGTCGGTGAAGTTGGTGGCGAGATCCTTGTAGGCCTGCGCCGGCAGCTCGACCACCGAGACCGTGGCGCCGCCGCTCTGCCGCTCGAAGCCCGTGAAGCGGCGCGACACCACCATCTCCTTCGCCGGCTCGAAGCCGAAGCGCGAGCCGGGCGGATAGACCGGGTCGGCCGCGAAGGCCCCGGCCGGCAGGCCGATCAGGCCGGTGAGGAGCGCCAGGCTGCGCAGCGACAGGGGACTCGTCGACATCAGACTCGTCTCTGGGTTCGCGGGGGCGACCGCCCGGGATCGGGCGGCGCTCGGGAGAGGGCGCGGTCCGGGAGCGGGCCGCACGGGAGGTTCGAGCGCGGATGCCTCTGCCGCGCGCGCCGCTCTGTCAAGCGCGGCGGATCGCCGAGACGCGCCGCAAGGTCAGGTTGAGCCGCCCGCCCGCCGGCACCGAATCGGGGAGGATCGGCCCCGGCGCGGGAGAGAGAAGGTCGCTGGCGGGGCTCAGGATACGGTCGACGCCGTGGAAGATCAGGCGCGAGGGCCCGCCGATCACCATCGCGTCACCGGAGGCGAGACGCACCGAGCGGGTCGGGTCGGAGCGCGCGGTGCCGCCGTAGCGAAACAGGGCCGTCGCGCCGAGCGACAGCGACAGGACGGGGGCGGCGAACTCGGCCTCGTCCCGGTCCTGGTGCAGCCCCATCCGGGTGCCGGGGGCGTAGAGGTTGACGAGGCAGGCCTCGGGCTCGGCCGGGCAGCCGGCGAGGGCGGCCCAGGCCCGCAGCACCGCCGCCGGCATCGCCGGCCAGGGCCGTCCGGTCTCCGGGTGTGTCGCCTGGTAGCGGTAGCCCGCCCGGTCGGAAACCCAGCCGAGAGGGCCGCAATTCGTCATCCTGACCGAGAACGGTTTCCCGGTGCGCGGCATCGTCGGCGTGAAGGCTGGGGCCTCGCGTAAAACCTCCGCCAGTTCCGCGGCGAGCGCGGCCTGCGCGTCGGCATCCAGGTAGCCCGGGACGTGGATCAGGCCGGGGGCGAGTTCGATCAGGGGATGGTTCCTCCGCTGGGACGAATGTCATAGCGGGTTTTCGAATCGGCCGGCAGGCCGGCTGTTTCTCGCTGAGCCGGCGGGCCCGGTGTGATAGGACTGTCCCCCGCCTTCCCCTGCGGCATGATCCCGCCGACGAGTCCGCCCATGACGACCCGCACCGCCACCCTGATCGGTTCCGGCGCCATCCTGCTCTGGTCGCTGCTCGCGCTCTTCACCGCGGCCTCGGGCGCGGTGCCGCCGTTCCAGCTCGCCGCGATGACCTTCCTGGTCGGCGGGCTCCTCGGCTGTGCCAGCTGGATCGTGCGGCCCTCGGGGCTCGCGGCCCTGCGCCAGCCGCCCTCGGTGTGGGCCCTCGGGATCGTCGGGCTGTTCGGCTACCACGCGCTCTACTTCGCCGCGCTCCGCCTCGCCCCGCCGGCGGAGGCCGGGCTCATCAGCTACCTCTGGCCGCTCCTCATCGTTCTGTTTTCCGCGCTCCTGCCGGGGGAGGGCGGCCTGCGCGCGGCCCACCTCGCCGGGGCGCTCCTCGGGCTTGCCGGCGTGGTGACGCTGTTTCTCGGCCGCGGCTCGCTCTCCTTCGAGGCCGCCGCCCTGCCGGGCTACCTCGCCGCGCTCGCCTGCGCCTTCCTGTGGTCGGGCTACTCGGTGCTGTCGCGCCGGGTCGGCGCGGTGCCGACCGACGCGGTGGCGGGATTCTGCCTCGCCACCGCGGCCCTGAGCCTGATCTGCCACCTCGCTTTCGAGCGCACGGTGTGGCCTGAGGGCGCGGCGCAATGGGTGGCGGTGGCGGCTCTGGGCCTCGGGCCGGTCGGGGCGGCGTTCTACCTCTGGGACATCGGCGTGAAGCGCGGCGACATCCGCCTCCTCGGCGTCGGCTCCTATGCCGCGCCCGTTCTCTCGACGCTGATCTTGGTCGCGGCCGGCTACGCCCCGGCGACCTGGTCGCTGGCGCTGGCCTGCGGGCTCATCGTGGCCGGTGCCCTGGTGGCGACCCGGGGCGGTGACGGCCGTGCGGCGCCGCCGGAAGGGTGAAGGGCTTTGAACGGAGCCCTATTCCCGGCCGCAGGAATGGGCTCGCTCGGCTCGGTCGGCGATGTATTCTGGTGCCGACTGATCCGAACAGCGGCTGATATGCAGGTTGAGGGCGTCCAGCACGACGGTGGAGGCGTATCCGGCCGCCACGACGATGGCAGCCATGAGCACAAGCGTGGTCAGCCACTTCCGGCCGCGCCCTCCGGTCGTCATGCGGACAGATCTCCAGCCCAGCTCCCGCAGCTCCGCCGCTACCCCCGCGGCATCGGCCGCCAGTCCGGCGGCGCCATCTCGAAACCCTCGAACCGGAAGCCCGGCGCCACGGTGCAGCTCACCAGGGTCCAGGCACCGAGGCTGGTGGCGGTCTGCCAGTGGCCGGCCGGGACCACGACCTGCGGGCGGTGGCCCCGGGCGAGGTCGGGGCCGAGATGGCGGGCCTCGGCGTCGTGGCCGTTGGGGCTCGTCGTGATCACCATCGGCGCCCCGGCATGCCACAGCCAGATCTCGGCCGCGTCGACCCGGTGCCATTCCGAAGTCTCGCCGATGTCGAGAAGGTAGTAGATCGCGGTCGAGACGGAGCGGCCGTCGATCTCGCGCGGGTCCCGGAAGGTCTCGCGGTAATGCCCGCCCTCCGGGTGGGGCTTGAGGTCGAGGAGGCGCACGACCTCGGCGGCGGTCAAAGTCTGCATCGTCGTCAGAACCGGTTCTTCCACTCGCGGAGCGCCGTGAACACCGCCGCCGGGTCGGCGCCGGGCTCCAGGCCGACCGCGCGGGCGAGCGCCGGCTCGGTGGCGCGCAGGAACGGGTTGGTGGCCTTCTCCTCAGCCAGCGTCGTCGGCACCAGGACGCGGCCTTCCGCCTTGGCTTTCTCCGCGAGCGCCGCCCGGTCCTTCAGGTTGCGGTTCTCCGGCTCGGCGGCCAGCGCGAAGCGGGCGTTCGACAGCACGTAGTCGTGGCCGGAATAGATCACGGTCTCGTCGGGGAGGGGCAGGAAGCGCGCGAGCGAGCGCCACAGCACCTGGGGCGGGCCTTCCAGCACCCGGCCGCAGCCGAGGGTGAACAGGGTGTCGCCCGCGAACGCGATGCCGGCCTCCTCGAACCAGTAGGTGACGTGGTCGTCGCAATGCCCCGGGGTCTCCCAGACGGCGGCCGCGAGCGAGCCCACCGTCACCACGTCGCCCTCCCGCACCGTGGCGTCGACCTGCGGCACGGCGCTGCTGGATCTGGCCGGCGCCGTGACCCGCGCCCTCGTGCGGGCCTTCACCTCCGGGATGCCCTCGACGTGGTCGCCGTGGCGGTGGGTGACCAGGATGTCGGTGAGCGTCCAGCCGGTCTCGTCGAGGGCGCGCAGTACGGCCGCCGCCTCCGGCACGTCGATCGCCGCGCAGGCGCCGGTCGCCGGATCGCGCATCAGCACGCCGATATTGTCGCTCCGGCACGGGAAGGTGCGGATCTGGGGACGGGTCTCGGGCATGGCGGGAATCCTCGGCGTCTCTGCGAGCGGAAGATAGGGCGGGCGCGCCGCCGGGTGAGGCGGTTCCGGCGAATAGCGGGGAGCGCGCGGGCGGCCGGCGGGTTGACGCCTTGCCGCGGGCTGGGCCACTCCCCATTGATGGCCCCGACGGCGCCCCCCGCCGCACGTCGCGAGAACCGATGAGCCTCGACGTCACCGAACTGCGCGCCTTCTACGCCAGCCCCCTCGGGGAGGTGGCGCAGCGGCTCGTCGGCCGCTCCGTCCACCGCATGCTCGGCTCGGTCTCGGGGCTCCGGGTGATGGGCCTCGGCTACGCGGTGCCGTATCTCGGCCCGGTGCGCCACGCCGCCGAGCGGACGCTGGCCTTCATGCCGGCGACGCAAGGCGTGACGAACTGGCCGGTCTCCGGCCGCTCGGCCTCGTGCCTCGTCGATCCGACCATGATGCCGCTGCCCGACGCCGCCGTGGACCGGGTGCTGCTGATCCACGCCGTCGAGGCGGTGGAGAGCCCGGCCGAGCTGATGCAGGAGGTCTGGCGCGTCCTCACGCCCGGCGGCCGGCTGATCATGGCGGTGCCCAACCGCCGCGGCCTGTGGGCGCGCCGCGACGCCACGCCCTTCGGCCACGGCCAGCCCTACAGCCGCTCGCAGCTCGGCCGGCTGATGCGCGAGACCCTCTTCGCCCCCGAGGACTGGGCCGAGACCCTCTACGTGCCGCCGGTGGAGGGCTGGCTGACGCTCCGCACCGCCAGCGCCTGGGAGCGGGTCGGGACCGGCCTGTCGCTGCCCTTCGCCGGCCTGCACGTCGTCGAGGCCGGCAAGCAGCTCCACCGCCCGGTGGCGGTCCATGCCCGCAAGGCCGCGCGGCTCGGCGCCCGGGTCCTGGTGCCGGTGCCCGCCCCCGTGCCGGGAGGAGCCTGATCCCGATGCCGTTCCCGGGCGCGGATGCCGCGCTGCAAAGCTTCCTCCTGGCCTTCTCGGCCCTGTTCTCGATCGTCAACCCGCCCGGCGCCGCGCTGATCTTCGCGCAGGTGACGGCCGGGCGCAGCCATGCCGATCGCACCTGGCTGTCGCGGCGCATCGGCGTCTACGCCGCCGCCGTGATGCTGGTCTCGCTCTGGGCCGGGGCCTCGGTGCTCAGCTTCTTCGGCATCTCGCTCTCGGCGCTGCGCATCGCCGGCGGGCTCGTGGTGGCGGCCCAGGCCTGGAACCTGCTCGCCGCGCCCGAGCAGCGCGAGGCGCGCAAGACCGCCCAGGCCGAGCCGGTCCAGGGCAGCGAGGCGCATCCGGAGCCCGCCGCTTTGGCCGAGGTGGCGTTCTTCCCCCTGACGCTGCCCTTCACCACCGGGCCCGGCACCATCGCGGTGGCGATCGCGCTCGGCGCCGGCCGGCCCGAGGCCGGCGTCGACCGGATCGCCTATCTCGCCGGAGCGTCCGCCGCCTCCCTGGTCATCGCCCTGATGGTGCTGCTCGCCTACGCCTCCGCCGACCGGCTGGTCGAGCGGCTCGGCCACGCCCGGGCCCGGGTGCTCGGGCGGCTCGCCGCCTTCCTGCTGCTGTGCGTCGGCACCCAGATCACGCTGACCGGCGTCACCGACGTGCTGGGTCCGCTCATCGCGAACGCCAGGCCAGGGTCCGTCCCGTGAGCGCCATCTGGGCGTCGACGGCCCGCACGATCCGGGCCCTGGCCGCATAGTGGATCATGTGGCCCTGGCCCGGCAGCAGGGTCAGGGTGCTGCCCGCCACCTCCGCGTGCAGCCGGCGCGACTGCTCGTCCGCATCGACGACCGCGTCCGCATCCCCGGACAGGATCGCGACGGGCAGGCGCAAGGAGGCGTAGCGCGGCTGCAGCAGGGCGACCGCGCCGTTCATGCCGGCGGTGTCCTCCGCGCTCGCCCGCGCCTGCGTGGCCGACAGCGAGAGCGCCACGGGAAAGCGCGCGGTGAAGCGGTCCGGCACGGCTTGCGGCTTGAAGACGTGGCGGAAGACCTGGGGCGCCAGCGCCCGCCCGACCGCCCCCGGCACCAGGGCGCGGGCGGCGTCGCCGAGGCCCGGCACCGCGAGCGGCGCGATCAGCGCCACGTCGGCCCGCCGGCCCGGATAGTAGTAGCCGGAGAGCAGCACCAGCCCGCGCAGGTCGAGATCCCCGCCGGTCGCGAGCGCCAGCGCCACGATGGTGCCCCAGGAATGGCCGACGACCACCGGACGCTCGGCCTTGAGCGCCGCGAGCGTATGCGCGATCAGCCGCGCCTGCGCGGCGGCGCTCCAGACCCAGTGCCGCGGCCGCTCGGTATGGCCGAAGCCCGGCCGGTCGATCGCGATGACCCGGTAGGATTTGGCCAGCTGCTCCACCAGCCCGCAGATGACGAAATCCTCCGCCATCGTGCCGTTGCCGTGGATCAGCACCACCGGCCGGCCCCGGCCCTTGACGATGCAATGCACCCGAACCCCGTCGACCTCGACGAAGCGCCCGGGCGGCGTGTGCGCCGGCTCCTCCGGCTTCAGGGCCTCCGAGCCCCGCCGCATCAGGGCGCCGGTCTGGCGGGCGGCGGCGGCGTTCGCCTTGGCGGTGGCGCGCAGGATCCGCACGGCGCCGCTGGCGGCACGGCGCGAGGCGCGCCCGGGGACGAACCGAAAGGCCATGGGATCTCCGGCGCGATGCTGCATTGCGGGAGAAGATGGGGCATCCGCCGGCCGGCGCATATCCCCGCGGGCCAGTCATATCCCGGTCATACGCCTTGGCAGCCTCCGCCCGCCCCTGTACGAGGCCCCGGAAGGGACGGCCGGGAGCCGCCCGCATCAGGAGCGTGACCCATGCGTCTCGTCGTCGTCGGCGCCTCCGGGCGGATGGGCCGGATGCTGATCCAGGCCGTCGCCGAGGCCGAGGGCTGCACGCTGTCGGGGGCGATCGAGCGCGAGGGTTCGCCGGCGCTCGGCCAGGATGCAGGCGTGCTCGCCGGGCTCCCGCCGCTCGGCGTCCCGGTCACCGACGACCCGCTGCCCGCCTTCGCCGAGGCCGACGGCGTCCTCGATTTCACCGCGCCGGCCGCGACCGTGTTCTACGCCGAACTCGCCGCCCAGGCCCGCATCGTCCACGTCGTCGGCACCACCGGCCTGTCGCCGGACGACCTTGCGAAGCTCAAGGCGGCGGCGTTCCACGCCCGCATCGTCCAGTCGGGCAACATGTCGCTCGGGGTCAACCTGCTGGCCGGCCTCGTGCGCAAGGTCGCGGCGACGCTCGGCGACGAATACGACATCGAGATCCTGGAGATGCACCACCGCCACAAGGTGGACGCCCCCTCCGGCACGGCGCTGCTCTTGGGCGAGGCGGCGGCGGAGGGCCGCGGCGTCTCCCTCGGCCAGCGCAAGGTCGCGGTGCGCGACGGCCATACCGGCGCCCGCGAGCCCGGCACGATCGGCTTTGCCACCCTGCGCGGCGGCAGCGTGGTCGGCGAGCACAGCGTGATCTTCGCCGGGGCCGGCGAGCGCATCGAGCTCACCCATCTGGCGAGCGACCGCGGCCTCTTCGCCGCCGGTGCCGTCAAGGCCGCCCTCTGGGCGCAATCCCGCGAGCCCGGCTTCTACGGCATGGACGACGTGCTGGGCCTCTGACCCCTTTTTCTCGAAACGGAGCGAACCGCATCATGGAGCGTCTTCTCGTCCTCGCGCGCCACGGCCAGAGCGAGTGGAACCTGAAGAACCTGTTCACGGGCTGGAAGGACCCGGGGCTCACCGAGCTCGGCGTCGAGGAGGCGCGGGCGGCCGGGCGGCGGCTCAAGGCGAAGGGCGTGCAGTTCGACGTCGCCTTCACGTCGGACCTCACCCGGGCCCAGCGCACCTGCGCGCTGATCCTGGAGGAGCTCGGCCAATCCGACTTGCCGACCCATGCCGATGCCGCCCTCAACGAGCGCGACTACGGCGATCTGTCGGGCCTCAACAAGGACGATGCCCGCGCCAAGTGGGGCGAGGAGCAGGTGCATGTCTGGCGCCGCTCCTACGACGTGCCCCCGCCCGGCGGCGAGAGCCTGAAGGACACCGTGGCGCGGGTGCTGCCCTACACGATGCGGGAAATCCTGCCCCGGGTGATGCGCGGCGAGCGCGTACTGGTCGCCGCCCACGGCAACTCGCTGCGCGCCCTGGTGATGGTGCTCGACGGGCTGACCACCGAGACGATCCCGGGCCTTGAGCTGCATACCGGCGTGCCGCTGGTCTATCGCCTCAAGGACGATACCACCGTCGAGACGAAGGACATCCTCGACCGCGATTGAACGGCGCGAGGGGCGCCCGTCGCCGGGCGCCCCTCGTCGTCGCTCCGCTAATGCCTAAGCAGACTTGCGTTGGCAGGCCAACGCTTCGCCCGCTTAGATTATTGATGTGTCGCAGATTTTTGCCGCCGAACCGGTGTCCACTTCGGCGAAATCTGCTTAGACCCGGACAGGGGCGGCGGCTGCCCGGGCAGCGCATCGTCCGAGAGTTGCAGGCAGGTCAGCAGGGCGACGTAGGACGGCGCCCCGATGTCGTTCTCCCGCACGCAGTCCCGCCGGTCGGCGGCCGGAAAGCGCCGCCAGCGCTGCCGCAGGATCGCCCGGGCCGACCGCTCGTCGGCGAGGCAGCCCCGGTAGCGCTGCGGGTCGTCGATGCCGGATCCGGCCGTGCGATCCGGCCGGCACATCGCCCGGATCGGGAAGGCCGGGACGTCCGCGGACCGGGCGCGGGCGGGCTCCGGCGTGCCGAACCCCGCCAGGACCAGCCCGGTCCCGAGAGCCAGCAAGATGCGGGTCGATCGCGCGGCATCCGGTTGCACGGCCATCCTCCTCACGTCGATCCGACGTGCTCGATCGGGTGGTTCCGGGACGGCGCTCGCGTCCCGGAACCACCCGATCAGGCTTTCACCACCCGCCCGTGTCGCAGGCTTTCATCACTTCGCAGGCTTGGCGTCGGTGTGGGCGGGAGCCGGCGCGGCGGCCTTGGTGCTCCCGGTGACGGCCACCTTCGGCATGCCGATGACGTCGATCACGTCGAAGCGCATGCCGTCCTCGGCGGTCTTCAGGGCCGCGTTCGCCTCGTAGTACTTGCCCTGGCCGATCAGCGTCGCCGCCTGGTTCACGTCGGCGGTGGTCTTGTCGAGGGGCAGCACCGCCATGACGAAGTTCACGTCGACATGGGCGAGCTTCAGCTTCTCGATCGCACCCTTCTGGTCGCCCTTGGCGAGGCTCTTGTTCGCCTCGGTCACCGCTGCCGCCTTCTCGGGAGTCGCCACGAAGTCCTCGCCGAGGGTCATCTGGGCGTCGACCGGCACCCAAGCGACCTTGTCCTTGCTCTTGGCGGTCGCATCCTTGGCGGTCGTATCCGCGGCGGCGGTCTTGTCGGCCGCGGCCTTGTCCTTCGCCACCGCCATCTCGGCCGGGGTCTTCAGCTCGGCCTCGGCCTTGGTGAACACCGCGTCGTCGGTCTTCGCCTTGGCCAGGGCGGCCTGCGCCTTGCCGATCAGGCTCTTGGCCTGGGAGGGATCGGCATCGAAGATGGCGATGCGGGCGAGGTGCATGTCACGGAAGGCCTGGGCCCCGTCCTTCGAGAGCTTGCCGACATCCTTGTCGACCGCCTTCTGGGCCGCGGTCTCCTGCACCACCGCGGGCTTGGTCGCCTGCTCGGCCGCATAGGCGGCACCGCCGAGGACCGTGGTGGCGACGAGGGCGGCGGCGAGAGACTTGCGATAGAACATGATAGTGCCTCCTCTTGAGTTGATGTCGGTTTGTTTTCGCGACATCAACGCATCGTCTACATCGTGATAATACGCTTGCAGGATCTGGGTTGCCTGTCTGAAACATTAAGAGTCCGTAACGCAACGGAAGAGTGTCGTTCGCGCGGTGGTCGACTTGCGGTCGAGGTGTGAATGGGGCGAGGGCAGTATGCAGTCGATCGCCACGGGGGCGACGCAAGCGGCAAACAGGATTGCGGCGTACACGCAGGAGGATCGGGCGAGCTGGCCCGTGACGCCGCAGTCTGCCGCGGAGCCGGCCTGTCCACGTCACGCAGAGAAGTTCGACGGTGGCGCGGGAATGGATATTTTATAAATTGATCGATAATATATTCGGACGATTATTGCGTCCGACCGTCCCTGTCGTTCCGAGGCGTCGGTTCCTCAATGACGGACTGACTGAGAAGGATGTCCCGGGAATCTCTACACGACATCCATGCCCGATCGCGAGGCGAAACGGTAGACGATGCAGCAGGTTACGCGGTGCAGGCGCGGCCGCCGAGAGGGTAAATACTCCCCCCGTTGCGAGGGAGGGCGGCCCCCGGAAGGGGCCGGGAGAGCGGACGCCGCTTCCGGAGAGGTCGCGACCGTAGTGATGGGCGCCACACTCGGCAACGTCGCGCTGTTCCTCTCCCGCCCCAGCACGCGTGCTTCGCACTCGCCGTGGGGCACCATCCCCCGCAGAGGGGGGGAGGGCGCACGTCTCGGCCGTCTCGCCTGCGTCGCACAACCTGCTGCGTCGTGTGCCGTGGCGTTGCAGCCAGGATCTATCCTGTGTTTTTGATTTTACCGTATTTTCTTCCGACGAACCGGGATCCGCTTCGTCGGATAATGCTCGATCCGATTACTATCAGGTGCCAAGACCACCGCCGAGGGTCCCTGGCACGACGGCGCGGTCCCCGGCCGCTCGCCCGCTACTGCGCCGTCCAGCCGCCATCCACCGGCAGATTGGCGCCGGTGATCTGGCTCGCCGCATCGGTGCACAGGAAAGCGGCGAGAGCGCCGACCTGCTCGACGGTGACGAACTCCTTCGTCGGCTGGGCCTTCAGCAGCACCTCGTCGATGACCTGCTCCTTGGTCAGGCCGCGGGCCTTCATGGTGTCGGGGATCTGGGCCTCGACCAGCGGCGTCCAGACGTAGCCCGGGGAGATGCAGTTGACCGTGATCTTGTGGGCGGCGAGTTCGAGCGCCGCGGTCTTGGTCAGGCCGGCGATGCCGTGCTTGGCCGCCACGTAGGCCGACTTGTAGGGCGAGGCGACGAGGGAATGCGCCGACGCCGTGTTGATGATCCGGCCCCAGCCCTTCGTCTTCATGCCGGGGATCGCCGCCCGCATGGTGTGGAAGGCCGAGGACAGGTTGATCGCGATGATCTGGTCCCACTTCTCGAGCGGGAATTCCTCGATCGCCGAGACGAACTGGATGCCGGCATTGTTGACCAGGATGTCGACCGCGCCGAAGGCTCGCTCGGCCTCCGCCACCATGGCGGCGATCTCCTCGGGCTTGGTCATGTCGGCGCCCGAGTAATGCGCCTTGACGCCGAACTCGGACTCGATGCCGGCCCGCGCCGCCTCGATGGCGTCCGGCTTGCCGAAGCCGTTCAGGACCACGTTGGCGCCGGCGCCCGCCAGCGCCTTGGCGATGGCGAGGCCGATGCCGCTGGTCGAGCCGGTGACGAGGGCGGTCTTGGATTGCAGGGACATGTGGGGTCTCTCCTCAGGCCAGATAGTCGTGCAGCACGTGGCCGTACGGCAGGGTGAAATCCACGATCTGGTGGCGTCCGCCGACGATCCGGCGCACCGGCAGGTCGGCGACGCGGCAATTGACGTGGGGAATGAGGTGCAGCCGCGCCTCGCCCTCCCAGGCGCCGTGGACCTGGATGTCCTGGAGCCGGTAGCCGACGAGCTGGGCCACCTTCACCCCGCCGTCGACGTCCGGGATCAGCTTCAGGTTGACGTTGAGCTGGCCGATGCCGGCGCGCACCGTGTCGAGCCGGTCCTCCAGGCTGCGATGCTTGTAGGTCATGGTCCCCATCGCCACCCGCTCGTCGTCGTAATGCAGGGTGCCGGTGAGCGTGTCCTTCGTCACCTTGAGGCGGGGCACGCCGTACTTCTTCGGAAAGCCCCAGATCTCGCGGCCGGCGGTGATCGGCGGCTCGTCGTCGAGATACATCTGGACCGAGTAGTTGCAGGGCTCGCCCTTCCAGGTCGCGACGATGGCCGAGCCGCTCTCCTCGTAATCGCCGAAGCCGGAGGAATCCGGCATCTTCATCCACTCGTAATAGGCGAGGTTGCCGGGGGCCGGCTCGAGCGGCTCGGGCAGGGCGGCCCGGAGCGCATCGGGGTCGGTCTCGTAGGTGATGATGAGGTATTCGCGCCGCATGAACCGGTAGGGCCCGTGCGGGTAGCTCGGGCTGAAGGCCGGCATCGAGGGGGCCTTCAGGATCTCGTCGCGGGTCATGCGGCGTCCCTTCCTCTCAAAAACTCAATCCCGCGCGTCGCGGGTGAGGTCGAACACGGTCACGCCCTGGTCGGGCCGGCAGCGCTCGATCCAGCGGCGGTGGCGCAGGGAGCGGCGCATGTCGTGGCGCCCGGCCTTCCAGTGCTCCAGCATGGTGGCGCGCGAGAATTCGTAGTCCTTGGCGTCGCTCTCGTAGTTCTTGGCGCGGTAGATCAGCTGCAGGATCGTGACCGCGTTCTGGTGGCTGACCTCGGCGAGGAAGGCGACGTCGGGGTCCTGGCGCAGCTCCGGCGGCAGCTTGTCGAACAGGCGCCGGAACGCGGTCTTGGCGCGGTGGATCTCGATCTGGTCGTCGGTGTTGAGGCGGGTGCGGCTCGAGAAGCGGATGTCCTTCTCGCGCTCGGCCGCTTCCGCCAGGGTGCGGGGCACCGGCCCGCGGGCGCTGAACAGGTCGACCTGAAACACCGCGAGGTCGCGCGCCCGTTCCTCGTCGAGCACGTATTGCAGCGGGGTGTTCGAGACGATGCCGCCGTCCCAGTACGGCTCGCCGTCGATCTCCACCGGCGGGAAGCCCGGCGGCAGCGCCCCCGAGGCCATGACGTGCTCCGGGCCGATCCGGTCGCGGTGGTTGTCGAAATAGACGAAGTTGCCGGTGCGGACGTTGACCGCGCCGACGCTGAGCCGCGTCTCGCGCCGGTTGATCCGCTCGAAGTCGATCAGCTCCAGCAGCGTCTGCCGCAGGGGGGCGGTGTCGTAGTAGCTCAGCGCCTGCGGCGCCCCCGCCGGGTAGAGGGCGGCGGGCGGCCAGCGCGGCGCGAAGAAGCCCGGCACGCCCACCGCCGCCCCGAAGGCGGCGCTCCAGGCGTTGAACACTTCCCGGGCCTGCTCGCCGGGAAACCAGGGCGACACGGTGATGCCGGACGAGACCTTGTCCCAGAACGCCCGCAACCGCTCGATCCGGCGCTCCGGCGGGTTGCCGGCGATCAGCGCGGCGTTGATCGCCCCGATCGAGATGCCGGCGACCCATTCGGGCGAGAGCGCGGCCTCCTGCATCGCCTCGGCGATGCCGGCCTGGTAGGCGCCGAGCGCGCCGCCGCCCTGGAGCACCAGCACCCGGCACTCGTCGCGCTCCGCCCGCTCCGGCTCGTCCATGGCGCCTCCAGGAAAACGTCGCCCGTTCCGGCCGTAAGATGATGGTGCAGTGCCGCAAGACAAGCCTCACCGCGGGCGGCGGCCGAGCTTTTCGCGCCGGGGCCCGGGTGGCGTCCCGGGCGGGATGTCCCGGGTTGACATGCGCGGGCCCCTCCGCCAACCCTCCGCGCCGCCCTGGCCCGGACGCGAGGACGGGGCCGGCCGCCGTGCCATCGACCCCGCGCTTCGCGCCGAAGCCACCGCGATGCGGCCCGACACAACACAGGTCCCGATGCGCTCCTACCTCGACTTCGAAAAGCCCGTCGCCGAGCTCGAGGCGAAGCTCGAGGAATTGCGGGCGCTGGGCGACCGCGACGGCGCGGTGGCGATCAGCGAGGACGTGACCCGGCTCGAGGCCAAGGCCGCCGCCGCCCTCGCCGAGCTCTATGCCGGCCTCACGCCCTGGCAGAAGACGCAGGTCGCCCGCCATCCGCAGCGGCCGCACTTCGTCGATTATTGCGCCGGCCTGATCGAGGATTTCCAGCCGCTGGCCGGCGATCGGGTGTTCGGCGAGGACGAGGCGGTGGTCGGCGGCTTCGGCCGCTTCCGCGGCCGGCCGGTCTGCGTCATCGGCCAGGAGAAGGGCGCCAACACCGAGGCCCGCATCCGGCACAATTTCGGCATGGCCAAGCCCGAGGGCTACCGCAAGGCGGTGCGCCTGATGGGGCTCGCCGGCCGCTTCGGCCTGCCGGTCCTCACCTTCGTCGACACCGCCGGCGCCTATCCGGGCATCGAGGCGGAGGAGCGCGGCCAGGCCGAGGCCATCGCCCGCTCGACGGAGGCCTGCCTCGGCCTGCCGACCCCGAACGTCACGGTGGTGATCGGGGAGGGCGGCTCGGGCGGCGCCATCGCGCTCGCCACCGCCAACACCGTGCTGATGCTCGAGCACTCGATCTACAGCGTGATCTCGCCGGAGGGCGCCGCCTCGATCCTGTGGCGCGACGCCGGCCGGGCCCAGGACGCCGCGACCGCGATGAAGATCACCGCCCAGGACCTCCTGCGGCTCGGCGTCATCGACGCCATCGTGCCCGAGCCCACCGGCGGCGCCCATCGCGACGGCCAGGCCGCCATCCGGGCGACCGGCGAGGCGATCGCGAACGCCCTCGAGCCGCTCGCGGCCCTCGACGCCGACACCCTGCGGGACAAGCGGGCGCAGAAGTTCCTGGAGATCGGGCGGAGCCTGTAGCACCGGCGCTCCCCCCCCGCCCCGTATACCCGCGATCCACAGCTCTACACAACCCGCACGTGTCAGACACGTCCCGGCCTTGGTTTCGCCGAAGACGCGGCCGATGTCTTCGCGGGTGAACCCCTGCCGTCGTGCGTCGGCGTCTTGCCCGACGCGCCTGTTGAGCGAATCCGCGCAATCTTGACCGTTCTTGCGGTAAGAGGCGGGTAAGTTTAACGAAGCTATGGGGTTGGGGAGAGCGGTCCCCGGCGTCAGGGTGCCGGGACTCTGGAGCGGGAAGGCGGGGTTGTCCCATGGTGCGTCTGGCGAGACGTCTGGCGATGCGTCCGGTGCTGGCGGCGAGCGCGTTGGCCGCCGCCCTGTCCCTCGGAGCCTGCCAGGATGCCGGGTTCTCCGCCGCAGGCTCCGCCCGCGCCCGTGAGCCGATCCCGCAGAAGACCGTCGCCCTGATGACGGCCAAGAACATGTCGCCCCGCGACCCGATCTTGATCCGCGCCTTCAAGAAGGAATCGGAGATGGAGGTCTGGAAGCGCGGGCCCGACGGGCAGTACGCGCTCCTCAAGACCTACCCGATCTGCCGCTGGTCGGGCCAGCTCGGCCCGAAGGTGCGGGAGGGCGACCGGCAGGCGCCCGAGGGGTTCTATCCCATCGCCATGGGACAGATGAACCCGAACTCGTCCTACTACCTGTCCTTCGACACCGGCTACCCGAACGCCTTCGACCGCGCCAACGGCCGCACCGGCAGCTACCTGATGGTGCACGGCACCTGCTCGTCGGCGGGCTGCTTCGCCATGACCGACGAGGCGATCGCCGAGATCTACGCCATCGCCCGCGAGGCCTTCGCCGGCGGGCAGCGGGCGTTCCAGTTTCAGTCCTATCCGTTCCGGATGACGGCGCAGAACCTCGCCAAGTTCCGCAACGACCCCAATATCGGCTTCTGGCGGAACCTGAAGGAGGGCTCGGACTATTTCGAGGCCCTGCACGAGGAGCCGCGGGTCGGCGTCTGCGGCACCCGCTACGTCTTCGGCGGCGCGGACGCGGCTGCCGGCGCCTGCAGCCCGAAGGTCGATCCGGTCGTCGTCGCCAAGCGCGAGAAGGACGAGGTCGAGGTGGCCGAGCTCGTCGCCAAGGGCACGGCGGCGACCCGCCTCGTCTACCAGGACGGCGGCCAGCATCCGTTCTTCCGCGAGACCGCCCCGAGCACCCAGCTCTTCGCCGAGCAGGCACAGCCGCGACCGAACATGGGCACGATCAGCCGGCCCGAGGCCCTGGCGGCGGCGCCCGAAGAGATCACGATCGAGCCGAAGCTGAAGCCGGTCCTGCTTGCCAAGATCGACGCGAAGCACGAGAAGGGCAAGCACGGGGCGGTGAAGCCGACCGCGCTCGCCTTCGCGGCCCCGGCGACCAGCCCGGCCCCGATCCCGACCCGCGAGGCGGCCGAAGCGGTGGGTCCGGCGGGCCCGATCACGGTGGCGAGCGCCGACGGCGATCCGGCGGCCTATCGCAAGCTCCTCGGCAACCTGTTCGGCGGCGCGCCCGCAGCGCCCCCGGTCGCGCCGGCCGCCCTGCCGGCGGCAGATGCTGCCCCGGTCGCCGCGATCTCGCCCGCCGCGCCCCTGCCGAAGAAGGTCACGGCGCGACTTCATCCGGCCCCGGCCGCCCACCCGGCGGCGGCCACCGTCAAGGCGGACATGAAGGTCGACGGCCTCAACCCGGCCGGTGCCAAGAAGCCCGAGGCCAAGGCGACGGAGGGCAAGGCGACGGAGGGCAAGCCCGCGTCCAAGGCCGGAGAGAGCAAGCCGGCCGAGAAGGCCCCGGAGACCGGCAAGCGCACCGAAGGCCACGGCCGCAACCGCGTCGCCGCTTCGCAGCCGGCGAATTGAGAGCGTCCGTCGGGTCGCTCGCCCGTTCCCGACACCCTCGATGTCATCCCGGGGCCGCGTAGCGGAACCCGGGATCCATTGCCGCTGACAAGGCAGCACCGGGCGGGCCCGCTCCGCTCCGGCTGCCATGAGTCCGGCCTGCGTCCTCCGCCGCCACCGGCCGCGCCGACGCCCTCGGGCCGGGCGAGACCACGGGGACGCCCGCCCGCGTCGCGAGGACCGATCCTACGATCGCCCCGGGCATCGTCTCGGTGGCGCAATCCCGCGTAATCGCACAGGTGAGGTCGCCGCCCCAAGCTCGTCACGAGCGGGCTTCGCAGGGCCGTGGGCGGGCGCGGCAGGCGCCTGGGAGAGGCTACATCTCCCGGGCCTGACGGCCAACGGCGGGCGATCAACGCAGAGGATACATCACCCTCACCCCCGCCCGAGCGCCGCCCGCACCAGCCGCACCGCGTCCTCGCTCGCCCAGTCCGCCGGGCCCTTCATCACGCCGATCTCGCAGCCATCGGGATCGATCAGGAAGGTGGTGGGCAGGCCCACCACGTCGCCGCCCTGCTGCAGCACCGGCAGCGCCCGCCCGCCCGGATCGGCATAATAGGCGAGGCGCGCGATCCCGTTCTCCTTCATCCAGAGCGGCGGCCGCTCGGGGTTGCGGGTGTCGAGGTTGAGGGCCACCACCTCGAAATCGGTGCTCCCGAGCGCGCCCTGGAGGCGGTCGAGGGCCGGCATCTCCGCCTTGCACGGCGCGCACCAGGTCGCCCACAGATTCAGCAGGATCGTGCGGCCCTTGAGGTCGGCAAGCTTGCGCGGCTTCCCGTCCGGACCGGTGAAGGTCAGGGCGGGCGCGGGCTTCGGGCTCGCGGCGACCTGGAGCGCCGCGACCTCGCCGCGGGCGAGCGGCGCGACCCGGGCGGCGGTGGCCTTCGCCAGGGGACAGGCGCCGCCGTTGCTCCCGCCCGCAACCCCGTATAGGGCAGCCCCGAGGCCGAGGACGGCGACGAGCCCCCCCGCGACCAGGGCGAGGCGGGTTTTTCGCGGTGATGCGAGACGAGGTGAGGACATGAGCAACCGGATGTGGGGCGGGCGCTTCGCGAGCGGCCCCGCCGAGATCATGGAGGAGATCAACGCCTCCATCGGCTTCGACAAGCGCCTCGCCCCCCAGGACATCCGGGGCTCGCTGGCCCATGTCGCGATGCTGGGCAAGGCGGGGATCCTGCCGGCCGAGGATGTGGCGAAGATCGAGGCCGGGCTCAAGTCCGTCCAGTCCGAGATCGAGGCCGGAACCTTCGAGTTCCGCCGCGAGCTCGAGGACATCCACATGAGCGTCGAGAGCCGGTTGCGCGAGATCGTCGGCCCCACGGCCGGCCGCCTCCACACCGCGCGCTCGCGCAACGACCAGGTCGCCACCGACATGCGCCTGTGGGTGCGCGACACCCTCGACGCCCTCGACGGCCAGGCCGCCGACCTCCAGCAGGCCATGGCCGAGCTGGCGCTGAAGCATGCCGGCACGGTGATGCCGGGCTTCACTCACCTGCAATCGGCCCAGCCCGTCACCTTCGGGCATCATCTCCTCGCTTACGTCGAGATGCTGAACCGCGACCGCGGCCGGTTCCGCGACGCCCGCGCCCGCCTCAACGAATGCCCGCTCGGCGCCGCCGCGCTCGCCGGCACCTCGTTCCCGATCGACCGCCACGCGACTGCAAGCAGCCTCGGCTTCGACCGGCCGACGGCGAACTCCCTCGATTCGGTAGCCGACCGCGACTTCGCCCTGGAGGCCCTGTCGGCGGCGGCGATCGCGGCGGTGCACCTGTCGCGGTTCGCGGAAGAGATCGTGGTCTGGACCTCGGCGCAGTTCGGCTTCGTCAAGCTGTCGGACCGGTTCACCACCGGCTCCTCGATCATGCCGCAGAAGCGCAACCCCGACGCCGCCGAGCTGGTCCGGGCGAAGTCCGGGCGGATCATCGGCGCCCTGTCGGGCCTGCTGATCGTCATGAAGGGCCTGCCGCTCGCCTATTCGAAGGACATGCAGGAGGACAAGGAGGGCACCTTCGACGCGCTCCAGACCCTCTCGCTGTGCCTCGCCGCCATGGCGGGCATGGTCCGCGACCTCGAGCCGGTGCCCGAGGTGCTGAAGGTCGCCGCCGGCTCCGGCTACGCCACCGCCACCGACCTCGCCGACTGGCTGGTGCGCGAGCTCGGCCTGCCGTTCCGCGACGCCCACCACGTCACCGGCCGCCTCGTCGGCGAGGCCTCGTCCCGCGGCATCGGCCTCGAGGCGCTGCCGCTCGACGTGATGCAGGCCGAGGAGCCGCGCATCACCGACGCCGTCTTCGCGGTGCTCGGCGTCGAGAACTCGGTGGCGAGCCGCACCAGCTATGGCGGCACGGCGCCGGACAACGTGCGGGCGCAGGCCGAAGGCTGGCTGAAGCGGCTCGCCGGCGAGACGGCCTGAGCGGTTTTCACCTCGCTCATCCCCTTCGCGACCTCACCCTGAGGTGTCGGTCCATCATCGATGGACTGACCTCGAAGGAGGGCTCCAGGGATCGCGGAGATTTCTGGAGCCCTCCTTCGAGGCTCGCCTCGCTCACACCTCAGGATGAGGTTCCGGGTGGGAGGGCACAGGTGCGTGTGTTAGTTCCTAGCGGCATCGAACAAGCTCGACCATCACGGGAGGAACCACCATGGATCTCGGTCTCAAGGGCAAGCGCGCCCTCGTCCTGTCGTCCAGTCGCGGTCTTGGCCGCGGCATCGCCGAGGCCCTGGCGGCCGAGGGCGCGGACGTGCTGCTCACCGCCCGCACCGCCGAGCGCCTGGACGAGGCGGTGGCGGCGATCAACGCCCGCGGCCAGGGCCGCGCCTACGCCTTCGCGGGCCCCCTGAAGGACAATGTCGAGGCGATCCATGCCGCCGCGCAGGAGCATCTCGGCGGGGTCGACATCCTGATCGCCAACACGGGCGGTCCCCCGGCCGGCACGGCGCTCACCGTGCAGCCCGAGGCCTGGACGCCCCAGTTCGAGGCGATGGTGACCCCGGTCTTCCGCCTCGCCGGGCTCGTCCTGCCGGGCATGCGACAGTCCGGCTTCGGCCGCATCGTCGTGGTGGCCTCGAGCGGCGTCGAGCAGCCGATCCCGAACCTGGTGATGTCGAACGCGCTGCGCGCCTCGATCGCCGGCTGGGCCAAGACTCTCTCGGCGGAAGTCGCGGCCGACGGCGTGACCGTCAACATGATCCTGCCCGGCCGGATCGAGACCGACCGTACCGGCGAGCTCGACACCGCCAACGCCAAGGCCCAGGGCAAGTCGCGCGAGGAGATCGCCGAGGCCGCCCGCGCGGCGATCCCGGCCAAGCGCTACGGCAAGGTCCAGGAATTCGCCGACGTGGCGTGCTTCCTGGCCTCGGAGCGGGCCTCCTATGTCACCGGCAGCATGATCCGGGTCGACGGCGGAGCCGTGCGGTCGATCTGACGAGGTTCGTGGGGCGGGACGACAGTCGTCTCGCCCCAGCCCTTCTCCAAGGCCGATGACCTATTCGGAGGAGAAAAAGGCGCGGGTCCCTCCTCTCCCCGCGGGCGGGGAGAGGCGATTTCCACGCGTCACGTCGTTCCCCGGAGCGCCTTGATGGAAACCAAGGCAGGGTAGACGAAACGAGAAAGGGCGGCCCCGACGGGACCGCCCTTTTTCATCTCCGAATCGGCCGCGCCGGCCTACTGCCGCTTGCCCCAGCGGACGCCCGGCGCCGGCCCGGCGCCCGCGGCAAGCTGGCCGATCGCCGGGCCGCTGGCATCGCCCGGGTGGTGCTGCGAGCCGGGGCCCATCGGTTCGGCGGCGATCAGGTCCGGGGTCGCGGCCATCTCGGGGGTGCCGCGGCCGGTGGCGAACTGGCCGGCCTTGCGGAAGCGCCAGAGGTAGCCCGGCACCACCGCCTCGACCGCCGTCGGGGCGATGCCGATCCCCTCGATCGTACGGCCTTCCGACTTGGCCGCCTCGGACACGACGTTGTCGCTCTGGAGCAGGGTGACCTGGTCGCGGGTGAGCTTGAGGGTGTCGGGCAGGAGGCCGAGCGTCGCGGTGTCGACGAATTCCATCACCCGGGCCTGGAGCCGGGCGGCGGGGGCCGGCAGCGGCAGCACCACGCGGCTGCGCATCGTCACCTTGAGGGTGTACTCGACGAGCTGCTGCAGCGTCAGGATCTCCGGCCCGCCGAGCTCGTAGACCCGGCCGCCCTGGAGCCCGCCCTCGACCGCCCGGGCGATCGCCTCGGCGACGTCGCCGGCGAAGACCGGCTGCATCCGGGCCTCGGCGCCGGCGAGCGGCAGCACCGGCAGCATCCGGGCGAGCGACGCGAAACGGTTGAAGAAGCTGTCGCCCGGCCCGAACACGATCGAGGGACGGAACACCACCGCGTCGGGCCGCGCCTCGAACACCCGGGCCTCGCCGATCGCCTTCGAGCGGGCATAGGCCGAGGCGGAATGCGCGTCGGCGCCGAGCGCCGAGACGTGGACCATCGGGGCGCCGACCGCGGCAGCCGCCCGGGCGACCTCGGCAGCGCCGTCGGCCTGGAGGCGCTGGAAGCTCTGGCTGCCGGTTTCCTGCAGGATGCCCACGAGGTTGACGACGATGTCGGCGTGCTCGGCGGCCCGCACGATCGAGGCGGGGTTGCGCAGGTTGGCCTGCACGCCGACGATCTGGCCGACGCGGCCGAGGGGCTGGAGGAACTGCGCGAGGTCGGGCCGGCGCACCGCCACCCGGATCCGGTAGCCGCGCTTGGCGAGCGCCCGCACGACGTGGCGGCCGAGGAAGCCCGATCCCCCGAACACGGTCACGAGCTGCGAGGCGGGCCGGGTCAGGCCGACATGGTCGAAGCCGGTCATGGTCGTGGGGTCCTTCCGCGGGTCTTCACCGGGGCTCTCGTCGGCTCCTTAGTCGAGGGGGCGGGCCCTGTGAAGCTCTTTGCGCGGCGCCCGTCGGGGTTGCGGCCGGTCCCGCCCCTGAACGACCGATCGGCCGCGCGACCTCGTGACCCGGCGAAAGCCCGGGCGGTTTCCCGGGGGGCGGGTGCCGGCGCGACGCGGCAGGATGCCGAGAGGGCGCACCCCGGGCCTCCGGTCGAAGGCGGAGGCGCCGGGTTTCTTGAAAATGACCTTGGGTCACTTAGGATGGTGGCGGCGACAGCGACCGGGTGGCGAAAGACACAATGATTTCGAACGCGCAAGCGATGATCGTCGCGGCCCGCGCCGGCCTGACCCGCTCCACCGCCCTGTCCCGTTTCATGCGGCAATCGATCAGGGGACGGTTCGCTGCCCCGGATCGTCGATGCGAGGATCGCGACATACCGGCTGGGGAGCGAAACACGGTGGTGCGTGATGCGAACAGGGTCCCGCCGCCTTCGGAGGACGAGGCGGGCGCGACCGGCGTCCTGCGCGGCCCGCGATTCAGGGAGCCGCACGGCCGCTCGGTTCGGCCCCGGGGCCTGCGCACCGTCGCGGCCGCGACGG
>NZ_JTHF01000313.1 GCF_001043895.1 Methylobacterium indicum
CCGGCATCGCGTCGCGGGCGTTGACCGCGAGGTTCACGATCACCTGCTCGAACTGGTTGACGTCGGCCTTGACCGGCCAGAGGTCGCGGCCGTGCTTGAGATCGAGCTCGACCCGCTCGCCGAGCAGGCGCTTGAGCAGCAGGGTGAGGTCGGAGAGCGCCTCGCCGAGATGGATCACCTCCGGCCGCAGGGTCTGGCGCCGCGAGAAGGCCAGCAGCTGCCGCACCAGGCTCGCGGCCCGGTTGGCGTTCTGCTTGATCTGCATGATGTCCTGGAAGGCCGGATCGGCCGGCCGGTGGCTCGCCAGCAGCAGGTCCGAGTAGCCGATGATCGCCTGCAGCACGTTGTTGAAGTCGTGCGCGATGCCGCCGGCGAGCTGGCCCACCATCTCCATCTTCTGGGCCTGGTTGACCTGCTGCTGGAGCTGGTGCTGGGCCGTGGTGTCGAGCGCGTAGAGGATCACCGCGCCCTCCGCGCCGCCGGCCGTGCCGGCGGGGCTGAGCCAGATCCGGGCCGAGCGGTTGACCGGCGCCGAGACCCCGATCTCGACCGGGGGCACGTCGCCCCGGCCCTCCGCGGCCGCCCGCGCCGCGGCGTCGACGATGGACCGGTCGCGCTCGACCACGAAATCGCGCACCGGGGGACCGGCCTCGCTGCCGTCGCCGGTGCGCGGCAGGGTGCCGAACAGGCGCGCGAAGGAGGCGTTGGCACGCACCAGCCGCCCGTCGGCGGCAAGCGTCGCCACCGCCACCGGGCTGGTGTTGAAGAAGCGGTCGAAGCGCAATTCGGCCGCCTGGCCGGGATCGTCGCTGCTCTCCTCGCCGGCCGAGCGGTTGAGGACGAGGGTGCGCGAATCGCCCGGCCTCCCGTCCTGGCCGTAGGCGACGCGGTGGTAGAGCCGGGCCGAGAGCGGGTGGCCGTTGCGCCGGCGCAGGTCGAGGTCGAACCGGTCGGTGCGGACCTCGCCGGGTTCGCCCTTGCCGCCGATCAGCACCGGCCCGAGGTCGTCGGGCAGGATCTCGGACAGGCGCAATCCGCCGGAGCCGACCTGGGCGAGGTCGTGGCCGAGCCAGGCCGCGAGCGTCGCGTTCATGTAGACGACCGAGCCCTTGGGATCGACCGCCATGAAGCCCGCGGGCGCGTGGTCGAGGTAGTCGATCGCGTGCTGGAGCTCCTGGAAGACGTTCTCCTGGCGCTCGCGCTCGTGGGTGATGTCGGCGACGCTCCACAGGGAGACCGGGCGGCGCGGCAGGGGCAGCGGGCGCACGCCGATGCGGAACCACGCGAAGTCCCGCTCCGCCGCGCCGCCGGGCGGCGGCGCCATGCGGATCTCCTCCGACAGCGAGCGGCCCTCGCGGGCGGCCTGCGCCAGGCGGTAGACCGCCTCCGAGACCTCGGGCGAGCCGACGAAGACCCGCTCGACGGGGCGCAGGTTGGTGAAGGTGTCGCTGCCGGCGAGCTGGAGATAGGCGGCGTTGGCGTAGATCGGCCGGCCGCCCTCCTCCACGGCGATCATGCCGTCGGGGGCGGCATCGACCACCGCCTTGGTCACGTCGTTGCGGGTGCCCTGGCCGGTGAGCTGGATCGCCCCGATGGCGAAGGCGAACAGGCAGAACACCCCCGCCATGGCGAGCAGCGCCAGGAGGCCGAGGATGATCGGCTGCGCCTGCTCGTTGGCGACGAAGCTCAGGCCCACCGCCGCGCCGACGAGCAGGCCGGCGAGCAGCAGGAGCAGGCTGACCCGGCCGGGCCGCTCGGAGCGGTCGAGGGCGGCCTCCGCCGCGGATGGGCTCAACTCCGGCATGTCGCCTCGACACTCCCCGGGGGCCCGCGCCCGCGGCCGGACCCCGATCCTTCGCGCGGTCCGCGGGCGGGCGGACCGGTCTCTCGGCCGTTCCCTAGCAGGCGCGGCGTTTCCGTGGAATGAACCCGGTTCGTTCCGGGCGCCGATTGCGACGAATCAGTGGCGCCGGCGCAGGCGCATCACGTAGCCGATCACCTCGGCCACCGCGCGGTAATGCTCGGGCGGCACCGGGGCGTCGATCTCGACGGTGGCGTGGAGCGCGCGCGCCAGCGGCGGGTTCTCGACCACCGGCACGCCGTGCTCGCCCGCCACCTCGCGGATGCGCAGGGCGAGCGCGTCGACGCCCTTGGCGACGCAGACGGGCGCGGCCATGCCGGCCTCGTAGCGCAGGGCCACCGCGTAGTGGGTCGGGTTGGTGACGATCACGCTGGCGGTCGGGACCGCCGCCATCATGCGGGTCCGCACCCGCTGGGCGCGGATCCGGCGCATCCGCCCCTTCACCTCGGGGTTGCCGTCCTGCTCCTTCAGCTCGTCCTTGAGCTCCTGCTTCGACATGCGCAGGCGGGCCCGCCAGCGAAAGCGCTGGTAGAGCGCGTCGCCGAGGGTGACGACGACGTAGGTGGCCAGCACCGCGCCCATCAGCCGCAGGCAGAGCGAGAGGGTGCCCTGGAGCACGGCCGGCGGCTCGAGCCGCGCGAAGGCCTCGAGCCGGTCGCGGTCGCTCCACAGTACGAAGCCGGCGGCGATGCCGACGAGCAGGATCTTCACCAGCCCCTTGGCGAACTGGAACCACGCCTCCGGGCCGAACATCCGCGACAGGCCGGCCATCGGCGAGACGCGGGACCACTTCGCCCCCAGCATCTCGGTGGTCCAGACCAGGGGGTGCTGGACGAGGCCGCCGATCACGCCGGCCGCCAGCACGGCGCCCACCGGCACCGCGAGGGCGAGGCCCGCGGCGACGAGGGCCCGGCGGCCGAAGGCCATGTAGGAGGCGGGATCGGACGGTACGTCGTGCAGGTGGATGAGGAGGCCGCGCAGGTCGACCAGCAGGCCGCGGGCGAGGGAGGGCCCGGCCAGGACCAGCACCAGCGTGAAGGTGCCGAGCATCAGGAAGGTGTTGACCTCCTGGCTGGTGGCGACGTCGCCGCGCTTGATCGCCTCGTCGAGGCGCTTCTGGGTCGCGTCCTCTGTACGGTCTTCCTGGTCGGTCCCGTCCGCCATCGCCTCATCCCCTCCCGAGATCGGCCAGGAAGCGGCCGAGGTCGTCGACGAAGACCCCCATGATCACCCCCACGGTGGCCAGAAAAACCAGCATGCCGATCATGATCGAGGCCGGGGTGGCGACGAAGAACACCTGCATCTGCGGCATCAGGCGCGAGAGCACGCCGAGGCCGAGGTTGAACAGGATGCCGAAGGCGATGAACGGCGCCGCGATCTGCACCGCCAGGGTGAAGCTGCGGGCCACCGCCCGCACCGCGAAGGCCGCCGCGTCCCCGGTCGCCGGCATGCCGACCGGCGGCATCAGGGCGTAGGAATCGCGGATCCCGACCAGCGCCAGGTGATGCAGGTCGGTGGCCATGACCAGGGTGAGGCCGAGCAGGCTGAGGAAGCTGCCCAGCGTCGCCTGCTGGTTGCCGACCGAGGGGTCGACCGTCATCGCGAAGGCGAGGCCGAGCTGCTGGGCGATGATGGTGCCGGCGGTCTGGAGCGAGGCGATCACCGCCCGCACGCTGAGGCCCAGCACCAGCCCGACCGCGATCTCGCCGATCAGCACGCCGATCAGCGCCGTGCCGGCGCCGCCGGGCTCCGGCCCCGTGCCCCCGGGCAGGAGCGGACGGGCGACGGGAAACAGCACCAGGGACAGGAGCAGCGCGAAGGCGAGGCGCAGGCGCGGGCTCACCATCGCCTCGCCGATGCCCGGCATCAGCATCACCAGGGTGCCGACCCGCGCGAAGGTGAGGAGGTAGGCCGAGGCGAGCCCTGGCAGGAGGAGGTTCACGGCGGGCGATTCGTGTCCGGGGCGACCCGCGGGGAGCGACTCGCGCGGGCGGGATGATCTCGGACGTCTTCGGTCGGAATCCGCGCCCGCTCAACCCCCCGCCGCGATCCGGGCGGCGATGCGGGTCATGTAGCCGGCGAGCGCGTCGCCCATGAAGGGGAGCATCAGCATCATGGTGGCGAAGACCGCGAGGATCTTCGGCACGTAGATGAGCGTCTGCTCCTGGATCTGCGTCAGGGCCTGGAACAGCGACACGGCGAGGCCGACCACCAGGGCGACGACCATCATCGGGCCGGCGACCTTCAGGAAGGTCAGGATGCCGTCGCGGGCGACGTCGAGGATCGCGAGACCGGTCATCGGTGCCAACGATTCCTTAAATCTGCATCCGCATGATGTCCTCGTAGGCCGAGATCACCCGGTCGCGCACCGCCACCAGGGTCTGGATCGCGGTCTCGCTCTCGGCGACCGCGGTCACCACGTCGACGACGTTGGCCTTGCCGGCGGCCGCCGCCATGGCCTGGCCGTCGGCGCGCTTGCCGGCCTCCGACACCCCGTCGAGGGCGGAGGACAGGAGCTGCGTGAAGCCGCTCTCGCCGGCGCCGGCGCCGGCCAGGCCGGCGGCCGGGGTGCGGCCCATGTTCTGGATCGCCGCGTAGGCGCCGGCCGCGAAGGCGTTGGTGGTCATGGTCAGGCCTTCAGGATGTCGATGGTGCGGGACACCATGCGGTTGGTGAGCGAGACCATGTTGAGGTTCGCCTCGTAGGAGCGCTGGGCCTCGCGCATGTCGACGGTCTCGACGAGGACGTTGACGTTGGGCATCCGCACCTCGCCGTTGGCGTCGGCGGCGGGGTTGCCCGGGTCCTGCTTGGTGCGGAACGGGCTCTGGTCGCGGCGGACCTTGCCGAGATCCACGACCGACGCCTCGAGATCGCGGTCGAGGTGGTTGGTGAAGGTCGGGATCTTGCGCCGGTAGGGCTCGGCGGTCGGGCTGGTCGGCGCCGAATCCGCGTTGGCGATGTTCTCCGAGATCACCCGCATCCGGCCCGACTGGACCTTGAGTCCGGAGGCCGCGATGCCGATCGCCTTGCTGAAATCCATGGAAGCCACCTCGGGTCGGTCTGACGGGGTCTCGCGGAGACGGCCGGTCGCGGCGAAGGCCGGTGAGACGGGAAAGCGCGACGGGCCTAGCGGCCGACCGCCGTGCGCAGGGTCTGCAGGCTCTTGCGGTAGAGCAGGCTGGCGAGCTGGTAGTCGCTCTGGTTGTCGGCGGCCTTCAGCATCTCCTCCTCGAGGCTGACGGCGTTGCCGCTCGGCATCATCTCGAAGCGCGTGCCCGTCCGCTCCTCGGACGGCGCGGCCTGGCCGGTGCCGGCGAGGTGCACGCCGGAGGTCCGCGCGAGGCCCACCCCCGGCAGGCCCGCGGCCGCCACGGAGCCGTCGAGCTGGAAGCGCGGCGCCTTGAGGTCGCGGGCCCGGAAACCCGGCGTGTCGGCGTTGGCGACGTTCTCCGCCAGGACCTTCTGGCGCGTCTGCTGCCATTGCATCCGGTTGCGCAACATCGCGACGATGGGGAGATCGGTGACCGACACGGGCGGGCCTTCCGGTTTAGACCGGCACAATCTGCCTATCGCATGGTTAAAATCCGGTTAAGCGCGACGAGGTCGTTACGTCCCGGCCCGTGCGGCCCCACGGTCGTCAAAGCTGTTAACGATATCTTAATGTCCCCTGCGCAGGCCCGGCAGGGTCGTGCTAGAAGGCCACCACATCGTCGGCGTGCCCCGTGTGCGCCTCACTTGAGAGACCGCGCTTTGCTCTCCTCGATCCTCGGGACGGACGGTTCGCCCTTGCTCTCCTACCTGATCGTCTTCCTGATCATGGTCGTGCTCCTCAGCCTGTTCGCGTACGGCGCGAAGAGGTTCGCGCGGGGCCGCCTCACCCTCGGGGGCAGCGGGAGCACCGGCCGCAGCCGCCAGCCGCGGCTCGGCATCGTCGACATCTACGAGCTCGACCGCCAGCGGCAGCTGATCCTGCTGCGGCGCGACAACACAGAGCACCTGCTGCTGGTCGGCGGGCCGAACGACGTCGTGATCGAGCGCAACATCGTGCGGACCGGCGGCAACCGGGTCTCGGCCGAGCTGGCCGATCGCTCGGACGACGCGCCCGACGCGCCGCTGACCCTGCCGCCGGGCACCGAGCCGGCGCCGCTGCCGCCGCCCTTCCCCGAGCCGGACATGCCGGGGCGGACCGTCGAGCCCGAGCGGATCGCGGCCGCCTTCGCCCCGGCA
>NZ_JTHF01000314.1 GCF_001043895.1 Methylobacterium indicum
TCGGCACGATCGGCGCCGACCAGCGGGTCGAGTTCACGGTGATCGGCGACGTCGTCAACGTGGCGAGCCGCCTGCAATCCGCCACCCGCGAGGTCGGCGGCCGCATCCTCGTCTCCGAGGGCTGCCTCGCCGCCGCCGGGCCGGCGGCGGCGGGCCGCTTCACCCGCAGCCTGCCGCTGACCCTGCGCGGCCGCACCCAGCCGATCGTGGTCCACGTCGCCGAGTAGGGCCGGGGGCACCCGGTCCGCGGGGGAGGGGTCAGCCCCGCTGCAGGATCTCGATGCGCACGCCGTCCGGCCCCTCGAAGAAGGCGATGCGCAGGCCCGGCCGCACGTCGGTGATGCCCGAGACGAGCGGGATGCCGCGCCCCGCGAGGTCCGCCACCGTCGCCTCGATGTCCTCGACCCGCAGGCCGATATGCTCGATGCCGAGGTTGGGCGGCGTCGCGGCCGGCCCGGTGCCCTCCGGCGCCTGCTCGATGAACATCGTCATCCCGCCGAGATCGAGGATGACCCGGCTCGGGCGCTCACCGCCCTCGCGCCCCGTCTCCCGCGCCCCCAGAACCTCGCCGTAGAACCGCGCCGCCGCCGCGGCGTCCCGGCTGCGCAGGTGGAGGTGGTCGTACCGATAGCCCATGCGGCTCTCCCTTCGGGACGCATCCGATCGCGCCCCGCCGTCACGGCCCGCACGGTACGGCGCGGGGCGCCCCGGCGATAGGCGTCCCGGGCCGGGCCCGCAGACCGCCGGCCGCGGTTGACGCACCGCGCCGCGCCGCCCTACAGAAGGGGCACCCGGACCCACGCGCGTCCGCGGCCGGAAGGGTGGCCGAGTGGTTTAAGGCAGCGGTCTTGAAAACCGCCGTGGGGGCGACTCCACCGTGGGTTCGAATCCCACCCCTTCCGCCAATATTGCAAAGAGTTGCCGAGTTTTGTCGGATCGATGTAGCGTTGGCACCGCTATGCCTGTGTCGAGATTTGTGTCCATTTTCGCCACTGCGCGGTAGAGATGATCTGTCATAAGGTGCGAGTAGCGACCAGACTTGCCTCCCGGTTTGATGAAGTTGCGCTTGGTCAGGGGTAGGAAGGGGTGAGGGCGCGTCTGGAATGGATGACTGCCCCATCCCCCTTAAGCCTCTACAAGACCTGCTGCGCGTCCCTTGGCAATGAGCAGCGAGACAAACGATGCGCACGCGCCAAGCATGAAAAGCGCATCAGCTTCGCTCACGTTCGCGTCACCCTCATTAAGGAGAGGATGACGTATCCCCTTCTCATCACTCGTCCAACCATACAGCCTGTCAAACCCGGCCTTCATAGAGCCGTGCATCTTAGCGCTCTTCTCTAATTCGGTCAGCGCATCAGACAGCTTGCTTTTGGTGGTTATGACACGTGCGGTCGCCTCAACTGCGTGAATGCTATCTCTGACGCTATCTGCAAATCGCCCCTCGCTTAATCCCTCAGCAGCCTGCCGGAGGTGACTACGGGCCCCCTTGAATTTCTGCGCATGCACATCGGCGAAGGCGCCTATTACTGCGCTTAGCTCTTCGTCTGACCCTATCGGCACAATGGTCTTTTCCACCACTCGGTACGCAGATCTTGATTTGATAAGTATCTCATTCACCGCATTCGCAAGATCGTAGGGACAATCGTTGTGCCGGATTACAAACTGTAAAAATCCGAAAAACATTCCATAATTAGATTGAGTAATTATAGATTTTATGAATGGATATACATCAGATATTTTTGCAGAAAATTCATCGGCATTTTTGTATAAGTGTAATACATGAAAATCTTCTAATATTGTCGACCATGGGCCGGTGGTAAAATGATACGGCCTATGTCTTGTATTTTTATGTCCTTCTAATTCATCAAATATATAGGCCCACATGATCGCGCGAAGCTCACTAGAAATCTCGCGGGCTTTAAGTTGCTGAGGAAGAGGAGCTAAGCCTTCGGCCTGCTCAAAAGTTACTTTCGTACGGTCAATCGGAGCGTGTTCGGAGGTCATAGAGTGTCCGCCAAGGCTGTCTCTGGAACATGCCGCGAACACCATGACTCTTCAAGCCGCGCCTTGTGAGTCGGCCTGATGCCCTTCAGACTCTTCCCGGGGCTTGAGCACACGGATAAGCCCGATGGCAGGGAAGGGGCTGACCAGCCTCCCAGTTCGCATTCCTCTCTCTCCGCCGAACTCGTCATGAATGGATCTCAGTGCTACAGCTTGCACTACAGAGATTACCCAGATCAGTGATTAAGTCATTCATATTATTGATAAATGGATGCTGGCTCGAATTACCTCAACTTCTCAGCAAAATATATTTTTGTGATTTTTATTTGGAATAATTTTGATTTTTACTACGAAATGACAGTCCTCGCTTTATTGTATTTTATAACTCGTATTACAAATTACCCCGCCGCCTACAGCGTACGATTGCCTCGGCCGAATCAGTAGGGCGGCTGGCCTACTTTCGTGGGATCGATCGCTCGGTTAAGGGTTGAGAGTGTTAGCCGCACGGCCGCAGAACCCGGCATGCTGGTTAGGATGCGATCTCTGGGCGGTTTCGTGCATCCTTTCGCCATCGTCGCTGTTGGGTGGGACGCTGGGCCCTTCACAGACCGCAAATCATCAAGCCATCAGGAACACCATGGCCGGCCTCAAGGACAAGCGTGGCTTCATCGATAAGGACCGGCTCGATTTGTCGGAACGCAAGGCTGTCGAGTTCTGGATGAAGCGATGGGGCGTGACGCAGGACCAACTCATTGCGGCGCATCGGAAGGTCGGCCGAATGACGAAGGATATCGCTGCCGAGTTGGGCAAGAAGCGTTAGGCGGGTGAGTGGCGGCCTCAGGGAATGGTCTGGAGATGTGAGGGGAGGCTGCGCGTATGCCGATCAGCAGGATCGACCTCGCGGACGCACGCTCGCCGGAGGCGCTCGTCAAACGCATCCTACAGGCCGAGCCGAACCTTTCGGTTCCCGTGCCGATCCAAGAGCTTTGCGCGCGCCTCGGCATCCTCAGGTTCGAAGACCTCGACAACGCTGAGTTCGAGGGCGGCCTCGTGACCGATGCGAAGCGGTCCGAGGGGACTATCCTCGTCAAGCGCGGGGGCGAACCGCGCCGGCGCTTCACCATTGCGCACGAACTCGGCCACTTCCTGATGGCGCACCACCTCCCGGATCAGCCCGGCCGGTTCCTGTGCAAGAGTTCCGACCTCCTCCGGCTCACGGCCAAGGTGGGTGACCAGCGGCAGCGCAGGGAGGTCGAGGCCAACCGCTTCGCCGCCCTCATACTGATGCCCCCGCTCCTGCTGCGGGGGGCCATGGCGGCCTTTCGCGATCCCGATCTGCAGCACGTTCTCCTGCTCGCGCGCGACTTCGCGGTTGGCAAGGAGATGGCGGCTCGGTCTTACGTGCAGTACCACCCCGAGCGGATCGCGGTCGTCGTGGTGGGCAATGGCCGTGTGCAGCGGTGCTACCGGAGCCTCTCCTTCCCGGACATCACCTGTGCTGTCGGCAGCCCGGTCACAGCAGGGTCGCTCTATCACAGCCGTCCGCATCGACCGGATATCGCAAGCGATATCGTCGCATGCAGTCCCGATCTATGGATCGACGTAAAGCGTGACCTCCGCGCGCCGTCCCTCTACGAACAGGTGTACCTCCAGCAGAACGGCTTCGCGATGATCCTGCTGCGTCTGGAACCCGTTCCGGAGGAGAGCGCGGAGGAGCGCAAGCTCGACGAGGGTTGGCGTTACCGCTTCCACTCAGGGCGACGGTAGGGGAGACTCCGCTGGCGTTACGCGGCCGATCGGGGTGATGACGAAACGTGTCCGAGCACACGTCGTCCGTAATTTGAATCGCGATGTGATGCTCTCGATGACCCGGGCGGGTGACGTCGGACACGGAATCCTCGTAGCCCGGTGCGCTGCCGGCATCTTCCGGCGGGACACGCCGAGCACTGCAACGGGGTCGGCGTACTGGAATTACTTATCGGCCGCTTCGCTCTCGCGCGCCTGCCACGTTGCGACGAGGAACGTCGCCACTGCCTCGACCGGGCGGACGCGGAACTGCCATCCTATATGGACACAGTATTGGGCCGATATGGATTTGTCCGAACTCCCCCCAGGGTGCGCTCACACACCACCCCGCAAAACAAACCGCGTCATCTCCGAATCCCGCCCCAGCCGCAGCGCGAAGCCCGGCCAGATCCCGGTGCCGTTGCCGACGAACAGGGTCATGCCGCCGACCGCGTAGGCGCCCGAGACGAAGCCGTCGTTGCCCCGGGCCACCAGCCGGTCGAGGCCGCGGATCATGCCGCCATGGGTGTGGCCGGAGAGCTGGAGCGCCACGCCCCGCGCCGCCGCCTGCCGGGCGTTCCGGGGCTGGTGGTCGAGGAGGAGGATCGGGGCGCCGGGCGGGGCGCCTTTAAGTGCTGCCGCGAGGTCGGGGCCGGGCTGGCCGGCGTTGGGCGCCGAGGCGTCGGTGACGCCGGCGAGCACCAGGGCGGCCTCGCCGCGGGTGAGCACCGCGTGGGCGTTCGGCAGCATCCGCAGGCCGAGGCCGGCGAGATGGGCCATCCAGGCGGGGTAATCGAAGAAATATTCGTGGTTGCCGGGAATGCCGAAGACGCCGTCCGGGGCGCGAAGCGCGGCAAGCGGCGCCACGTCGTCCCGGCGCATCGCCACCGAGCCGTCGATGAAGTCGCCAGTGACGACGATCGCGTCGGCGCCCGCCGCGTTGGCGCGGGCGACCACGGCGCGGGCCCAAGATGCGGGGAAGAGGCGGCTCAGGTGCAGGTCGGTGAGCTGGAGCAGCCGGTAGCCTTCGAAGGCCGGCGGCAGGCCGGGGATCACGACCTCGCGGTCGACCACCGGCGGCACCCGGGCGGCCTGGGCGACGCCGATCCCGGCGAGCAGCACCGCGAGCCCGGCGGCGGCAAACCGCAGCCCGTCGGGAATCGCGACGGGCCCGCGCTGGACCAGGGCGGCGGCGAGCGCGCCGAGATCGAGGGCGATCTGCAGGACCGCGAGCAGCGCGATCGCCCCAAACGCCCCGTTGAGCGCGAGGACGACCGCGCGGGGGAATTCCGGGGCGAAGACCGAGCCGGAGGAGAGCCGGTTCCAGAGGTGGAACTGCGAGGCGGCGAGCAGCAGCACCGCGAGCGCCGCCTTGACGACGAGCGGCAGCGAGAGCGGCAGGAGCCAGCGGGCGATCACCAGGAGGCACGGCGCCGCGAAGACGAGGTGAAAGATGGCGGGCTCCTTGCGGTGGCGGGCAGGCCGGACGCCCCGGATACCGCGCCCGGCGGGCCGGATATCCCGGGTTATCGCGCCCGGCGGGCGCGCGCGCTCCTTACCCCACTTCCAGCATCTCGCGCACCAGGGGCGCCACCCGGGTCCCGTAGAGCGCGATGCCGCGCATCAGCCGCTCGTGCGGCATCGGGCCGGCGCTGTACTTGAGCTGGAACCGGCCGAGGCCCAGGCCCCGCACCGTCGCGGCGATCTTTTTCGCCACCGTCTCGGGGCTGCCGATGTAGAGCGAGCCGTGATCGGCCTCGCGGTCGAATTCCTGGCGCGTCATCGGCGGCCAGCCGCGCTCGGCGCCGATGCGGTCGCGCATCCGCTTGTAGTCGGCGAAGAACTCTTCCCGCGCGCCCGCATCGGTCTCGCCGACATAGCCCGGCGAGTGGACACCGATCGGGCGCACTTTGCGGCCGAGCTGGGCGCAGGCCCGGTGGTAGAGATCGACGTAGGGGCGGAAGCGCTGCGGATCGCCGCCGATGATGGCGAGCATCAGGGGCAGGTCGTGCTGGACCGCCCGCACCACCGAGTTCGGGCTGCCGCCGACCCCGATCCAGGTCGTGGGCGGCGCCTCCGGGGTGGGGAAGACGGACTGGTTCGCAAGCGGCGCCCGGGTGGTGCCCTGCCAGGTCACCGGCCCGCCGGCCAGCAGCGCCGAGAAGAGCCCGAGCTTCTCCTCGAACAGCGTCTCGTACTGGTCGAGGGGGTAGCCGAAGAGCGGGAAGGATTCGGTGAACGAGCCGCGGCCGAGGATCACCTCGGCGCGGCCGTTCGAGAGGCCCTGCAGGGTCGAGAAGCGCTGGTAGACCCGGACCGGGTCGTCGGAGCTGAGCACCGTCACGGCCGAGCCGAGGCGGATGCGCGTCGTGCGCGCCGCGATCGCCGCCAGCACCATCTCGGGCGAGGACACGGCGAAGTCCTCGCGGTGGTGCTCGCCGACGCCGAAGAAGTCGAGCCCGACCTCGTCGGCCAAGACTCCTTCCGCCACCACGTCGCGGAGGACCTGGCCGTGGGACAGGGGCTCGCCGTCGCGGGCGGTGACATCCCCGAACGTGTCGAGGCCGAATTGCAGGGTCTGTGTCATGGCTCCCAAGATGGACGCGCCGGGGCCGGTTTGAAATGCGCGGCGGTGCAAGGGCAGGCTTGCAGCCGCGCACAAGGAGGGTCAGAGCCGGAACAGGCCGAGGGCGTCCTGCACCGCGTCGCGGGTCTCTTCGGTGAGGCGACGGGCCTGTGCGGTGCCGGTGCGCAGCACGTCCCGCACCCGGTCGGGGTCGCGGGCGATCGCGGCGCGGCGCTCGCGGATCGGCCCGAGGAGGTCGCGCAGGATGCCGGCGAGGCGCTGCTTGAGGGCGGCGTCGCCCAGTCCGCCGCGGCGGTAATGCGCCTTGAGCGCCGCCACCGCGTCCGGGTCGGGATCGAAGGCATCGAGATAGGTGAAGACCACGTTGCCCTCGACCCGGCCGGGATCGGAGACGCGCAGGTGATCGGGATCGGTGTACATCCGCTGCACCGCCGCGGCGATCTCGGCGTCGGGGGCCGAGAGCGGCAGGGCGTTGCCGCCGGACTTGCTCATCTTGGCCCGCCCGTCGACCCCGGGCAGGCGCCCGACCGGCGGGATCAGCGCGGTCGCCTCCGGCAGGAGGTCGCGCCCGGCCTGCCGGTTGATCCGGCGGACGATCTCGTTGGCCTGCTCGATTAGGGGCGCCTGGTCCGCGCCGACCGGGACCAGGGTGGCGCGGAACGCCGTGATGTCGGCGGCCTGCGCCGCCGGGTAGCACAGGAAACCCGCCGGGATGTCGCGGCCGAAGCCGCGGGCCTGGATCTCGTCCTTGATCGTCGGGTTGCGCTCGAGCCGGGCCACCGTGACGAGGTTGAGGTAGAGCAGGGTCAGCTCGGCGAGCGCCGGCAGGGCCGACTGCACGCAGAGCGTCGTCACCGCCGGATCGATGCCGACCGCGAGGTAATCGGTCGCGACCTCGATGACGTTGCGGGCGATGCGGGCCGGATCGTGGGCGTTGTCGGTCAGCGCCTGGGCGTCGGCGAGCAGCAGGTACTGGCGGTGGTCGTGCTGGAGCGCGACGCGGTTGCGCAGCGAGCCGGCGTAATGGCCGAGATGCAGCGGACCGGTGGTGCGGTCGCCGGTGAGGATGACGGGCTTTGACGACATCGGGGCTCTCTTCTCGAAGACAGCCGCCGCGCCGACGGGTGCCGAGAGCCCACGAGGATCGACCATGCCACCGGACGGCGGCATCGGTCGCAACAGGATGACGACGGCCGCTTCCCTAGGGGAAGCGCCACCAGACGGTCGGACGGGGGAAGCGGGGGTCGGTCATCGACAATGACCTTACGCTGCGTCGCCGCCGCGCTCAAGCGGAACCGGACGCCGCATGGCGCATCGTCGCCCCGCCCTCGGCCATCTCCTCCACCCCGACCCAGAGGTTCCAGGCGGGGGCCAGACTCCAGCCGGGCAGGCCGATATGGGCCTGGGGCATCCGGTAGTGCAGCACCGGCCGCGGGCTCACCTTCTCGTCGGGCGGCAGGGCGGCGCGCACGCCGGCCTCGTCGCGGTGGGCGAGGAGCGGCAGGAGGTCGAGGCCGCGGTGGCGGGTCGGGTTGGCCGCCAGATAATCGCCGGCGAGGGCGTCGAGGTCGGGCCGGTAGGCGGGATCGAGCACCTTGGCGGCGTAAGGCGCGGGGAAGGGCGGCGGCAGCCCGCGGGCGGCGAGGAAGCCGCCGGCCGCGGTCTCCCGGCGCAGTTGCGGCTCGGCGCGGAGATAGGCCTTGAGCAGGCCGGTCAGGGTGGCGGCGGTGAGATCCGGCGGCTCGACGTTGAAGTGCAGCCCGAGCGAGCCGAGCAGCACCGCGCCGCGGCCCCGGCCGCCGGCGCCGTGCAGCAGGGCGGCCAGCCGGTCGACCTCCGGCAGCCGGTCGAAGGCGAGGGGGCCGGTGATCAGCTCGCGGGGCACGACCGGGCCGAGGAGGGCGGCGAGCGAGCGGCCGGCGGCGCGGACCGGCAGGCCGGGCAGCGCGCCGGGCTCGGTCATGCGGCGCTGCGGATGGGCGGCGCGCAGGTCGAGCTCGACCCGCAGGTCGCCGAGAGACGTCCCCTCGAGCCGGAAGGCGTGCGGGTCCTCCTCGGCGAGGCGCCCGCCGAGGCCGGCGGCGAGCGCCGCGGCGGCGATCCGGGCCGAGGGCCCGGTGAACTCGATCTCGACGCCGACCCGGCGCGGCGTCCCGTCCTCCCGCAAGGGACGCGGCGGCGAGCGGAAGTCCAGGGAGGGCGATTCGGGCACGCGCGACTCGGGGCAGGAGGGGGCTGGGCAGGAGGGGCCGGCCCGGCGGCGCTCACGGCACCGCCGTCGCCGGCAGATCCGGAGAGATAGGGGCCGGGGCGCCGACGGGCAGGGGATCGAGGCCGAACAGGTCGGGGCAATCCTCCTCGCCCGGGCGCCGCGGCAGGCGCCGGCCCGGGGGCGCGTCCGGGCCGAGGAGCCGCATCACCCGTTTCGAGACCGCGACCGCCAGGTTCTCGCGCTTGGCCCGGGCCTCGACCCGGGCGAGGGCGTTCATCGCCGGCCCGAGCACGGTGAACTCGGCCCGCCAGCCGTCGTCGAGGACGCCGACCAGGACCTCGCCGGCATGCAGCGAGGCGGTGAGGGCGAGCGCCGGCAGGCCCTCGCGCCGGCGCGCCTCGTTCATCGCGTGCATCCGCGCCTCGATCTCGCGCATGCAGGCCAGCGCCGCCGCCGCCTGCTCGGCCGGGGCGCCGTCGACGAACTGGGCCAGGACCCCGTCGCCGACATACTTGTCGACGAGGCCGCCGCGCCCGGTCACCGCCGCGTGGGCGAGCGCCCGCACCGCCAGCAGCCAGTCGAGCACCCGGGCCTCGCCCCAGCGCCGGGTCAGCGCCGAGAAGCCCCGGATGTCGAGGGCGAGCAGGCAGGCATGGCGGGGCTGGAGCGCCGTCGGCCCGTCGCGGCGCACGAGGTCGATCCCCGCCGGCACGAAGCGCGCCAGCGTCGCCCGCTCGTGCTCGAGGCGCAGCATCGTGGCCATCCCCCGGCGCAGGCGCAGCGCGCCCTCGATCACGAAGGCGGCGGCGACCAGGAAGGAGAGGAGCCCGAAGACGTTCGGCCCCGCCGGCGGCAGGCCGAGATGCGGATCGAGGAGCCCGAGGCCGAGGGCGCCGGACCACACCCCGGCGACGAGGGCGGCGAAGACCGCGGTGTGGCGCGGCCTGAGGGTGAGGCCGGATTCGAGCAGCAGCAGGAAGGCCGGCAGGCGGCTCGCCATCGTGCCGGGCTCGTCGGCGACCTCGGTGGCCGCCATCATGTATTCGAGCACGATGTAGGCGGCGAGCGCCGCGTCGAGCAGCGTCGCGATCCAGGCGAGCCGCGCTCCGCCCCGCCGCCGCGCCGTGGCGGCGAGCCAGAGCGAGGAGACCGCGTAGCCGCCCAGGATGAACCAGTGGCTGCCGGCATGCAGCACGCCGTCGCTGAGATGGGCCGAGACCGCCAGCACCAGCAGCATCACCAGCCGCATCGCCAGCATGCGGGTGGCGGTGCCGGCCGCGAGGCCCGCGGCGAGGGCGGATTCGTCCGCGGCGGGACGGGGCACGGCAGCGCGGGCCGCCTCGGGATGAGGCGCCGCGTCCCGGTCCGGCGGGGTCCGATCGGGTGTGGTCATGCGGGGCAAAGCCTTACGCGCGGGCCGCCGGGGCGTCGAGGCCGGCCCTCTCCCCCGAATGGTCCGGCCCTCGGGTGCCGCCGAGGCACCCACGGGCCAAAGCGCGCGGGCGCTCGATCCGTTCCGGCGGGGCACCCCTTGCGGGTCGAACCAACCATCGCCATCTCCAGACCATCCAACCGGATGGTCCATGGAAGGCGACAGGATGACGGGCACCGTTCACGAGCTGCGGCCCAAGATGCCGGACAGCGAGAAGGTCACGGTCAATCTCGGCTTCGTCGATCTCGGCCGCATCGACCTGATGGTGCGGGACGGCTTCTACGCCAACCGCGCCGACTTCATCCGCACGGCGGTGCGCAACCAGCTCGACCGGCAGGAGGAGGCGGTGCGCCAGGCGGTGGCGCGCCGCCAGCTCAGCCTGGGGCTGACGCACATCACCAGGGCCGAGCTCGAGGCGGCGCGGGAGGCCGGGACGCCGCTGAGCATCCAGGTGCTCGGGCTCGCCAGCATCGCCGACGACGTCACGCCGGAGCTCGCCCGGGCCGCGATCGCGTCGATCCACGTGCTCGGCGCCTTCCACGCCAGCGCCGCCGTCAAGGCGGCGCTCGCCGACCGCATCGCC
>NZ_JTHF01000315.1 GCF_001043895.1 Methylobacterium indicum
TCTGGCGCAGCGAGCCGGAGGACCAGCACACCGCCTCCGGCTCGCTGCGCCAGACCAGCATGCCGCCGTCGGGGCTCCACTGCGCCTCGCTCTGGCCCTCGCCCGCCGGGGCCACCCGCTCGGCCGGCCGCGTGCCGTCCGCCGGCACCACCGCCACGTTGTCGGTGAAGCCGCGGTCGAGCTGGACCGGCAGCGCCAGCCAGCGCCCGTCCGGCGACCAGGACAGCCACCACGATCCGTCGCGGTAGGGATAGAACCGGCCCGGCGGCACCACCTCGCGGTCGGCGCCGGTCGCGGGATCGAGGACGTGGACCGCGCCGCGGTCGAGGATGTAGGCCAGCCGCCGTCCGTCCGGCGACCAGGTCGGCAGGAAGGCGTCGCCCGGCGGGGTCGGCAGCGCCCGCTCGACGAGGCGGGTCGCCTGCGCGAAGCCGCGCTCGTCGGGCTCCGCCGGCACCGCCTCGTAGAGGCCCCAATGCCCGTCGCGCTCGGCCGCGTAGGCGAGGCGGCGGCCGTCGGGCGAGAAGGCGGGGCTGCGCTCCTCGCCCGCCGTGCGGGTGATCCGCTTGACCGACCTCCCGTCGCGGGCGGCGACGTAGATCTCGCCCTGCGCCACCAGGGCGACCTCGTGCCCGGACGGCGACAGGGCGAGGTCGCTGAACTCGGAGGTGCGGGCCTGGACCTCGTCGGGAAAGGTCGCCTCCGGCGCGGTGATCGGCACGGGCTCGGGCGTCTCGCCGCCCGCGCGAAGCCGGTAGACCTGCCCGTCGCGGGCGAAGGCGAGGTCGCCGGTGCGGGAGGCGGAGAGGGAGCGCACCGGCGCACCGTCGAACCGCGTGACCTGGCGCGGCACCCGGTCGGCCAGGGACAGGCGCCAGACGTTGAGCGTGCCCGAGGCCTCGCCGAGATAGGCGATCTCGCCGCCGGGCAGCCAGACCGCGCCGCGGTTCTCGCGGGTGCCGTCGGTGAGCCGCTCGTGGCGCCCGGTGGCGGCGTCGTAGAGCCAGACCTGGCGCACCGCCTGCGACACCTGATGCTGGCGGAAGCGCTGCTCGATGTTGGGGCTGGTATAGAGGAGGCGCCGTCCCTCCGGATCCCAGGCCGCGTCGAGGGCGGCGTTGGGCAGGACGAGGGTCTCGCGCCCGCCCGCGAGCGGCACGGCGTAGACCTGGCTCGCGAGTTCGGAGCGGAGCGGGGGCGCGAAGGTGCGGGTCGCGTCGCCCAGGCGCGCCGAGGCGAACAGCACCGACCGACCGTCGGGCGTCACGCTCATCGGGCGCTCGTCGAGGGAGTACCAGGTCAGGCGCCGCGCCTCGCCGCCGCCGGCCGGGACGCCGTAGAGGTTGAGGGCGCCGGAGCGGTCGGAGGCGAAGGCGAGGCTCCGCCCGTCGGGCGCCCAGACCGGCGTCTCCGCGTGGGCGCCGGCGCCGGTCAGCGCCCGGGCCTCGCCGCCGGCGGCCGGCACGGTCCAGATCCGGCCGCGGGACCGGAAGGCGATGCGGCTCCCGTCCGGCGACAGGGCCGGCTCCCGCAGCCAGAGCGTCCGCGGCTCCTCTCCCGGGTGCTCCTCCGCCCGATGCTCCTCCGCGCGGCCTTCCGCCGTGCACAGGAGGAGGAGCGCGGTGACGAGGAGCCTGCGCATGGCGGACCGTCGGGGCGAGAGAGCGTCGTTCTCTCCCAGCGTAAGGCGAGAGCCCTGCCGCTGTCGAGCTTACGCGACCTGCTGCGGCGCCGCGGCGGTGCGGCCATGCGCGCCCGCGAACAGCTCGTGCAGCTCGCCGCCGACGGTCCGGGCGATGCGGGTCGAGGCGGCGCCCTCGGTCCGGTCGGACACGATGGCGCGCAATGCGTCGGCGGTGCGCTTCTCGATGGCGTAGAACAGGCTCTCGGCCGCCTTGGCGTTGGCGCTGAGCAGCACCGCGGCGAGGTCGTGATAGGCCTCCTTCAGGAGGTAATGGGACAGGCGCTCGGCGGCCTGCTCCTCCGTCAGTGCTTCGTCGCCCATGGCCCGCCTTCCCTTCACCGGAGCGCGCAGCGTGCGGGAGCTGGATTGCGCGAAGCTTGCGCCCGATGGCTCCCTGTCCGGTCCGAGCCCGCAAATCGAAACGATGCGTTTCGATCGTTTCTGTTTTCAGGCCGATCCGGTGGGGCCAGGATGCGGGCTCACGGGACGGCCGCCCGGCGGGCGACGCAAACCCCCTCGGGGGCCCTTCGGAAGGAGCAGATGCGATGAGCTGGCACGGTGCCGACGACCCCGTTCCGGGCAATGCCTTCAGCTGCGACGCGATCCAAACCCTGATCGTGCCGCGCTCGCGCGACCTCGGCTCCTTCGCGGTCCGGCGGGCGCTGCCCTCGACCGAGTGCCGGATGGTGGGTCCGTTCGTGTTCTTCGACCAGATGGGCCCGTCCGAGTTCGTGCTCGGGCAGGGCATGGACGTGCGGCCGCACCCGCATATCGGGCTGTCCACCGTCACCTATCTGTTCGACGGCGAGATCATGCACCGCGACAGCCTCGGCACCGAATTGCCGATCCGCCCGGGCGAGCTGAACTGGATGACGGCGGGGCGCGGCATCACCCATTCGGAGCGCACCGGCAGCGCCCTGCGGCAGACGGGCTCGCGGCTGTTCGGCCTCCAGAGCTGGGTCGCCCTGTCGGCGCGGGACGAGGAGACCGCCCCGGCCTTCGAGCATTACGACGCCGGCGCCCTGCCGATCGTCTCGGGGGAGGGCAAGACCGTGCGGCTGATCGCCGGCGAGGCCTACGGCGCACGCTCGCCCGTGCGGACCTCGAGCCCGATGGTCTATGCCGACGTGACGCTCCAGGCCGGATCCGTCCTGCCCTTCGACGCGGAATACGACGAGCGGGCGATCTACACGGTGTCGGGAGCGATCGAGATCGCCGGCGACGGCTTCGGCCCGGGCCAGCTCCTGGTCTTCCGCCCCGGCGACCGGATCAGCGTGCGGGCGACGGAAGATTCCCGCTTCATGGTGCTGGGCGGCGAGCCGATGGATGGCCCGCGCCACCTGTGGTGGAACTTCGTCTCCTCGCGGCCCGAGCGGATCGCCCAGGCCAAGGAGGATTGGCGCCAGGGCCGGTTCGACACGGTGCCGAACGACGCCGAGTTCATCCCGCTGCCCGAGGACCCGCCGCCCGTCCGCTATCCGTGAGCGCAGCGAGGGCGGCTCACGCGCACACGATCTGGACCATGACGTCGCGGGCCCTCTCGGCGGGCGCCGCCGTCCAGGGCGTCGGCGGTGCGCACGGTGACCGGCGCCGCGCCGCTGCTGCCCTGGTGGACCGGTGCCGAGATCCGGATCTCGCGCATGGCGGCGCCCGACCCCGCGACGGCCGTCATGGTGCCGATGGTGGAATCGCCGGTCGAGGCCAGGATGCTGCTCTGAGGGAGGCCGTCGATGGAGACGCTCTCGCCCAGGCGTGCCCGGACCGACAGCGGCGGCATGATCTTGGACGGCACGATGCAGGACGCCGCTCCGTCGGACCGCACGACGAACCCTCGGCCCGATCATCCGCTCGGATCGGCGTAGCGTCGCACGAGGTCGCGCAAGGCCGGGGCGGGCGGCCCGTAGCTGACGATCGTGACGTCGAGATCGCAGGCCCCGACCACACGCAGCGCCCGCAACAGGGCCGCGTCGATCCACGCCTCCGCGTTGCCGAAGGCCCCGCCGCCGAGCCGCGTCAGCAGCACGCGGTCGGACGCCCCGCGCGCCGCGTTGATCACACCGGCGAGCAGCGTCCCCTCGTAGGCGGCCTCCAGCACCAGGCGGGCGAAGGGCGCCCAGTCCGCCTGCGGCAGGCCCGCATAGGCGACCGGCAGCGCCGAGCAGAAGATCTGGCTGACGCGCGGACGCGGCGCCGGCCCGTCGGTGACCTCGACATCCGTGTGCAGGCCGAGCCTCAGCCGGCCGCGCAGGTCGTCCAGCGCCTCCTCGTCCGCTTGGTCCAGGTTGGCGGCGATGGCCGCGAGCCCCTCTCGCGTCGGGAGCGCGTATCCGTTGCGCATGCTCCACAACGCCGTCCGCACGGTACCGAGGCGCCAGGCGAGGGCGTCGCCGAATGCGGCGAGCCCGTCGAGCTGCCGCCCGGCGGCCTGGCCGGTCCCGCCGCCGACGGGGACGAGGTAGTTGCGGTAGATCGTGGCGGCGCCGGCCGCCATGGCGCAGGCCGGACCCTGGGTCCGATCGTGGGCGTAGCGGGCGACGCCATCCTCCGGGGCGATGTCGGGCCCGACCATCTCCAGCATGTTGAACTGCGAGGCGACCTGGAACAGCGCGCCCCGGTTCTCGGGCAGGCGGTGCATGGCCCGCACGTCGCCCTCGGCGATGGACAGCCGCGGCCGGCCCGGCCGACAGAGACCGAGGGCCGACGCGCGCAGCTCCGCCACCGATGGCAGCGTCAGCGTGCCGATCGCGAAGCGATCGCCGGTCCGCTCCTGCACGAGGCGAGCCTCGCTGATGCGCAGCCGTGCCTGGGTCTCCGCGTAATCCATCTCCCGAAATCCGGTCAGCCGCTCGAACCAGTCCATCGCGCACCTCCCGGCTCCAGCTCATATCCGATGTCGCTTCGATTCACGACGACCCGATCTGCGAGACAAGATCGAATGATGCGACATGCCGCATATGCGCGCAGACGGTCAAAAGGACGATGATTTTAGTTGCTTTACTAATCAATTCATTTATATGAATCGAAAATAATCTGCGACGACGACATATTTTATGGTAATTTCGCCTGCCATGGGGTAATTTTTAGAAGATATTGCAAATGTCTTCGCTAAATATATTGTATTATCTTATAAAAGACGTGTCTCGCAGATTCATGTGCCTGGATCGGGCGATCCCGACAGCATCGCAACAACCGCCATATCACCATGAAGCGGCGCTCTGGCGGCTGAGGCCGAAGCGCTCGTGAGAGGAGTAGGGCGTCCTGTCTCCCGGCGGGATCCCGGCTCGGACCCTGCCAGCCGTACTTCAGGGGGCCTGCTCGGGTGATCGATCCCCAACACGATCCGCCCAGACGATCGAGCATCATGCTCGCCGCTCAAGCCATCCGAAATAGATGTATTATTTAGATACCAGACGACCGAAGCAGCTGCACCTCAAGGTCAGTCGATTTGGCGGAGAGGGAGGGACTGTCCAAGCAGACTGAAAAGATCAATGAAATCAGCGGTTTCGCGTTCGGCTTTCCGTACGCTTTGTACCAGCCCTTTGTACCCCGTGTCCAGACTGTCTTGGTAGGTGGCGTTGCGACTCAGGGGTCCGACTTGGCCTTATTCATGGGCAAGCGGCTACCCTGCACGAGCCCTCCAATCTCGGGGTCTGTCCGCAGGAGCGCCTTACGATGGGCGGCGAACTTCGCATCAAGCTCCTCGGAGCCATACGCGAGCCTGACTCGGAAAGCCTTCGCGACTTGGCGATGGGAAATCCGTGAACGCGGTGGCGTAATCCATCGGCGTGGCGAAGGCGGTTCGGCGCGCCGCGACCAACCCGGCCTGTCTGATTTGCTTGTCCACCGGAGTTGGCGCCATCGCATTGGTCGCGGAGGCCATCGACCGGCATTCCCGCTAATGATGTGGCGATAGTTTCAGCACCTGCCCGCACTTCCGCAACTGTGGCGATGGCTGTTTAAGCCGAGCGTCGAGCTCAGTAGGGCCAGGTTGGCGCTCACCCCTGCCCGAACCGCCAGCCCTGACCGAGAGTGTATAAAAACTCAGGAGCGCCCCAATTTTGTAGAACAATCTTCTGCGCTGCCGCCATCTGTGGAACCGGGGTGGCGGCCGAGTGCCCTCGGGATGCCTATACGACCGCTGCCCAGGGTAAACGAGGGAGAGATCCTCCTACGGCCTCTGCGTGTTCACACAGCCTGGACCCATTGCCGACGTCCGGAAAGACTGCTCATGGGCAATCTGATGAGGCTGGTACACAACCACCCCACAACCCCGTTTTTATCACGTTTGGTCACACTCAAAATCTTTGAAACTTCAACGAATTGCCTTCATTTGACGATTGCGTACAAGAGACGGTTTCGGCATGTTGTGGGCGGTTCCCCGCTCAGCCGGGACAGCAGTTCACGGGCACGGTGCGTTATGTGGGCGATGGGGACAGTCTTTGCGTTGGCACTGGCGGGCGGCCAAAGGCGCCGGCTCCGGCATCAGGGGTACGATCGCCGCCCACTCGGTATCTGTCAGGTCGGTTTCATAGCGCAGGCTCGCACGGCTATGATGCCGGTGAGTGGTCGAGGACCACATGGCATTTCTAGACCAGGCTTCAGCAGTCTTCTGGAATCACTACTATCCCGGCTACTCAACCCCTGCCTGACGTGATCAGACGGGCATGTAGGCGCTGCTCGTTTTTCCAGGCTTCAGCGCGCCTTGATCCATGTAGTATAAGCAAAAAATCATGAGAGGGCCGAGCTGCCGATCAAGGGAAAATTGACGCTGTTCTATAGATAAGGGGCGGTCGAACATCGATGTTTATTGAAAGTCTTAGTCTAACGAATTTCCGCTGCTTCGGACCTGAAACGATAAGTGTCAGCCTAACCTCCGGTCTCACCACCTTTGTAGGCGTCAATGGCGCGGGGAAGACGACCCTGATGCAGGCCCTACAGCGCCTCTTCGGCGTGACTGGCGATCAGCGGCGTCTTCGGCGCCAGGACTTCCATGTTCCTGCTGCCGAGCTTGTCGCGCCGCTTCGGCGAAACTTCGTGCTGGAGGCGATCATCGTCTTTCCGGAACTGGACGCCGACGGCACCGGCGGCGCCGCGATACCAGAATTCTTCCACCAGATGGCCGCTGAAGAGGGCGGTAAGCTGAAATGCAGATTGCGACTCGAAGCGACGTGGACCGATGACGGTTCGCTCGACGGCGCTATTGAACAGAAATACTGGGCGGTCAGGACTTTCGGACCATTCACTGTGGCCGAGTGCACCGAGTTGAAAGCGACCGACCGGGCGCGGATCCAAATGATCTATGTACCGGCAACGCGGGATGGCGCCTCCCAGGTTACGGCGTTTCTGCGCGGTAGATTGTGGCGCGCCATCAACTGGTCACAGGGTGTGCGGGACACGTTTACGAACGCTGGGGCTACCTTGAACGGCGCCTTCGCCGGGGAGCCGGCCGTCGACGTGATTGCCGCAGCGGTGACACGGCGGTGGCAGGAAGTTTACACCGCCGGGACTGACACGACGCCAGTCTTCCGCCCGCTCGATCTGCGGTTCGAGCATTTCATCCGAAAGGTTGAGGTCGTCTTCCGTCTCGACGAAGCTGGCCGTGAGCGAGCCTTGGATGACCTGAGCGACGGCCAGAGATCACTCTTCCACTTAGCGATGACCGCAGCGACATTGGACGTCGAAGCTGGGATCGTCGCCGATCCTGCTGGGGCCGGTTTCCAAGCTGGCGGCGTACCCTTGCCGGCTCTCACGCTCATTGCGATCGAAGAGCCCGAGAACAACCTCGCCCCCTTCTATCTCTCCCGCATCGTTCGGCAGATTCAGGACCTGACGAAGTCGCCGCAAGCGCAGGCCGTGGTTTCCAGCCATTCCCCGAGCATCCTCGCCCGTGTCGATCCTACCCAGGTCCGGCACTTCCGCCTCGCCCCCCAGGATAGAACGGCCCGCATCCGTCCGATCACCCTCCCCTTCGGCGAAGAAGAGGCCTCGAAGTTTATCCGCGAGGCTGTCCGGACCTATCCGGAACTCTATTTTGCGCGTTTCGTCGTGCTAGGGGAAGGCGCGTCCGAGGAGGTCGTTCTTCCCCGTCTCGCCGAGGCCATGGGTCTCGACATTGATCGATCCTTCGTTGCCGTCGTTCCCCTTGGCGGTCGGCATGTGAACCACCTCTGGAGACTGCTGACCAGCCTTGACATTCCCTACGCCACCTTGCTCGACCTCGACTGGGGCCGTTCAGGGGGTGGATGGGGCCGTATTAAAACAGTCTGTACGCAATTGCTTGCGAACAATGTCACGCCTCAATCCATTTTCGGACAACACCTCGATCCGCTCGGTCCGGCGGCGAACCTACTGGCTTTTGACGCTCTGCCAATCACCGACATTGTGAACATCACCCGTTGGATGATTTGGCTGCGCCAGTTCAACGTCTTCTTCTGCACGCCCCTCGATCTCGACTATTCCATGCTTTCGGCCTTTCCTCTCGCCTATCAGGTTATCGAACCGGGCCGTCAAGGACCTTCGCGCGCCGGCGAGCCTCGCACGTCAGTTCTAGGCGACGACGGCCTGCCTCACCTCTACGATGCGAGCCACGACACCGTGATGCGTTGGTATCGCTATCTGTTCCTCGGGCGCGGCAAGCCCAGCACCCACGTTCGGGTCCTTAGCGCCCACGACTCGGTCGCCGTCGCGGCGGGCGCGCCCGAAGAATTGCGTGCGCTCCTGACTTCGATTGTCGCGCGCCTGACGCCGCCGCCGCCACCGCTGCCGCCCGAAGGCCCTTGACCATGCGCCTTATTCGGCCAGAGGACTGGCGCCCCAGCGGCATAGACGATCTTGAACCGGCAGCGTGGAGCGCCCTGCGCCACGTCGGCTCAGCGTGCGTGGTCGCGGGTCCTGGCGCCGGTAAGACCGAATTCCTGGCCCAGCGAGCTGACTATCTGCTCGAGACCGGTCTTTGCCGAGCGCCGCACCGCGTGCTAGCGATTTCGTTCAAGACCGACGCAGCCAACAATCTCGCCTCGCGAGTCCGCCAGCGGTGCCCGCCAGAGTTTGCCCACCGGTTTGTATCAGTCACCTTCGACGCCTTCACCAAGAGCCTGGTCGACCGCTTTCTCAACGCCATCCCCACTGAATGGCGTCCGACCCGGCCTTACGAAATCGCCATTCCAAAGCGGAGGGTGGTAGAAAACTTCCTGACGCTCGCCCGCCTCAATGCGCCGCTGCAATGGCAGGCCGAGATCGCCGGCTACAGCGCAAGCGACTTTGAGGCCAAGATCGTCGGCAGCTACCGCCTGCCTGTCGGGCCGACCGCGCCTCAGAGCGCCGCCGAGTTCGCCATCGCACGCTGGTGGGTGACCCAACTACGGCCGGGACAGCCTTCTTTGCTCACCTTCGTCGGCATCAACCGGCTGGCAGAGCTGCTCCTTCGGGCCAATCCCCACATCCGCCGTGCGCTCGTCGCCACCTATCCCTTCGTGTTCGTCGATGAATTCCAAGACACGACCTACGCGCAATACGACTTTCTGCATTCAGCGTTCTCGGGCGAGCAGACCATTATCACCGGCGTCGGCGATGACAAGCAGCGGATCATGGTCTTCGCCGGCGCGCGCAAGGACGCCTTTCATCGGCTGCAAGCGGATTTTATAGCCGCTCGCTTCCCCCTCCTCTTCAACTTCCGTTCCTCGCCCGACCTGGTCGCGATCCAGCATGTCGTCGCACGTGCCCTCGATCCGAACACCGTCCAGACGGTCGCCCGGACCGCGCGCCAGGTGAATGGGGATGTGGCTCAGGTGTGGTCCAGCCAGACCATGGCCGCGGAAGCCACCTATTTGGCGAAATGGATCGCCAACGATATGGCCACGCGCGGCCGGGCGCCGCGCGACTACGCACTACTCGTGAAGCAGAAGTCCGATGACTATGAGCACGAACTCGCCGGAGCCTTCGCCGCTCATGGATTGCGGATTCGTAATGAGAGTCATACTCTTGGCAAAACATCGCTTCAGGACTTGCTCTCCGACGAGTTGAGCCGGCTTGCGATCGCTATCTTCCGACTTGGCGCGTCACGCCGTGCACCCGCCGCTTGGCAGCTGGTCTCGACCTCTGTCCTGGCACTGCGCGCGACCGGCCCAGACGATGACGCGCGCGCGGCCAAGGTCGAGACGGAGCTGACCGCATTTCTCGCGGCCCTCCGGACCGACATGGCCGCCACGACCCCATCGAAGAAAAGCGCCGTCGACTTCGCCACGAGGGTTTTTGAGTATCTCGACCTGGATGCGATCGCGCGGACCTATGCCGAATATGGTGTCGGCGACCAGCTTCAAATCATCCTCGAAGCTTTTTGCATCCACTTCTTAGGTTGCGCCGATGGCGCGCCGAACTGGACCTCCTGCCTCGACGCTTTCGAGGGGCTCAATCAGATCCCCATGATGACCGTCCATAAGAGCAAAGGGCTGGAATACGATACCATCATCTTCGTCGGCCTCGATGACCGGGCTTGGTGGTCACACACCCCCGGCGACCCGGAGGGCATCGCCGCGTTTTTCGTCGCTCTCTCGCGGGCGAAACAGCGCGCGATCTTTTCATTCTGCCAACAACGTGGCCAGCGAAACAACATAGCTGAACTCTATCAACTTCTTACTAAAGCCGGGGTGCCGGAGATTGCGATATAAGAAAGCGGTCCTTTCGAATGCCTGCGTCCAGTCAACGCTAGACGGTCAGTCTTCCAAACTTGAACGTGCGCTATCAAACTACGAGCCAAATTCCGCTTCTGGCGCAATCCGGCTGCGCGGCAACCAGCCGGCGGCCCACGGCTTCCCGCCTCATCGGACATTCAAAGGCAGAGCCTCGAATACCCACAAGTGGCCGCGATTCAGGCTCGTGGCCGTGCGAGGGAACACACCCGATTGAGCCCACGAGTGTCAAACCGTAGCCATAAGGTTTTGGCTGGTGCAATCCGATAGCCGGGCTCCTGCGAGACATCCATGGCCATCATCGACGCCACTCCACCCCAGCCGTTCACCTCCGCCGGTCCAGCCTCGAGCGGCCTCGACCGCCGCCGGTTCGGCGCTATGGTGCTGGCGGCTGGCGCCGGAAGCCTGCTCCCATACCGGTCGGCTCGGGCGCGGCCAGCGCCCGACGAGGCCCGGTTCGTCGATTTCGAATGGGTCGACACGGCCCGCAACCGTACGGTGCCGGCCCGGCTCTACTGGCCGGCCGCTTCGACTCGGAAGGGGCCGGTCCCGTTGATCGTCTTCTCCCACGGGCTCGGCGGCTCCCGGAAGGGCTACAGCTACCTCGGCGAGGGATGGTCGGCACGCGGGACCGCCAGCCTGCACATCCAGCACGTCGGCAGCGACGAGACGCTGTGGCAGGGCAACCCCCTGATGCTCCTCGACCGCCTCGGCGGCGCGGCGGATGAGCGCGAGGCTATCGAACGGACGCGGGACGTGAGCTTCGGCCTCGACCGCCTGCTGCAGCGCGACAGCCCCTTCCAGGCCGCCATCGACGCCAAGCGCATCGTCGCGGCCGGGCACTCCTTCGGGGCGAACACGACCCTGATCCTCACCGGCGCCCAGGTGATCCGCGACGGGAAGCCGTTGGGCTTCCGTGACCCGCGGTTCACCGCGAGCATCGTGATCTCGGCGCCGCCCTTCTACGGCGAGACCGACCTCGCGGCGGTCCTCGCGTCGGTCGACGTCCCCACGCTCCACGTCACCACGACGGAGGACACGATCCGCATCCCGGGCCGCTATTCGCCCGTCCAGGACCGCATCGACGTCTACACGGCGATCCCGACCCCCCGGAAGGCCCTGGTGGTGTTCCAGGGCGGTCCGCACAACGTCTTCACCGACCGCTCCCTGCGGAACGGCGGGCCGCTGAACCCCCTTGTGAAGCGGGCCACCGCCGAGGTCGGGCTCGCCTTCCTCGATCTGGTCCACAAGTCCGATCCCGCCCCCCTCGAAGACTGGAGCGCGACCTGGAAGCCGATCCTGGCCGCGGCACCGGCGCCGTTCCAGGTCGACACGCGGCAGTGGGCTAGGAAGCGGCGCGCCTGAGTTTTGGAATCTGTATTGAGGCTGGATTACTTCAAGGGCTATGAGCGATCCGTTTACGGTCAGGCACTTGAAAACACGAATGAAGTTTATTAGATCAATCTTAGTTGCAGGTTCCTATATGTGGGTAATTTCATGGACTACGTCGAAAGCGCGCTGCCACCCCTCACATTCGTTGACGTTGAAAATATCCTGAGGATTTGCCGTCAGAAGAGGCGAAAGGCGTCATTCATACATGGCGGATCGAAAGAAGCCATGCGAACAATGAAAGATATATTATATGGAGAGCCCACTATCGGGCATAGAATAATCAATGCCATTGAAGAGCTAGAAGCAGAAAAGCAAGTTCGCTTACTCCAATTGATGATTTTTGGTCGCAGTGCAGATATAAGCCTTCACTCAGCAGAATTAGAAGCCAAATCCATCGATCCATCTTCGATTGCAAGATATATGTCGGAGAAGAGACTTTTCCAATACATTACCCGTGGAATGCAAAGAATTGATAGGATTATGTAGATTTTAATTTTCAACTAGGTTCCCGCTGCAAGTCGCCCGCTTCCAATAATTTCTCTGTCATGCTCACTGCCTCTATGAATTCTGCGGACAAATTATGTGTTGACTCAAGCAACACTAGTGTCGCGAAAAGTCGTTTAGCAGAACGCGACATGGAACGATAATTCGGCTCGCCTGGATCCAGCATCCAAGCGCGAGCCGTTTTCACTGGGACTCCCATGGCGTGCGCCAGCGCAAGCGACGATCCGCGAGCCGCGCCGCCATTCAGCCGGACAGCCATGCGCTTGATGGTTGCTCGATCCATATCTCCCCCTTGAAAGAGACACTCTGTGTCTCTAACTGCTCAACGGGATCTGTTGGCAAGCCATCTGTGTCCTATTTGCCCTGAGATGGTCAAGCGGCACGGGCGGCTTAAGCTCCAGCGCCGGTTTGCGGATGCCGAATTTTACGAAACGTAAAATTCGGGCGACATGAGGAGGGCGTTCGATGGACGAAGGCGAGGACTATGAAAAGGTCTGGCAGGCGATCGGCTTGGACCCAGTTGAAGGGGCGCGCCTATGCCAACAGCAAATCAAGTTCGACGAGCTGTCAGTGCAAGCTCGGCGCCGTCGCAGGATCGCCGAAGGGTATTACATCGGCCTGCAGCTGATGAATGATTATACGGCGTGGCAAAGATTCTTAGCTGAACCGTTCTTTGATCGCGATCCGCGCATTCGCAACAAGAAGGAAGACAGATTCAAATTTATCGTGATGCGGACAGTCATGCTTTACCTTTTCATGGCCAGTAAGGGTAACGACTCTCTCCGTAATCGTACCTGGCGTTACGCCCGCGCCATGAATGGATATGCGGAGGAAGGAGTTCCGCCGGAAGAGGTGGTTGACCGGATTAAAAAGGACGGCGGCATCGAGAAGCTCTCTCGTGCTAGAAGCAAGGGGTACGATCTGGAGGCGGAGGACGAAGACTGGAGGCTGGAAATGGCTCATCGCGAGCCGGTGCCTCCAACAGATCGGGCTCAAGCTCGAACCGCACGCGACTTCCATGAAATCGTCTGCGACGAGGGGCAATCTGAGCGCGATATGCACGAAGACGAAGACGAAGATGAGGCGGTGGAGCCGTATGTTGATCCAGACCCGACCGAGGGCATGGTAACTTGGCCGATCCTTGTAGATCCTGACGAATTAAGAGATCTCGATCGTACGCATACAACAATTCAAATTCGTGCGACAATATCTATCGAAGAAAGAGACGATGGCAGTCGATACTACAGAGCCATAATGATTGATTACTTGTAATCATTACAGCAATAATTCGATCCTAAAGTTGATAAAAACTTCAGGATCGAGCATTTTCATAATAAAAAAACTATCATTGCCTCTTGAATGACAAAATAAAAAATATTTATCATACAAGCCGGGCCGAAGATTATGACCTGACGGGCCTGGAATTGTATATTCACGCTCGCCCGCAGCCTGGCACGCAACTTTAGCTCTGTGGCCACGCCACGCCTCAAAGACTGGCCATCACCCTGAACCCCAACACGTTGGCTTGGGTCAAGTGCAGATGGGCGGAGGCCATCAGCTGGCGCAATTCGGGTGAGAGGCGGCTACCTGCGAATCCAGGCTGGACAACCGTGACATGGAAAGTCGGCGGTTTAGGTTGACCGAGCAGGCGCTCCACGTCCCCGAAATCACCCTTCATGAAGCGGACACCGCTCCTCATCCTATGTTCGATCTTCGCTCGAATGCGGGCACGCTCGCACCAACGAGCAGACTTGATGGCCTGTCCTATGACCTCGTAGGCATCTTCCACGCGCGTCCCGGGGGCCGTGTGCTTCGTACTCTTGCAATGATGAATCTCTACCTCGATCTCGTCGCCGAACTCTCGGATTTCGATAAAGTCGGCGATCTCTCCACTGCCGTGGTCGCAGAAAACAACGGTCGCTGGGCCATTGACGAGCCGCCCCTGAACGAACTGGAAGATCGATAGCTTGCTGTCCGGCGCGATGCCAACCTCGGTGTTGATGCAGACGTTCGACGCCGCGAAATCATGGCAGTCGACGCAAGCGGGGTCGAACGGGGCCTGGTCCGGGTCTGCCGGGGTGCTGTAATCGCTGCCACGGATAAGGCCGAGTTCGACCGTATAAAACGAGAGTGGTCTCTCGTTCAGGTGGTCAATAAGCGTGGCCCGCGCCCCGCGACGCTCGACCATCACCGACGCAACGTCGGAGCCGCCCCGGAAGTGCGGCTCACCCCTGATATCGAAAGTCAGCGCGATCTCGGTGCCATGCCCCTTGATGGTCACAGGCACCTGCCAGTCGTCGCAGCCAGCATGGTCGACGGCGACATCAAAGTCCGTGAGTGGGACGCTCCGGATCCCGGTCGCACTAGCTACCATCACGGACCATGGGTGCGTGTAGACGTCCCTATCCCAGTCCGCAGCAAACACAGGAGCCGGGAAACGGTCGATTTCCCGCGCGGTCGCGAGCAGGTCCAGGCCCGAGTGGGTCACAACGGCTCGCTGGGTCGAGAGCCGGCCCGCAAGGCCATCCATCCAGTCGACGAGGTCAAACAGCCTCGCGGAGCTATTCTGCCAGATCTTCGAGGCGCCGCTGACGCCGATGGTAATATCCACCCCGTCCCGCGTGCCACCTCCGAAGAGATGGCCACGCGTGTAATGGCGTGCGTCAGCGTGGCTGATGGTTCGCTCGACTGAACCACCCGTCTTAGTCAGGTAAGCTGCGGCGGAGCTATTCGATGCCCGATTGCGCAGACCGACGTTAAATAGCTTCATGTTTTCAAGATCAAGCAAAACCCTGTTCAGCGTATCCGTCGAGAGCCCTTTCAGTGACCGGCCGGCAATGGCGTGGCAAAGCCGTTGGTAGGTGCCGTCTTGTCTCTTGGAGGCGCAGACAAACAGCAGGCCCGCTTCTCTGTTGTGATGGATGACGAACAGGTGGTTACTCACGTCGGTGAGCCGCTCGTCCTCGGACCACCGGACACGCGCGTACTCCCGGGCGACAAAAACCGCAGTGCGGAAATTCTCGCTGGTGGAAGAGTAGACGACGTTGAGGCCTTGCGGAAACTCGATGCTGTCGTCGATGCGCACATCCTCGGCAAGGCGCCAGACTTTGACGTGCATGTAAGGCGTAAGTCCGTAGAGCGAGAGCTCTTTTACGTCGAAGTCATGGAGGTGGTCGTCTTCGAATGACTCGAGAATCTCTCTCGCCTTCTCCTCATGCAACACACGCGTAGCGGATAGGTTGGGCACGATCTCACCCCACGTGGCCCCCTGCGCGTACAGCTTCTCGGCCTCTACTTTGATGCTCGAGGGCGCTGCGATGAACGTCGCCTGCCCAAGTGACTGACCGGAAGTACGTGCGAAGCGCCCGATAAACTGCAGTGTCACCGCGAGCGACTTGTGCGGGGTGTGAATAGCGGCAACCTTCAGGTTGGGCAGATCGAAGCCTTCGCCCAGCATGTTCACGCACACGATGCCATCAAGGGCACCGGACCGCAGCGAGGCGATGACGCGTTTCACGTGCCCGACCGAATGCTCCCCCATCACCAACTGCAGCTGGAGGCCAGTCTCTCGGCCGTACAGATCGATAAGCTCCCGCGCGCGCGCCTTGCTGTCTGTGCGCACCATGAGGCGATGCGCGAGCCCCACGGCCTGGTCTTCACGCAGATGGCGCTCGGCGGCCCGGGCAATGGCGGCGTCCTCGGCACCTTCTTCAAAGCCATCGACCGGTACGTAGCGGATCTGGCCAAAGACACCGTCGTCGTAGGCGCGCTTAAGGTCGTAAGTGAAGACGAAGCGGCCCTTGATCTCTAGTTCGTCGCGTCGGTAGGGCGTGGCCGTAAAGAGCGCGCGCCGGGCGGTTGGAAAGCTTTTTAGGAGCTGGCTCCAGGTGAATGCCGGGCTGTGATGCGCTTCGTCAACGAGGACCAAATCGAAGAGATCATCCGGCGGCTGTGCCACGCCATCGACAACTGGGCTGGCGCTGTTTGGCGTCGCGACCACCACGTCGTGCGCACGTAACGCCTCCCAATCGGCGATCTTGCCCGACGCGTTGAAGACGGATGGGGTCGGGAGATCGGGCCGCAGCGCGCCAAGCCGCTTCAGAATGCCGAGTTCGCGGAAATCGTCGAAGATCTGTTCGCGGACCAGACGACTGGGGGTGACCACCAACACGCGTCGGGCGCGCAGCAGGAAGGCAGAGGCCTGCAGCACCGCTGTCTTGCCGGAGCCGGTCGGCATCGTGACGATGGCTGCATCACGCCGGAGAGAGAAGTGCGCTCCAAGCGCGAACAAAGCCCCTCGTTGCGCCTCGCGGAAGCCCGTTCCGGCGTCCGTGCTGACGGGGAACGTCAGATCGGGGTAGCTTCGCTCGAAGTAGCTCATAGTCGGCACGTAGCAGCAGATGAGCTGTCACAACTAACACGTGCGACTGCCCCAGGCGCAGCGTCTCGGCGCGACGATCCACAGGTCTCACAGGGACGCGACCATATCGGTACGAACCGATGAAGCTTCGATTCGCCCTTGCCGGCGACCGCGCTCCGCTGCTGCTCCGTCGCTTCACACAGTCCATCCAGGCTCGCTTGCGGCCTACTTTCGAAGTGGGGGCCGGAGGATGGAACCGGTCACGAGCGTTAATTTGGCCCATCTAAGGCTGACTTGAGCATCGGCAGGCAAACGTGTTGTGACACTCGAATGGTCGGACGCTTGAAGAGCGCGGGCGAGCCGGGAATAAGTGAGCGGCGTCGCCAGCGACCCCGACATGGTCACGCCGAGCTAATCGTACCCTAGTTTCGCTCGAAGATCGGGTCCCGCCAGGGGTCTGTTGCCGGCCGCGGCTTGCTGTCGAGCTCAGCCGAGGAGGGGGGTAACACGAGGATGTCGTCGAAGCTGGCTCGGCCCCGGGGGAGCGCCTTGAAGTTGTAGGTGTTCACGTAGGCGACATCGCCGGCCACGATGGGCGTGGCGGTGATCGACGTCAGCGGTCCACCCCGGGGGCAGTAGCGCGCGCCGCTCTCGCCTAGGTGCTCGTCGAGCGGTTCGCATAGGCGGCCGCACGGGGGCATGACGGCCACACCCTGCAGGTGCAGCCCGTCGTTGGGGACGAGGGAGCGGACGCTGACCTTCGCCCGCTTCGCGACGGGGTAGTCGGGGGCGAGGATCCAGCACGGCCTCCAAGGCCGGCGGCTCGGCGCATTCGCGTTGCGCCACACCCGCTCGCAGAGCCACCGGTGGGCTCGCTCAGCGTCGTGTTGCATCTGGGCGAGGACAGTGTCGCGGCGCCCGCCTAAGTGACGAAACTTGAGGACGAGGAGGTAGGGGGCCCAGCCCTCGGCGACGAGGTCCACGGCGAGCTGCCCATAGCCATGGGTCAACTGGTTGATCTGGTCACTCCTGGAGAGGGTAGGGAGGGATGAGGGTAGGGTCATGGCTGTGCTTCCTGCATGAGAGGGGAGAGGGAATGGGCTCTGTGTCGCCGTGCTCACTGAGCTGATGTGCTCAATCGGCTCTATTTCGACACGACAAACCATATGCCCGCCCGTAGACGTACACCTTAGCGCGAAGCATCGCGCGCCAGCTTGTGGCATCTTCCAAGGCAAGCCGGCAGTGTTTGCACACGCAAGCACTTTACCGTGTCGGGAAATTAGTGACGCAGCATAGGTGCTGCTCGCATTCGCGTGCCGCTCGCGCCGTCAACGTCAGCGCCATCTCGGCTCATAATATCCGGCGCTATCGGCGCAGTGGGGTAGGGGCTCTGGCAAAGCCGGGTGGTTCGGCCACGCCACCGCTCTCAACTCGAATTACGTCAGAGCTCTGCGCGCCGCCCACGGCGGAAGAGGGCGGCCCGTGAACAGGCCATCGGCCCCTCAAGGGCGGTGCCGACTACCAAGATCCACGTCCTCACCAAAGCGATCGGCCGCCCCAGCGTCATCGGAACGTCCCGGCGAGGCCATGCCGCTCGGCAAGGTTCCACCCCTCGCATCTCAAAAATTCACGGAACTCCCCTCCGAGCTTAGCCGTTCTTTGCGCATCAGACAGTCAAGTTTCGGATTGCTGCAATGAAGACCGCTCTCCTCTCCGCGATGCTTGCCGCAGCTGTGACCCTCGCGGGCTCCGTTGCGGCGTCGGCCGAGCCGAGTGCGGCGGTCTACCTCGGCGATACCGGGCTGCGGCTGCCCGTCAGCACGCTGACCGCGCCGGAGGCCCCGCCCACCACGGTTCAGGCCGCGCCGGCAACCCCGCACGCCGCCCTACCCCGCAAGGTGCGGGTGGTGCTCGCCTCGCCCTACGCGGTCCGCTGACTGGCGTTTCCTCACTCCTTGGGAGCTTCACCTCCATGATGTCCTGGGCCGTTACCTTCCTGGTCGTGGCGTTGGTCGCCGCCCTCTTCGGCTTCGGCGGAATCGCCGGCACGGCGATGGAAGCCGCCAAGCTGGTGTTCTTCGTGGCGATCGTCCTGTTCGCGATCTCTGCCGTCGTCGGCCTGATGCGCGGTCGCGCCCCGCGCGTTTGAAGCAATCCCCTTTCCCTCATGTAACAGGAGCAGTCCGATGAGCAGCACCACCGACAAGATCAAGGGCCTGGCCAACGAGGCGGTCGGCAACATCAAGCAGGGCATCGGCAGCGCCACCGGCAACGACAAGCTGCAGGCCGAGGGCAAGGCCCAGGAGCTGAAGGGCGAGGCTCAGAAGACCACCGGCGACGTCAAGGACGGCATCAAGAACGCCGCCGACACGGTGAAGAGCAAGCTCTGACGCGCCCCTCATGCAGACTGAAGCGAGCCGCCCCACACGGGGCGGCTTTTTTATTTTTGCGGACCACCGGAACGGGAATCGCGATCCTACCCGCTGGATAAGCGTCGGCTCCTAACGGCGGCGCTGGTGGCTATGGATGAGACGGCGTAGCATCCTTGAGAGCTGGTCGGCCGAGTAGGGCTTGTGCAGCAACTCGAACCCGTGCGTGCCGTTCTGCGCGAGCACGTGGCTGTAGCCCGATGCCAGCAGTACCGGCATTGTTGGCAGGCGGCGGCGCAGCTCTTCTGCCAGGGCAATGCCGCCCATCCCGGGCATCACGACGTCCGAAAACACCACGTCGAACCCGTCGCCGTCGGAGCCGAGCCGTTCCAACGCAGCTTCGGCGTTCGCCGCCCATTCGGTCCGATAGCCCAGGTCCTCGAGGATCTGGGTGGCGAACTTGCCGACCTCGATGTTGTCCTCGACCACCAGCACGCGCAGGCCACGCCCGTCGGGTGCGGGCCCTGTCTCCTCGATATCGCTCACCGGGTCCATCGGAGCGGCGACCTCGGGCAGGTAGAGCGCGAACGTCGTGCCTTCGCCGACCACGCTCTGGACGCTCACGTCGCCGCCCGACTGCTTGGCGAACCCGAACACCTGCGAGAGCCCAAGGCCCGTGCCCTTGCCGACCTCCTTGGTCGTGAAGAACGGCTCGAAGATCCTGGTCAGGTCCTCCTCGGTGATCCCAGTGCCGGTGTCGCTCAGCTCGATCTTGGCGAATGGGCCTGGACCACCCCCATGGCCGCGGATCGGAGGCATCGGCAGGCCGCATGTCAGCCGCAGGGTCAGCGTGCCCTCGCCCTCCATGGCGTCGCGGGCGTTGACCGCCATGTTGACCAGCGCGGTCTCGAACTGGCTCACGTCGGCTTCGATGAAGCATGGGTGTTCCGGCAGTTCGGTCACCACCCGCACGCGGGCACCGGTCACGGTGTCGAGCATGTCGGCGACACCGCGCAGGCGCTCGCCGACGCTCACCACCTCCGGCTTGAGCGCCTGACGGCGGGCGAACGCCAGCAACTGTCCGGTCAGCTTGGCGGCGCGCTCGACCGTGTCGGAGACCGCATCCATGTACCGCTTGCGCCGCTCCTCGGGGAGGTTCGGCCGACGCAGGAAGTCCACCGACGAGCGGATGATGGTCAGCAGGTTGTTGAAGTCGTGCGCGACGCCTCCGGTGAGCTGCCCCACGGCCTCCATCTTCTGCGACTGGCGCAGCGCCTCCGCAGTCGCCTCCAGCGCCTGAGATTGCTCCTTTTCCGCCGTGATGTCGCGGCCGGTCGCATAGGTCATCTGCCCTGCCGGGGCCGCCGACCAGGAGATCCAGCGCACCGAGCCGTCCTTGTGGCGGTAGCGGTTCACGACCCGAGGCTGCCCGCCCTCGGCTGCGTAGATATAGGCTTCGGTCGTTTCAGTATGGTCCGCCGGCACGACGAACTCGTTGACGTGGTGACCAACGAGTTCGTCGGGGGTGTAGCCGAGCAGGCGCGTCCACGCAGGATTGACCCGCTGGAACACCCCGTCGAAGTCGATCACCAGCATCAGGTCCGGCGAGGTCTCCCACATCAGGTCGCGTTCGACGGTCCGCTCCGCCACCTCGTGCGCCAGCGTATCGGCCCGGGCGGCCAGCAAGGCTGCGGCATCGCGCAGGTCGGTGACGTCCTGCACGAACACGTAGAACCCATCGACGCTGCCGCCGGCATCGCGGCGGGGGGTGTAGCGGATGGCTGCGATGCGTCGCCGCCCATCCGCCCAAGGCCAATCGAGATCCATCTCGACCACCCCACCGTCAAGAGCCCGCTCGATCCCCTCGCGGCGGAGCGCAAGGCCGTCCTCGCCGACGAGATCGAGGACCGTTCGCCCCAGCACGGTCTCCGGGGGACGCCCGAACCATGCCTGGTATGCGGCATTGGCGAAGCGGTAGGTCAGCGAGCGATCGATGAACGCAACGAGCACCGGCAGTGCGTCGGCGACCAGCCGCAGCTCGGCCTCACTCGCTCTGAGGGCGGTTTCCGCCTGCTTGCGGGCGGTTGCCGTGCGGATCCGTGCAGCCACCTCGCGGATGAACACCAACTCGTCGTTGGTCCACGTGCGCGGTGTGGCGCTGCAGACGAACAGCAGCGACACGAGGCGTCCGTGCTCGACCACCGGCGTATTGACGAACGCCCGGGCGCTGATCGCCTCCAGCGCGTCGGCACGGGCGCTGGTGCGCGGGTCGGTGCGGGCATCGCCGACGACGACCGTTTCGCCCCTCTTGATATCCTCGATGTGGGAGCCGAAGTCGCTGAACCTGTGCGTGCCTGCGATGGAATGTGCGTTGCCGCTGGTCCAATCACGCTCGACGTCGATGGTTTCGGCCTCGCGATCGACCAACCCGTAGCCGACGAGCTGAACGTCGAGCGCCCGGCCGAGGATACCGATCGCCACATCGGCGAGGCTGGCGGCGTCGTGGTCGTGCTCGGCAAGTTGGTCACTCAGTTCGAGCAGCGCCTGGCGACGATGCTCGCCCGCGCGGAGGGCCACCCCAGCCAGATGCTCGCCGGTGCGGTCGCGCATGATCTTGACGAAGCCGATGTGCCGGTCCTCCTCGTCACGCAGCGGCATCATCTCGCCGGATGCCCAGAACCGCTCCTCACCCTGTTTGAGGTGCCAGCGTTCGTCCTGGGCGCGCCCGTTCTTGAGGGCGGTTTCCATCTCGTAGGTAACCCGGCCGTTGGCACGGTCCTCGGGCGTGAAGAAGCGCGCAGCGTCCTGCCCACGCATCTCCTCGGCGGTCCAGCCCATGACGTGCTCGGAGCCGCTGTTCCAGCCGGTAATGGTCCCTTGGCGATCCGTGACGACGATCGCGAAATCCAAGGTGCTCTCGAACACCGCGTTCTGCCGAGCTGCATCCATGCTGCCGCTGCGAGCCCGTTCGCGCAGTTGCCGCACCTCGGCTTCCAGTTCCTCTCGCGAGAGGAGGCTCACCTCACGTTCCGGCACGCCACACCCTTCCTCGAACCTAAGTCACTGCGAGAACGGAGAAATCAGTGCCACTCTCGAACGCTCCAATCAGGCCTGAATTGATTGGTGCGCGACCGAATCGTATGCGTTATGCCACAAACTTGCGAGTCGTGAGCCCTCGCCTCCACGCTTCGGGACCGGCACCGAAGCGCGCTTGAGTTCGGATGCACGGATCGTTGAAAATGGCTCGTCCGCCACAGCAAGACCATTTACTATAGATCTTATCCGCATTGATGGATGGCGCAGGGCCGACATTCAGAGATGTCGCCGAGTAATATTTCTGCGATTGCGTAGATCGATCGGCTGATGCCGTGAGATCAAAACTTGCACGATGTTCGTAGTGCGCATGGCCGGTGCGCGCGTGCCCTCACTCATATTGAACGATCTTGAGCTTCACGAAGCGCAACGCTCGGCGCGCGTACCTTTCACTCGTTTGCGAGGGTCCGATCGCCCCGCAGTCGTGACCGAATGGCCGACAGGCGACGGCCGCAGCGAACCTTGACCGTTGTGGCGCGTTGGTACTCGCCGTTCGTGCATGGGACGGTCGAGCGACGACGAGACCGATGCCCCGGAATACACTGCTTCAGACGATCGACGCGGAAATCGCCGCCGCGGAGCACCGCACCGAGACTCACGCTCAGACAGTGCGGGCCCTCCTCGCCATCGGCGAAAGTAGCGTCGAGGCAGAGCAGGCGTTCTATCTCGAACTTGATCGTCTCACGCTCCTGCGTGATCGTCAGTGGAATTTTTGCTCGATGCAGGATGTCCTCTCGGCTGCTTGAGACAGAGGACTGGAACTGGCGAAAGATATGTCCTCCCAAGGGCCAGAGCATCTCTATGCATTGTGCGTGATAAAATTGCGAGACGGCCGTTCCTGCCCTGGGCTACAAGGCAGGGGTGAGAAGCGCCCTGCATGATATCTGACCTGTTCCCGTCCGCCCTCGTGCGAGACGCCGCCCGCCTCGGTTCGCTCGCAGGTCTCAACCTGCTCGACACGCCGCCCGAAACCGAGTTCGAGGACATCGTGCATCTGGCCTCGACCGTGTGCGAGACGCCGGTGGCGCTGGTCAGCCTCGTGGCGGGAGATCGCCAGTGGTTCAAGGCTCGGGTCGGCTTTCCGCCCTGTGAGACCGCCCTCAACGCCTCGGTCTGTGCCTACACGCTGGCCGAGCCCGACCTGCTCACCATCCCCGACCTGACGGCGGATCCGCGCACGCGCGACAACCCGCTAGTCACGGGTGAGCCATTCATCCGCTTCTATGCCGGGACTCCCTTGCGCGCGCCCGATGGGCAAGTGCTCGGCAGCCTCTGCGTGATCGACCACACGCCGCGTCCGAAGGGCCTGTCGAGCCGGCAGGCCGACGGGCTGCGGCGGCTGGCCCGGCAGGTGACGACCGTATTGCGCGAGCGCCAGCTCAACGTGGAGATGCGGGCCGCCCGTGACGCCCTGCGGGTGTCCGAGGAGCGACTGGCGTTGGCGTTCGCGGCGGCGGGCAGCCTCGGTTGGTGGGATTGGGACATCCCCGCCGACTGCGTCTATGCCGGGGAGCGGTTCGCCGACATGTACGGCATCGACCCTGCCCTCGCCGCGCAGGGTGCGCCGCTGACCGCTTTCGTCGAGGGCATCCACCCGGACGACCGCTCGTGGGTCGGCGAGCGCATCCAGCAGGTCGTCGCGACGGCAGGCGAGTTCAGCGAGGAGTATCGCCTGCGCCACGCCGATGGCAGTGTGACGTGGGTCCTCGCCAGGGGACGATGCTTCCACGATGGCGATGGCAAACCGCTGCGCTTCCCCGGCGTCGTCGTCGATATCACCGCCCGCAAAGCCGCGGATGCCGCACGCTTCGCCGGCGAGGCGCGGCTGAAGTCGATCATGGAGACCGTGCCAGTCGGAATCCTGCTGGCCGAAGCCCCCTCCGGGCGCATCCTGATGGGCAACCGGCGGCTGGCCGAGATCCTCGGCCACACCACCCTCTACGCCTCGTCCAGCAACGCCTACGGTGAGTTCGTCGCCTACCACGACGATGGCAGGCTGGTGGAAGCGCAGGAGTACCCGCTGGCGCAGATCTGCGGAGGCCAGTGCAAGCGGGCCGCCATCGAGGTGCTGTACCAGCGTCCGGACGGCGAGCGGCGCTGGATCGCGATCGCCGGCGAGGCGATCGAGGACGAGCAGGGCGGGACGGTCGGCGCAGTCGTCGCCGTCAGCGACATCGGCGACCGCAAGGCGGCGGAAGCGCAGCAGGACATCCTCAACCGCGAGCTGTCGCACCGGCTGAAGAACACCCTGACACTGGTCCAGTCGATCGCCTCGCAGACCCTGCGCAACGCCCCCAGCCTCGACGCCGCCCGCGATGCCCTCGCCGCGCGGCTGATCGTGCTCGGCAAGGCGCACGACATCCTGCTGGCTGGGCGGACCGACAGCGCCAGCGTCGACCGGGTGGTGCAGGAGGCGTTGAGCCTGCACGACGACACCGGCCGACGCTTCCGGGTCCGCGGCCCGAGCCTGTTCGTCGGTCCCTCGGCGGCACTCTCGCTCGGGCTGATGCTGCACGAACTGGCGACCAACGCCGTGAAATACGGGGCGCTCTCGGTGCCGACCGGCTGCGTGACCGTCGACTGGACGGTGGAAGGCACGGGCGCGGCAGCCGAGTTCCGGCTGGATTGGCGCGAGCAGGGCGGCCCGCCTGTGACGCCACCGACCCGCCGGGGGTTCGGCTCGCGGCTGATCCAGCGTGGCCTCGCCGGAGGTGACGTGGCCCTGCACTACGCCGTCGAGGGGGTGCAATGCACCTTGAGCGCCCCGCTCGCGGGATTGCGCGTCGATATTTGATCCACACGGCCGCGGATTTTGTGAGAAGGACGTCTGATGACCCTGAAGCCCGGCGCAGTGGCCCTTGTGGCCGAGGACGAGCCGCTGGTGCGAATGGAGGCTGCCGACGTGCTCGGGGATGCCGGGTTCGACGTGCTCGAGGCCAGTACGACCCCAGCGGTACTCGCCTATCTCGAGATGCACCCGGAGATCACGCTGCTGTTCACGGACGTGGTGATGCCGGGCCCGATCGATGGGCTGGCGCTGGCTCACGAGGTTCGGCGGCGGTGGCCCGGGGTAAAGATCATCATCGCTTCGGGTCGGATCACACCCGATCCCGCGCAACTGCCGGACGGAGCGCGTTTCCTGGAGAAGCCGTACTCTGCCAACGGCCTCGCTCGGGTAGTCCGCGAGTTGGGTCTGCGTTTGGCAATTGAGTGAGGTGGAAGCGACGATACGTGGTGCTGTGATGCCGGCGCACGACTTTCGCCCGAAGTTCCCGAATCCGACAGGAGGGTGGAACAGCACTTATCGGCACCGTTGCACGCACGACCGATGATGAAGCCTTGTCGCTCCGCGCGCGACCGTCGACCCTGTGAGGGACTATTCGGCAAACCGTCGAAGCGTCGCCTCGATCTTGCGTCGGTCGAACGGCTTGCCGAGCACAATCCCGCGCGAGGGGATCTGAGCAGGGTCCCACGGTTGCGAGGAGACCATCAGGAGTTCGATCGGCGGCCAACGATCGCGGATGAGCAGCGCCAGCTCCATTCCAGCCGTCGAGCCGCGCATGTCGAGGTCGGTGAACACCGTACGGATGTCGGTCCGGGCCTCTAAGATCTGGATCGCCTCAATGATGCTGCTGGCCTCGACAGCTTCGCAGCCCGCGTTCTCGACAAACTCGGTCAGCGCCATCATCAGGATCGGGTCGTCCTCGACGACGAGAACCCGTGGCAAGGTCGGGGGGTGAGACTGACCCATCGGACTAGTGGACCTGAACTTGAACTTCGGCGAGCGGCGCGCGGAACTCAGCTCTGAGGCCCGCGGGCTTAAAATCGAGGTCGGCCTCACGGGTTCCGAGCAATCCCATGCGGATCAGGCGCGACCCGAAGCCGCCTTTGTTGCGCGGAGGCATCACGGCCGGCCCGCCCGTCTCGGTCCAGTCGAGGACCAGCGTCGGAGCGGCTCCGCCGCCGGTCCGCCAACTCACGCGCACCATTCCGCTCTGGGCGGACAGCGCGCCGTACTTGAGGGCGTTGGTTGCGAGCTCATGCAGCAGCAGCGACAGGGACAGCGCCGCCTGCGGGCTGATGTCCATGTCCGGCCCCTCGAGCGCGAACCGATCCAGGTCCGTCTGCATACTCAGCACGCTCTCCATCACGGCGCGGAGCTTGGCGGCCGACCAACTCTTCTGAATTAGGACATCGTGAGCGCGGGACAGGGCCAGCACGCGGCGCTCGAACGCCCCGACCAGGTCTCGCTCGGTCACGCCGCGCAGGGTCTGCGTGGCGATCGACTGCACGATGGCGAGGGTGTTCTTTAGCCGGTGCGCCAGCTCCTTGTTCAGGACCGCCTGCAGTTCCTCGGCACGCACGCGCGCCACACCGACTTCGACCCGGTCGGCGACGTTGCGTAGGAACGCCAGTTCCTCGGCCGTCCAGACCCGCGGCTGTACGTCGTGGACGATGAACACGGCAACCGCACGCCCGCGCTCGCGCACCGGCATGTTGATCAGGGCACCGATGCCGATCGCCTGCATCGGGCCGGGCGCGTCCTTGGTGCGTGGATCGGTCGTGACGTCGTCGATGACCAGCGGCTCGCCTCGGGCGAGATGGGCCCGCAGGTCGCCGTAATCGTCGAAACGGTGTCGTCCGGCGATGCTGACCTGGCCCGGCGCGGTCCAGTCCTGCTCGATGTCGATGAACTCGACCTCGCCGACGATGCGCCCGAACCCCGCGCGGGTCGCACCTAGGGTACGCCCGACGATCTCAGCGGCAGCCTGTGTCATCGCACCGACCGTGGTCAGGTCGCGCAGATCATCGCCGAGGGCCAGGAGTGCTATCCGGCGGTTTTCCGCACTGACCCGTGCGGTCGCGTCCAAGAAGATGACGCCGAAGCGGTCGCCTTCGAGCTTGAACGCATTGCCGTCGTACCAGCGACCGTTAGGGCCAAACTGCTTGGTGAACCCCCATGATTCGCCGGTCTCGACCACCTGGGCAAACGCGGTGATCCAGTCCTGCGCGGCTTCGCCGAACAGCTGGCGCGCGGTGTGTCCGACGACCTGGTCCGCCGGGATGCCAATCTGGGTCGTCCAAGCCGGGTTGATGTCGATGATTCGGAAGTTGGCGACGTCGCCGGCGCTATCGCGGATCGCTTCGGCGAGCTGAAATCCTTCGCTCAGGCGCTCGAAAAGGCCCCGCCAATGCGCCTCGCTTGCCCGCAACGCCTCCTGGGCCGCGCGCCGCTCCTCCACGTCCAGAAGGACGCCGGGGAAGCTCAACGGGGTCCCGTCCGGCCCCTGCTCGACGCGCCCGTTGGCCTCGATCCAGTAGTAGCGCCCGTCCGCACGCCGGACCCGGTACTGGTGCGCATAGGCCCCGCCTCGCGCGATGGCCTCGGTGATTGCCCCCGCCAGACCCGCTTGGTCGTCCGGGTGCACGGTGGCGACGATCTGATCCAGCGGGATGCCGTCTCGACCAAGTGCCGGATCGAGTCCGAAGGAGTGGGCGAAGGCGTCGTCGATCGTGAACCGGTCGGACGGTATATCCCAGTGCCACGTGCCGATGATTGCACCAGCAGCGAGCGCGAGTTGCACACGCTGGATGTTCTCGCGAGCCAGGGCTTCGCTGGCCCGCAGCTCCGCCTCAGCCTCCTTGCGGGCGGTGATGTCCTGCACCGTGCCAACCATGCGCAGCACGACGCCGGCGTCGTCCCGCACGAAGCACCCAATCCGCGAGATCCAGCGCAAGGCACCGTCATTCGCGCGCCGGATGCGGTACTCCACCTCGGTCGAGGCTGTGCCGTTCCGGATCGTGGCCTGGGTAGACGGAATTCCGCGATCTTCGGGCACGGCCAGGGCCGTAAGCGTCTCGAGCGAATAGACCCCGGCCTCCGGCACGCCGTAGATCCGACAGTGCTCGGCCGACACGCTCGCAAGGCCGCTCGCGACGTCGACCTCGAAGGTGCCGATGTGGGCAGCTTCCTGGGCGAGCCGCGAACGGGCGTCGCTGGCCCGCAGCACCGCATCCACCTCAAGGCGCTCCTGAACGCCTGACATCAGGCGGGCGAGCGCGGCGAAGGAGGTCAGAGCTCCAGCGTCGAAGGCGGGCTCGCGGGTCGAGACGAACGACACCACGCCGACGAGTTGGCCGCAGCTCATGATCGGGTAGCCCGCGAAGGCATTGAAGCCGGCTTCGCGCGCGAGGGCATAGCGCGGCTCGGTGCTCGCCTGCACGGCTTCCAGCACGAGAGGCCGTCGTGTACGGACGACGAGCCCACAAAGCGGCAAGTCCAAGTCTACACAGCTGAGGACGGCACGCTGCTGGTCCGTGGTGCCGACCGATTGGACGAGCCGCAAGTGCCGGCCTTCGGGGTCGACATCGTAGATGAAGCATAAATCGAAGCCCAAGGCCTGCGTGCCCATGGCCAGGATCGGTTCGAGCACGGCCGCCGGGTTGGTCGCAGCGACGAGGGCGGAGGAAGCTTTGGCGAGGAGGTCGAGGCGTCGGGCCTGTTGCAGTTCGGCGCGCTGGTTGGCGAGGACCTCATCGCGACGTGCGACGTCGCGGCGCATTTCCAAGAGAGTCGAGACCTGGCGTGCAAGAGCGCGCAGATCGTCAGCCTGGTCAGACGTCAAACCTCCAGGTCGGGGTGCGGTATCGATCACACATAAGGAGCCGACGACCTGTCCGCCCGCCAGGCGCAGCGGTGCGCCGGCATAGAACCGGATGTTGGGCTCACCGGTAACGAGCGGGTTCGCGACCGTGCGCGGGTCCGCCGTCAGATCGGGGATGACGAGGAGATCGGGCTCGACGAGGGCGTGAGCGCAGACCGACGCATTGAGCGCGGTCTCGCAGGGCGGAAAGCCCACGCGGGCCTTGAACCATTGCCGATCCGCGGCCACCAAGCTGACGAGGGCGACTGGTGTCGCACAGAGACGGGTTGCCAGACGAACGATGTCGTCGAACCCTTGCTCGGGTAGCGTATCGAGGATGGCCAACGCATCAAGGGCTGCGAGGCGGACGGGGTCGCTGACGGTCGTGCCGGGTGTGTCGTTCTGCATCGCGAGTGGCCGATAGGGCCACATCGCGCCCCGCCTGCACCTTTTCGCAGACTCACCATCCTGCCGCTAGTGCCCCAAACTCATCAGCGAGTTCATGCGAGAGGCTGGTCGCGCACCCAAGCCGCTTGCTCGGTCAGGTGAATGACGTTCGGAGCCAGCGGCACCAAGCGCACCTTCCAGTTGCTCACGGTCAGGCTACGGCGCGTTTCGGCCGTCAGCGCCCGCGCGCTCTTGCCTCTTGCACGGCGCGTCGCAGCACCCGCGACAGGTCCGTCACGGAATACGGCTTTCGCAGCAGGTCGAGGCCGTGCGTCCCCTCGGCCGCGAGCACGTCGCTGTAGCCGGAGGTCAGAACGACCGGCAGGTCGGGCCGGCGCCGGCGGATCTCGGCCGCGAGTTCGACGCCGTTCATGCCCGGCATCACCACGTCCGAGAACACCACCTCGAAGCGGAATGGAATGCGCTCAAGCTCGGCCAGTGCCTTCGACGCATCCGTTGCCCAGACCGTCGAGTAGCCCAGCTCGCGCAGGGCCTGCTGAGCGAAGGCCCCGACGTCCAGATTGTCCTCTACGACGAGGACGCAGGTGCCGTGTCCATCGGCAAGTGCCTCCGGCTCCGCAACGGGGTCGCTAGCTTCGACCGCAGCGACTCGTGGGAGGTAGAGGGTGAAGGTCGTGCCCTCGCCGACCGCGCTCTCGACGATGATCTCGCCGCCGGATTGCTTGGCGAAGCCGAACACCTGGCTCAGTCCGAGCCCGGTGCCCTGGCCGACGACCTTGGTAGTGAAGAACGGCTCGAAGATGCGCTCCAGATTCTCGGGTGCGATACCCGCGCCGGTGTCGGAGATGGATATCGCGATGAAGTCCCCACGCTGCGGCGGGTGCGCCCGGACGGCAGGAATGCGGCCGGCGCGGCGAAGCCCGATTCGCAGGCGGCCCGCGCCGTCCATCGCGTCCCTGGCGTTGACGACGAGGTTCACCAACGCCGTATCGAACTGGCTCGGGTCGGCGTTGACGTGCAGGTCCCGCCGCTCGCCATCGGGTAGGCCGAGCTCGACCTGGATGCGTGCCCCCGTGAGCGTGCCGACCATGTCGGCGAGCGCCGCCACGGCGCCGTCTGCTGCGAAGGTTTCCGGCCGCAGCGCCTGTCGACGAGCGAAGGCGAGGAGCTGACCTGTGAGCTTGGCGGCACGGTCGACTGTGTCGGAGATGGCACCGACGTAGCGAAGCCGGCGCTCCTCTGCGAGGTTGGGTCGCTTCAGCAGGTCGGTCGAGGACTTGATGACCGTGAGCAGGTTGTTGAAGTCATGAGCCACGCCACCGGTCAACTGACCGACGGCCTCCAGCTTCTGGGATTGGCGCAATTGCTCTTCAAGCGCCCGACGTTCCGTGATATCGCGGCCAGCGGCGTAATAATGGTCGTCCCTCGGAATAGCATTCCATGAGAGCCACCGGTACCTGCCGTCTTTCGTCCGGACGCGCACGTCGATGTCATGCAGCGGAAACCCGGCGCTGATGCGCTCGAAAGCCGCAGCGGCCCGCGCATAGTCGTCGGGATGCACGAACGCGTCGAAGCGGGTGCCCACGACCTCGGCGACATCCCATCCGAGCGTTTCGGTCCAGGCGGCGTTCGCCTTGCGAAAGACACCATCGAATCCGCAGATCACGAAGAGGTCGCGGCTGGCGCGCCACACCATGTCGCGCTCGTCGGCTCGCTCCTGAGCAGTGGCCTCCAGGTGGCTCTCAAGACGGCGGCGGTCGGTGATGTCGTTGAACAGGATGGCAACCCGGTGCTGCTCGGGCTCGCCGATCCGCAGGGCGTGGACGTCGTACCAGCGCCCCATCGCGATCGACCCGCTCTCAAACCGTACGGGCTGGCCGGTCCGCGCAACCTCGCCGTAGGTGTCGAACCAGGAGCGTTCGAGCCCGGGCACGAGTTCGCTCGCCCAGCGCCCGGCCGCGTCGCACAGGCCCGTCTGCGCCGCGAAGGCGGGGTTCACTTCCATAAACCTGTAATCGATCGCGCGCCCCTGTGCGTCGAAACGCATCTCGATGACGCAGAACCCACTGTCGACCGCGTTGAAGAGCGCCCGGTACCGGGCTTCGCTCTCGGCCAAGACCCCTTCTTTGGTGCGGAAGCGGGTGACGTCGAGCTGGCTCGCGAAGAAGTAGCGGAGTTGGCCCCCATCCGGATCGAAGACGGGGCTGACGTAGAGCTCGTTGCGGAACGGCGTGCCGTCGCGGTGGTAGTTCAGGATCTCGACCACCACGTCGCGCCGGGCAGCGATGGCGTCACGGACCTTGGCGACATCGGCCGGGTCGGTCCCAGGGCCCTGAAGGAATCGGCAGTTGCGCCCGATCAGCTCGGCAGCATCGTAGCCGCATAGGTTCTGGAAGGCCCGATTGGCGAATACGATGGGGTTGTCGGGCAAGTTGGGGTCGGTGATGATCTCCGGCATACGGGTCTTCTCCGCTGCCGTGAACAGAAGGTCGGTGGAGGCCGCGGAAGTCCGCTCACCGCGATCCGGCCGGCGCAGGCCATCCCCGCGCTCGGCCTCAAGCCTCGCGACGCGGGCTTCGAGCTCGCGCTCGCGCTGCCGCAGCCTCTCGATCTCTGCGTCCATGACCCCCTCTGAGCGCGAGCAGCTTCCGAATCGGCGTAGGACGACGATCGCAAGGTGGATAACGCGGCACCACGGCGCAGGTTGGCGTCGAATCGGCCGCGACGTTCATCGGCATCGCGCGTTGTCGTCGGCCCTTACCAAAGGGCGTCTATGAGGGGAACGACATGCAATCGGACACGCCGCGGCCGGGAGACGATCCATTGCCGCCCATCGGCGACCCGCCGCCGGACCCAGCCCCGCCCGAGGGCGACCCACCCAGCGAGCCACCGGCGCCCCAGCCC
>NZ_JTHF01000316.1 GCF_001043895.1 Methylobacterium indicum
GCTTCTCGGCGACAAGGCATCGTTCGAGAAGATGAGAGCGCATACGTTGCGCGTCGCTCGGATCGCGGAGCAACTCAGCGGTGGTGGTGTGGGAGTGTTCGGGGCGCCGCGCAACCGGCGGCGCGGTCCGCTCGATGAGCGGGACGCCTTCGATCTCGGGGCCGAGCGGTTCGGCCTCCTAGCGGAAACGATCGCTCCTCACGGCTTCGTGCTGGGGTTGGAGCCCGCACCAACGGAGTATGGCGGAGATTATCTCCAGACGACGGCGGATTGCGCGAAGATGGTTCGGACGGTGTCGCATCCGTCGCTGCGACTTCACATTGATACCGGATGCCTCGAGCTAGCGGGAGACGAGATCTCGAAGGTTGTCGGAGCGAACACTGACCTGATCGCGCATGTGCATTTGTCCAAACCGAACCTCGTTCCAATCAGCGACGCGGAGGAGCGCTTCTCGGAGCTGTTTCGCGTACTGGCATCGTCGGATTACCAGTCCTGGATCGCGATCGAGATGCGCGAGACGGACCGTCCCGAACAAGCGGTCCGTGAGGCCTTGGCTGTACTGACGCAGTGCCGGGCGTGACGCAAGAACGGGTCAGTTGTCGGCACCGATCGCGCATCAATCCTGCTCACTCGTAGAAGCCGAGCTGCCAACGCCCATATCCAGGGGAGGGGAAGCGGCTCGTGCCGGGCCTTGTGCCTGTTGCGGGTTACCAAGCGGGGCTATGGTACCCCCACCTGCCCCCCCACCGCATTGAACGCCGCC
>NZ_JTHF01000317.1 GCF_001043895.1 Methylobacterium indicum
CGGCCCGGGGAGGGCCGCGGCGTGCCGGGGGCCTATCGGCCGTCCGGCGTGCGCACACCGTACCAGAGATCCTTGACCTGATCGTAATGCTGCTTGGCGCTGTACTGGGCCACCGGCACCGCGATGAAGCGGGTGGTGAGGCGGCCCACGGTCTGCACCACCTGGTAGGAGCCGATCACCCGGTCGCGCTGGGCGGCGATCAGGCTGACGCGGGCGCTCAAGAGCTCCTGCTGGGCGTTCAGCACGTCGAGGGTCGTGCGCTGGCCGACCCGGGCCTCCTCGCGCACGCCGTTCAGCGCCACCTCGTTGGCCTGGACCTGGGCCTGCGAGGCGATGACGCGGGCCTTGGCGGCCTCGAGCGCGCCCCAGGCGGTGACGATGCCGGCGCGGACCTGGTCGCGGGTCAGCTCGGCCTGGAGCCGGGCCTGGCCGACCTGCTCCTTGGCCTGGCGGATCTGCGCGTATTCGGCGCCGCCCTGGTAGAGCGGGACCGTGAGCTGGCCGACGATCGAGCCCTGGAAGAAGCGGGTATTGGCGATCTGCTGGTCGAACACCTGCGCGGCGTTGCCGGTCACGCTGACCGTCGGGTAGAGCGACGATTCCGCGATCTTCACCTGCGCCTCGGCCGCGTCGACCGAGTGGAGGGCCGAGAGGATCGCCGGGTGCTCCATCAGGCCGATCTCGACCGCCGCCGTCAGCGTGCCGGGCACGAAGCGGTCGATCGGCCGGCCGGGGGCGAGCTGGCGCGGCTCGACGCCGATCACCTGCCGGTAGGTCGCGATGCTGGTGCGCAGGTTGGCCTCGGCCAGGCTGACCTGGGCCCGGGCGCCGGCGAGCCGCGCCTCGGCCTGGGCGACGTCGGTGCGGGTGACCTCGCCGACGTTGAAGCGGTCGCGGGTCTGGCGGAGCTGCTCCTCCAGCACCTCGACGTTGTTGCGGTTCAGCTCCAGCGTGGCGGTGTCCGCCAGCACGTTCATGTAGGCCTGCGCCGCCGAGAACAGCGTCGTCATCTCGGTGTTGCGCAGGGTCTCGCGGCCGCCCAGCACCTGCGACTCGGCCTGGCGGGTCTGGTTGTCGGTGCGAAAGCCGTTGAACAGCGTCTGGCTCACCGAGAGGCCGGCGGAGCCCGGGACCAGGGTCTGCTCGGATTCGCGCCCGATCCGCCCGCCGCCGGCGCCTTCCGCCAGGGCGGCCGCGCCGAGCTTGCCGGAGACGTGGCTGACGCCGACGCTCGCCGAGGCGCTGACCGTCGGGCGGTAGCCCGCCAGTGCCCGCGGCACGTTCTCGTCGTTGGCGCGCTGGCCGGCACGCTGCGCGTTGAGCGTCGGGTTGCCCGCATAGGCCCGCGCGAGCGCGCTATCCAGGGTTTCCGCAGTCGCGCCCTGGCCCGCCAGGGCGAGGGCCATGGCGGCGAAGCCGCCCAGCCGAAGCCCGCGGAACGCCCGAGTTCCTGTGTCCGTCACGCCTGTCTACCCTGTGCGGCTAGCTCACAATGACCGGCCCCGCGCCGTGGGCGGCGAAGCCGATTCGTCATCTCGCTATGCCCACCTCGACCGGGACCTTAACCGAGGGCGGTTACCGGGGCACTGCCCCCGCACCGCGGGCAATCCTGTTTGGCCGTCACTGCCGCAAAAAAGCGACAGGTGCCGCAGGGGAAGTCGGGGGTATCGACCGGTCCGGGCAGGCAGCCGCACGCATTCCCCGGCCGGCGCACGGCCGAAGCGATGTCTCGGGCAAGGTTTCGGGGGCCGGCGTGGTGCAGACGGGGCCGCCCGGTAAGCCCGTCGGCTCGGACCGGATCCGGCCGGGCGGAGCCTGCCGCGGACGACCGGTCGCGTCGGCCGGGAGACAACGCGTCGAGGCAGGCCTACGGAACCGGCCCGCGTCGAAGCGGGTCATGCGAGGTCCGACGGATCGCTGCGCGACGTGGAACCCGAGGATGCTCGGGCGCCGCGCGGGCCCGCGGACGGAGCCCGGACGTCACCGTCCGGACCCCGCGTCAGAACGCGAAGCCGGCCTCGACCGCGAAGGCGCGCAGGGGCGGCAGGGTGGCGTCGAAGAGCGGGCGCGAGCCGAAGGCCTCGCCCGAGCGCACCCACAGGGTCGCCTTGGCCGGACGGCCCTGGCCCTGGACGCAGGCGAGGCGCCCGCCATCGGCGAGCTGGTCGAGCAGCGCTTGCGGCCGCCGCTCGACCTGGCCCTCGATCAGGATCGCGTCGTAGGGGGCGTGGCCGGCGGCGCCCGTGTCGAGCGGGCCGGCCTCGACCGTGACGCCCTCCCCGAGACCTGCCTGGGACAGCCGCTCGCGGGACGCGGCCGCGAGGCCGGGGAGCGATTCGAGGGCGACGACCTCGGCACCGAGGCGGCGCAGGATCGCGGCGCCGTAGCCGAGCCCCGACCCGACGACGAGGACGCGGTGGCCGGGCTTGAGGGCGAGCGCCTGGATCAGCCGCGCCAGCACCATCGGGGCCGGCATGAAGCGGGTCTCGCCGTCCTCGGTCCCGACCGCCTGGGGCTGGTCGATATAGGCGAAGGCCGCCCGGTCCTCCGGCATGAACCGCTCGCGCGGGACGGCGTCGAACGCGTCGAGGAGCGCGATGTCGGTCACGTCGAACGTCCGGAGCTGGCAATCGACCATGAGGCGGCGCGCTTGCGCGTAGTCGAGCATGAACGTCTCTGGGGAGCTTGAGCGACGGCCAAGCCGCGACGGTCGAGCCGCCGGGCGACGCGGTTGTGGTGGATCGCCGGCCAAAAGGCAAGGATCCGTGCGGCGCGGCGCACGTGTGTAGACGGCGCCTGGTCGAACGATGTCTCGGACGGATAAGAAGAAAGGGTGGAGGCCTCGCCCGGAATCGAACCGGGGTGCAAGGATTTGCAGTCCTCTGCGTAACCACTCCGCCACGAGGCCATCCGGGCCGGCTCATAGCCGGCGATCTGGCGGCCCGGCTCTGGGAGCCGGTGCGCCGTCTCCCCGGCGTCGGGCGGACAACCCGGGGATGAGGGGTCATTAGCAGGACCCGGCCCGGCTCCGCAACAGGGTTCCTGCCGCAAAACCGCGCCCGGCGGGGCTGAAATGAGCCGGCTCGCGAAAATCCGGCCCGGCCCGGAAAATCCCTTGCGCGCCCTGCCCGGCTTGGGTAGAGGTCCCGCCGCGATCCCCGATAGCTCAGTTGGTAGAGCAGGCGACTGTTAATCGCCTTGTCGCAGGTTCGAGTCCTGCTCGGGGAGCCACTCCCTTCCGCCCCGCGTTGCATGATGAGAGCGCCGCCCGTCCCGGGTCGGCGCCGTCTCGCGTGGTGCGGGTCGCACGGACAGCCACCGGCTTTCATCCGAAAAAATCGACGGAACCTGTCGCCCCGTCCGTCAGTTTCTCGTTCAACTTGCTGCAACGCTTCACAGCACGGCGCCGCGAAGCAATCCAGCAGCCATTGATACGGGAGTTTCCAATGATCGGCTGGGCTATCACCTTCCTCGTCGTCGCCCTCGTCGCCGCTCTGCTGGGTTTCGGCGGCATCGCCGGCACCGCCATGGAGGCGGCCAAGATCGTGTTCTTCGTGGCGATCGTGCTGTTCGCCGTTTCGGCCATCTTCGGCCTGATGCGCGGCCGCTCGCCGCGAATCTGACGCGGGACGAAAGGCGGGCCGGACACGGCCCGCCCCCTCGCGATCGAGGCGGTCCTTCGGGGCCGCCTCTTTTCGTTGGCGCGGGTCCCCGACGATCCGGCGGGCTCTCTCAGGCCTCGGCGACCCGCCGCAGCGCCTCGGCCGGGACGGACCGCGGACGGGCGCGGCGCGGCACCAGCCGGTGCACCGTCGCGGAGGGCGGCTCGGCGGGTGGCTCCCGGCGCATCGCGCGGGCGGCCCGCAGGTCGGCGAACAGGATCGCCGCCGCGAGGTAGCCGCGGGACGACACCGCGATCCCGTCGGGACGGATCTGCGGCTCGAAGCGGGCCGTGGCGTTCATCGCAAACCCTCCCTCGTCGCGCTCCCGCGCGGACGTCGCTCGGACGCGGATCGACCGAGGCGGTGGCGCCGCGGCGGCCGGATCGGCGCGACGACCCGGGGATCGGTCCGGCGCAGATCGGTCCGTCGCCCGGGGCGGGCGGGCCAGGCAGCCCTCGGAGTCTCACCGCCTGGCCCGTCGACCACGCCCGGCCGTGCAAGGGAGAGTGGACACGGCGGGTGCAGTGGATGCTTCGCAGCAAACGCCGTGCCAGCTGTGGCGAGGCGGGGAACGTTCCCCTCGCCCGCCCCCTCGCCCGATTCGGTGGCGGCGACGCCTGGAAAGCGAGCACGTTGCCCCGGACGGGTCCGACGCTCTACCTATGGGTGAGACGGGTCTCTGAGGCCCGATCCTGCAGGACCGGGCCCGCGCGGCCCCGCTTCGGAGAGAGACAGGCATGTCGATCGGCCCCTTCGTCACGGTGGACTGGCTCGCAGAGCGGCTCGCGGCGCCCGACATCGTCGTGGTCGACGGCTCCTGGTACCTCCCGGCGATGGGCCGGGACGCCGAGGCCGAGTTCCGCGCCGCGCACATCCCGGGGGCGATCCGCTTCGACATCGACGCCGTGCGCGACGAGGGAAGCGCCCTGCCCCACATGCTGCCCTCGCCGGAGGCTTTTGCCTCCCGGATGCGCCAAATGGGCATCGGCGACGGCATGACGGTCGTGGTCTATGACGGGATGGGCCTCTTCTCCGCCCCGCGGGTGCGCTGGACCCTGAAGGCCTTCGGCGCCCGCGAGGTCGCGGTGCTCGAGGGCGGCCTGCCGGCCTGGGTGGCGGGCGGTCATCCGGTCGAGGAGGGCGAGGCCCGCCCGCGCGACCGGCGCCACTTCACCGCCCGCCTCGACCACTCGGCGGTCGCCAATGTGGGCGACGTGCAGCGGGCGCTCGCCGGCTCGGCCCAGATGGTCGATGCCCGGTCGGCCGCCCGCTTCGCCGGCGAGGAGGCCGAGCCGCGCCCCGGCGTTCGGCCCGGCCACATGCCCGGCGCCCTCAACCTGCATTACGCGGCCTTGCAGGAGAACGGCCGGCTCAAGGACGAGGCCGCCTTGCGCGAGGCGGTCGCCCGGGCCGGGATCGACCTCGACCGCCCGGTGGTGACCACCTGCGGCTCCGGCGTGACCGCGGCGATCGTCGGCATCGCCCTCGAGAGCCTCGGCCGCCCGCCCCGCTCGCTCTACGACGGCTCGTGGTCGGAATGGGGCGCGCGGGAGGACCTGCCGGTCGCGACGGGGCGGTAACCGGCCGCCGGCGCCGGGCCCCGGGGCATCAGGTGCCCCGGGACCGTCCGCCCCGGTCGGTGTCGCGGGGCGGCGGTCCCAGCTGCTGCATCCGGCGCGGCAGCTCGCGCAGGAGCGCGGTGCGCCGGAAGGGCGTGAGCTTCCGCCACGCCTTGATCTCCGGCACGGTCCGGCCGCAGCCCAGGCACCAGCCGGTCTTGCCGTCCCAGGCACAGACCCCCGTGCAGGGATCGTCCTTCTTCATCGCAGGGCCTCTCCGCGCCGCCGCCCAGTCTCGCGCCCGGTCTCGCGGCGGCCGACGGGATGTCCCTACCCCCTCCCGTCGCGCGTAGGCAGCCCCGCCTGCGCCGACGGGAGGGGGCGGGGCCGCTCTCCCGCTCAGTGCAGGATCTGGCTCAGGAACAGCCGGGTCCGCTCGTGCTCGGGCGCGCGGAAGAACGCCTCGGGGGTGTTCGATTCGACGATCTGGCCCTCGTCCATGAAGATCACCCGGTCGGCGACCTGGCGGGCAAAGCCCATCTCGTGGGTGACGCAGAGCATGGTCATCCCCTCGTCGGCGAGCCCCACCATGGTGTCGAGCACCTCCTTGACCATCTCGGGGTCGAGCGCCGAGGTCGGCTCGTCGAACAGCATGATCTTGGGCGCCATGCACAGCGAGCGGGCGATCGCCACCCGCTGCTGCTGGCCGCCGGAGAGCTGGCCCGGATACTTGTGCGCCTGGTTGGGGATCTTCACCCGGGTCAGGTACCGCATGGCGACCGCCTCGGCCTCGGCCTTCGGCATCTTCTTTACCCAGATCGGCGCCAGCGTGCAGTTCTCGAGCACGGTCAGATGCGGGAACAGGTTGAAGTGCTGAAACACCATGCCGACCTCGCGGCGGATCTCGTCGATCCGCTTGAGGTCGTTGGTGAGCTCGATCCCGTCGACCACGATGCGGCCGGCCTGGTGCTCCTCCAGGCGGTTGATGCAGCGGATCAGGGTCGACTTGCCGGAGCCCGAGGGGCCGCAGATCACGATCCGCTCGCCCTTGCGCACCGTCAGGTCGACGTCGCGAAGCACATGGAAGGCGCCGTACCACTTGTTGACCCGCTCCAGCGACACCGCGGTCGGCGCGCTGGCGAGCCGCGCCGCCGAGGTGTTGCGCGGCGACAGGTCCGGATCGGTCTCCGGCAGGAGGACGGGGGTGCTGGGGGCGGGAGAGGAAGCCATGGCAGGACTCACCGTGTCTGGCCGGCCGCGAGCCGACGCTCCATGAAGCGGGCGTAGCGGGACATGCCGAAGCAGAAGACGAAGTAGAACAGGGCCGCGAAGGCGTAGCCGGTCATCACCACGGTCGGCGCCGCCCAGGCGGGATCGACCCGGGCCGATTCGATCGTGCGGATGAAGTCGAAGATGCCGACGATCGAGACGAGGCTCGTATCCTTGAACAGCGCGATGAAGCTGTTGACGATGCCCGGGATCACGATGCGCAGGGCCTGGGGCAGGATGATCAGGCGCATCCGGTGCCAGGGGCTCAGGCCCAGCGACATCGCCCCCTCGGTCTGGCCCCGCGGGATCGCCTGCAGGCCGCCGCGCACCGTCTCGGCCATGTAGGCGGCGGAGAACAGCGCGATGCCGACCAGCGGCCGCACCAGCCGGTCCACCGTGACGTCGCCGGGCAGGAACAGCGGCAGCATCACGTTGGCCATGAACAGCACGGTGATCAGCGGCACGCCGCGCCAGAACTCGATGAAGATGACGCAGAACAGCCGCACGATCGGCAGCCGCGAGCGCCGCCCGAGCGCCAGCAGGATGCCGAGGGGCAGCGCGGCGACGATGCCGACGAGCGACACGATCAGGGTCACCAGCATGCCGCCCCACAGGGAGGTCGGCACGGCGGGAAGCCCCAAGGCCGGCACCCCGGCGAGCAGCCCGTAGGAGACGATCGGGAAGACGACGAAGAAGTAGAGCGCGCCCCATGCGCGTTTGGGCGCGTCGAGCCACAGCATCCACCCCACCCCGACCGCCATCAGGGCGAAGAAGACGTTGGGGCGCCAGCGCGCCTCGATCGGGTACGAGCCGTAGACGAAGTAGTTGATCTTGTTCGCCACGAAGGCCCAGCAGGCGCCGACCGGGCGGCCGAGCACCTCGGGCCGGCAGGCGTCGCGGTTGTCGCCGGTCCAGACGGCGTCGATCACGAGGAAGCGCAGCAGCGGCGGCAGCACGAGGGCGACGACGGCGAGCGCCGCCAGCGTCATCACGGCGTTGGCGGGGCTGGAAAACAGGTTCCGGCGCAGCCAGGCGAGCGGCCCGGCGACCAGGGCGGGCGGCGCGGCGGCCGGCACCGCCTCGCGGCGGACGAAAGTGAGTGGCTGGGTTCCGGCGGTCATCGGTTTTCGCCTCACCGCTCGATCAGCGCGACGCGCCGGTTGTAGAGGTTCATCACGAAGGCCGTGACGAGGCTGATCGTCAGGTAGACCGCCATGGTGATCCCCACCACCTCGACCGCCTGGCCGGTCTGGTTCAGCACCGTGCCCATGAAGACCTGGACGAGGTCCGGGTAGCCGATGGCCACCGCCAGCGACGAGTTCTTGGTGAGGTTGAGGTACTGGCTCGTCAGCGGCGGCACGATCACCCGCATCGCCTGCGGGATCACCACCAGCCGCATCGTCGGGCCGGGCTGCAGGCCCAGCGCCCGGGCCGCCTCGGTCTGGCCCTTGTTGACCGCCTGGATGCCGGCCCGCACCACCTCGGCGATGAAGGCCGCGGTGTAGACCGTGAGCCCGACGACGAGCGCGACGAATTCCGGATAGAGCTGCATCCCGCCGCGCAGGTTGAAGGTGCCCTTGACGGGGAAGTCCAGCGCCACCGGGGCGACGCCGATCAGCGCCAGCACCCCGTAGGCCAGGAGCGGCAGGCCGAGGATCAGCGCCAGCCCGACCGCCGGCACCGGCAGGCGCCGGCCGGTGCGCGCCTGCTCGCGCTTGGCATGCGCCCGGAAGACCAGCGTGCCGACGATCCCGACGACGAGGGCGACGGGCAGCGCCCAGGCATCCGCGGCGAGCAGGGGCTTGGGCAGAAAGAGGCCGCGCTGGTTGAGGAAGACCGACGTCCCCAGCGCGTAGGAATCGCGGGCGCCCGGCAGGCTCGCCAGCACCGCGACGTACCAGAACAGGAGCTGCAGCAGCAGCGGGATGTTGCGCAGGACCTCGACATAGACGGTGGCGAGCGTCCGCACGATCCAGTTCGGCGACAGCCGCGCCACGCCGACCGTGAAGCCCAGCACGGTGGCCAGCACGATGCCGATCGCCGCGACCATCAGGGTGTTGGTGAGCCCGACCAGGAAGGCGGTGCCGTAGGTCGAGGTCGCGGCCGCGAACGGGATCACCGTCTGGTTGACGTCGAACCCCGCCGTGTTGCCGAGGAAGCCGAAGCCCGAGGCGACGCGGGCGTTGCGCAGGTTCTCGGCGGCGTTGCCGATCGCGATCCAGGCCACCGCCCCGACCGCGAGGAGCAGCAGGATCTGGTAGGCCGCCCCGCGGAAGCGGGGATCGTAGAGGGGCGCGACCCGGGGCGGACCCGAGCGTGAGTCGGCCGGAAGCTGCGTCGGCAAGGGGGGCGTGCTCGCGCTGGCGGGTGGCGGGGGACGGCGCCCGGCGGATCCGGGCGCCGCGAGGATCAGCGGATCAAGGGATCAGCGGATCGGCGGGCCGTATTGCAGGCCGCCCTTCGACCACAGGGCGTTGAGGCCGCGCTGGATCTTCAGCGGCGAGCCCTGGCCGACGTTCCGCTCGAACACCTCGCCGTAATTGCCCACGAGCTTGATGATCCGGTAGGCCCAGTCGTTGGTGAGCCCGAGATCGGCGCCGTACTTGCCCTCGGTGCCGAGGATGCGCTTGACGTCCGGGTTGTCGGACGATTTCGCCATCTGGTCGACGTTGCCTTGCGTGATGCCGGCCTCCTCGGCGTTCAGCATCGCGTAGTGGGTCCAGCGGACGATGTCGGCCCATTGCGCGTCGCCCTGGCGCACCGCCGGCGCGAGGGGCTCCTTCGAGATGATCTCGGGCAGCACGATGTTGTCGTCGGGGGCCGAGGCGCGCAGGCGCTCGGCGTAGAGGCCCGAGGCGTCGGTGGTGAAGGCGTCGCAGCGCCCGGCATCGTAGGCCTTGAAGGTCTCGTCGGCGCTGGCGAAGGCCACCACCTCGTACTTCATCTTGTTGGCCCGGAAGTAGTCGGCCAGGTTCAGCTCGGTGGTGGTGCCCTGCTGGGTGCAGACCGAGGCGCCGTCGAGCTGCTTGGCCGAGGTGACGCCGAGCTTCTTCTTCACCATGAAGCCCTGGCCGTCGTAGAAGTTGACGGCCGGGAAGTCGAGGCCGAGCGCCGTGTCGCGCGACATCGACCAGGTGGTGTTGCGCGAGAGGATGTCCACCTCGCCCGACTGGAGCGCCGTGAAGCGGTCCTTGGCCGAGAGCGGGATGAAGCGGACCTTCGTGACGTCGTTGAAGATCGCCGCGGACAGGGCCCGGCAGAAATCGACGTCGAGACCGGTCCAGCGGCCCTGCGCGTCCGGCACGCCGAAGCCGGCCAGCCCCGGATTCGAGCCGCAGGAGATGTAGCCCTTCTGCTTGATGCTGTTGAGCGTCCCTTGGGCCTGGGCGGCGCCCGCCAGCAGGGTGGCACCGAGCCCGAAGGCCAGGGCGGCGACGATTCTCTTCATGCGGTCCTACGTCTCCCGTTCCGGTTGCGGCCCTGCCGCCGCCCGATTGCTCAAGCGCGAACACTGCCTAAGCAAGAGGCATTCCAAGCGAAGCGGCCTGCCCGGTCAAGAGGTTGGCGCGTGCGACGAACAGCGCAGGCGCCCCTGCCGCCGGGTTTTGGCGGGCGCAAGGCCGCCGCGGAGGTCCCGTGCCGCCGAGGCTTGACGGCGGCGGGTGGCGCGGGATGTTCTCGCCCCCGGTCGATTTCCCGTTTTCCCCACGCCCGATCCCGTCACGCCAGAGGCCCGATGAGCATCACCCCGCCCCGCGACAAGAGCCGCCTCGGCACCCGCACCCGTCTGGTTCATGCCGGCCGCGACCCGTCGCAGCAGCACGGCTTCGTCAACACCCCGATCTATCGCGGCTCGACCGTGCTCTACGAGAGCTACGACGCGCTCAAGAACCGGCGGGCGGAGTATACCTACGGCACCGCCGGCACGCCGACGATCCGCTCCCTCGAGAGCGCCTGGACCGAGCTCGCCGGGGCCGCCGGCACGGTGCTGACGCCCTCGGGGCTCGCCGCCGTCACGGTCGGGCTCCTGTCCTGCCTCAAGGCCGGCGACCACCTGCTGGTGACCGATTCCGCCTACCGGCCGACCCGGGTCTTCTGCGACGGGTTCCTGGCGCGGTTCGGGGTCGAGACCACCTATTACGATCCGACCCTCGGGGCCGGCATCGCGGACCTGATGCGCGGGAACACGGCCGCGGTGCTCACCGAGGCGCCGGGCTCGCAGAGCTTCGAGATGCAGGACATCCCGGCCATCGCGCAAGCCGCGCATGCCCGCGGCGCCTGCGTGCTGATGGACAATACCTGGGCGACGCCGCTCCTGTTTCCGCCCCACGAGCGCGGGGTCGACATCGCGATCGAGGCGGGCACCAAGTACCTGTCGGGCGGCTCGGACCTGCTGCTCGGCCTGACCTCCGCCAATGCCCGATACTGGCCGGCCCTGCGGCGGACCTTCGACCAGCTCGCGATGTGCGCCGGCGCCGAGGACGTGTTCCTGGCGCTCCGGGGCCTGCGCACCCTGCCCCTGCGCCTGCGCGAGCACGGCGAGCAGGCGCTCGCCCTCGCCCGCTGGTTCCAGGGCCGGCCCGAGGTCGCCCGGGTGCTGCACCCGGCCCTGCCGGAGGATCCCGGCCACGCGATCTGGTCGCGCGACTTCCTGGGCTCGTCCGGCCTGTTCTCGATCATCCTCAAGCCCTGCCCCGAGGCCGCGGTCGCCGCGATGCTCGACGGGCTGGAGCTGTTCGGGATGGGCTTTTCCTGGGGCGGGTTCGAGAGCCTGGTCATCCCGTTCGACTGCGCGCCCTACCGCACCGCCAACCCGTGGGCGCCCGGCGGTCCGGGCCTGCGGTTCCAGGTCGGGCTGGAGGACATGGAGGACCTGACGCGGGACCTCGAGGCCGGGTTCGCGCGGCTGCGGGCGGCGTCGTGAGGGCGCGCCCCCTCGCGTGACGACGCATCGCGGCGGCCGGGCGCCGGCGTCGTCCCGTGTGCCGCCCGAGATGTCGGACCCGTTCGCGCGTCGAGACGGGAAAGCCTCTACGGGGCCAGCCAGGTCGCGGCCGGCTCCTCCCCGTTCCAGGTGAACAGCGCCCGCCGGTGGCCCTGGCGGGCGAGGTACAGGAACTCGAGCCGGGCGGCCGTGAGAACCACGACGCGGAACTCCGCAAAACCCGCCTCCACGCCGTCCAGGTTCCCCGGCGGGGCGTAGGCGCCGCCCGCGGCCAGGGGCGTGCCGGGCCCGGGCGCGGTGGCGTAGCAGACCCGGCTCATCGGCCGGGACGCCGCCCAGGCGGCGCGGGCGATCTCGTCCTCCCCGTGCAGGCGGGCGGTGCCCTCGATCCGCACCTGGATCTTGGCCTTCGGGTCGTAGGCGTGGAGCGAGATCCGGGGATCGGCGGCGATCTCGGCGGCCTTGGCGGAGCGGGCGTCGCAATGGACGCGCAGCGTGCGGGTGGTCCGGTCGACCCCGCGCAGCACCACGGTGCGCAGGCGCGGGGCGCCGTCCCGGCCGATCGTGGCGAGGGCCGGCGTGTGGAAGCCGCTCTGGTGGGCCGCCCCCTCCTCCAGCCGGCGCCAGGCCTCGGCGAGGCAGCCCGCGAGGTCGTCGTAGAACGCAGGCGTCTCGGTCATGGTGTCTCGGTCCTAGCGTCTCGGTCCTGCGGGCTCGCGCGCTCCGGTTCGTTCACCAATCTAGGTCACGATCCGGGGAACCGGGATGCCCCGGTGAAGCTTGTCCGTACGACTGATCCTGCCGAGGTTGTTCGACCCATGACGTTCCGTACGCTGCCGGCCTGGTTCGCCCTCGCGGTCGCCCTCGCCGCCGCGCCGGCGACGGCCGCCGACCTGCCCGCCGGATATGCGGGGCGGGCCGGGGCCGGGTTCTCGGCCGGCTGGGCGCCGCCCCCGCCCCCTCCGCCGGTCGCCCTCGAGGCGGAGGTGCAGGCGGAGGTCGTCGTGGCCGAGCCGCCGCCGCGCCGGCTCCTCGGCTTCGGCTACGCGCCGGTCCTGCCCTATTACGGCGTCTCGACCGGGCCCTACGGCTACCCGCCGCGGCGCGAGCCCGGTGTCGGCGTCGGGCTGTTCTGAGCCGCCAGGGCAGCGCCCGGTCATTGATCGTGCGACGTTTGCTCTCGACGAACCGGTGCCTGCGCCGTCGGCCAATGCGCGAGCCGCTCGGCCACCAGCGCCTGCATGGTCCAGAGGTGGCGGTCGCGCAGACCCACCGCCTCGCAGGCCGCCACGGTGTTGAGCAGGTACTCGGCACTCGGGCCGGTGGGGCCGCAGGCCGCCGCGATCCGATCGGCGATCGCCGCGTCCGACAGCCGCCCGGCGTAGCGCCCCCCCGCCCGGTCGGCCACGAAGGCCAGGGCTGGGACCGGCCCCTCCGCCGTCTCGGCGGCGACCCAGCGGGACGCGTAGCCGCGCCCGCGCATCTCCCGCCGCCAGACCGGCCGCACCGCCTCGCGCAGATCGTCGCCGACGATCCGGTAGGCGAAGCCGCGGCACCGGCCGCCCCGGTCGAGGGCCAGCATCACGCCGGGCCGCTCCGGCGTGCCGCGAAAGCCGGGCTGCCACAGGCAGAAGCGCCGGTGCCAGCCCCGCACGGTCGCGGCGCGGCGCTCGCAGAACGGAAATTCCGGGCGCCACATCAGGGCGCCGTAGGCGAACAGCCAGAGGGCGTCGGGATCGCCGGGCTTCGCCGCCAGGGCCGCGTCCAGGCGGGCATCGGCCTCCGCCTCGCCCATCAGCGCCATGCCGCAGCCGGGGCCGCGTTCGTCCGCGGCGACGGGGTGCGGATGGGTGCGCGCGATCAGCGCGGCGGTGAGCGTGAGGGAGCGTTTCAGCATCGCAACCGTTAGTGCAGTGGGTGCGGCAGCGCGGCCGTGGGCCGATCGGGGACGATCGCGCCTCCGGGCTTTCCCGCCAAGCGTGGCCGCCCCATCTCTGTTAGTGCCGTGCTAAGCCGCGCGGGTCCAGATTGTCCGGAATGGAGGACGCGTCATGGCCATCACGGGTCGCTTCAACTTCCGCAAGACCCTGACGGGCAAGCTCGTCCTGCAGGTCGAGACCGAGCGCCGCTCCTGGTGGCCCTTCGCCCGCGCCGCCTCGCCGGGCCACGTCTGGCGCGACGCCACGCCGAAGGACCTGACCGCGGTGGAGCTGCAGCCGCTGCTGAACCTGCGCCGCAATCCCGGCTACATGCCGCGCAACCCGGTCATCTTCATGATGGGCCGCGAGCCGGCGAGCGAGGCGCCGTCGGCCGAGGTGGTCACCCTCGCGGCCCACCGCGCCGGCCAGCAGCAGGCCGGCTGAGCGTCCCTCGCAGGCATCTCGCGCACGCCGCCCGGTCGCCGCCCGGTGCGGCGGCGTGGCCCGCCGGGCGTCGTGCGAGGCGTCCGCGGCACCGCCTTCGCCCTGCCGCGTTGGTCCGGCTCGAGAGTACGGGGCACGACCCCGTCGAACGGGAGAGCGCAGCATGGGCATGACCTCCGTGAACCAGGCCGTCATCGAGACCTTGTCGGAGCAGATCGTCGCCGCCTATTGCGAGGCCGGCCTGCCCGAGGGGCCCGCCCGCGGCAAGGCCCGCGCCCGGCTGATGGACGAGGTCGCGCACGCCATCGGGGAATCGGTCGGCAGCCGCACCCTGGCCGAACAGGGCCCGGAGCGGGTCAACGCGGTGCTGGCCGATTGGGAGGCGCAGGAGGGCCGCAGCTTCGGCCTGCGGCTGATCGAGATCGATCCCGGCCGCACCGTGGCGACGATGGGATAGGCCTATCCCCGGCCGAGTTCCACCAGCAGGTCGGCGAGCGGTCCGGGCGCGCTCACCATGGCGTCGTGGCCGGTCGCGAGGTCGCGCCAGCCCCAGCCGGGCTGGTCCCGCACCCAGGTCTTGACCCGGTCGAGGGTGGCGTAGGACGGCGTCGTGCAATCGACGTATGTCCGGGGCAGGCCGTTGCCGACGGGGCCGCGGATCGGCAGCGGGCTCTCGTAGGTGCCCAGCGGGTGCGGGGTCAGGCGCCGCTCGATCCAGGGCACGTCCGCCGGATCGAGCACCCCGAAGGCCGCGGCCGGGGGCGGCGGCAGGCTCAGGCCGCCGCTCGAGTCCGCGGCGGCGCGGCGGCGGGCCGCCACCACCTCGGGGGGAAGCCCGTCGAAGGGCGACCGGCCCGGCTCCACGATCAGCGCGTCGAGATAGACGAGGTGGCGCAGGCGCTCCGGCATCGCCTCGGCGACGCCGCTGATCGCGAGGCCGCCGAAGGAGTGCCCGACCAGCACCACGTCGGTCAGCTCCTCGGCGGCGATCACCCCGGCGACGTCCCGCACGAAGGTGTCGAGGGTGATGGCGCGCGACAGGAGGTGCGCCCGCTCGCCGAGGCCGGTGCAGGTCGGGGTGAAGACCCGGTGGCCTTGCGCCCGCAGCCGGTCCGCGACCCGGGCCCAGCACCAGCCGCCGTGCCAGGCGCCGTGGACCAGCACGAAGGTCAGCCCGTCGCTCATCTCGCAAGCCCTCCCGTGTCCGGGGCGAAGCCAAGCGCGAACGGGCGTGGGACGCAAGGGCCTCGGTGCGAGTGCGCCGGTACAAGTGCGCCGGTACAAGTGCCTCGCAAGGGCCTCGGCAGAAGGGCGACTCGGCGCGGGGCCCTACTCGTCGGCCTCGTCCCGGTCCGCGCGGTTCGCGTCGAAGCCGGCGATCATCCGTTCGATCGCCTTGAAGCTGCGCACCGCCTCCTGGGTGCGGCCGGCGGCGCACTGGCCCTCGGCCGAGCGGTACCACAGCAGCATGCTGTTGAAGGCGTGCTGGTGGGGCGCCTCGGCGACGCGGGCGCGCCGGGCGGTCTCGGCGTCGAACCACACCCGGGCGACGTGGCCGGCATTGGTGCAGACATCGGCGGAGGGCGGCAGGGCGGCGCGGGAGACGGTCGGGTCGCACAGCATGGCGAACCAGATCGCCCCGGCGACGAGGCCGGAGGCGCCGAGCATGCCGAGGACGCCGCGCCCGCGGCGGCGCCAGTCGGGCCGCACCGGCTCGGCGGCGGGCAGCGCCTCGACGGCCTCGGGTCGGCAATGGGTGTAGTGCACCGAACCGTCGGTGTGATGGTGGGGCCACGGCTGGGTCATCGAGCACCCCCTCGGGTGGGACCCGGGAGCCTCGCATGAGCGATCAAGGGAGCCGGGTCGTCGGAACGGATCGCGGCGGCAGCACGACGAGCCGCGGCCGATCGCCGGACGATCGTGCGGCGGCGTCGGACCCTCGCGAGATGGTGGAAGGGTTACGCCCGCGCGGCGCGGCCCGGCGTGTTCCAGCGCACATTCCGCGCGCAGACGCTGGCGCTCCCGCAGGCGCCGTGCTCTGTCTGGCGGCAGGGGCGCGAGGACGCCCGCGACCGGGAGGACGACCATGAGGCGTTGGCACGCGGCGGCCGCGGCCGCTCTCTGTTGCGCGACCCTGTGGGCGGCAGCCCCGGCGGAGGCCCAGGCACTGCCGGAGGCCCAAGCGCCGCCGGAGGCCCAAGCACCGCCGGAGGTCCAAGCGCCGCGCCGCTGGGCGACCGCCTGGGCCGGCCCGGTCCAGGGCCCCTACCCGGTCGGCAACCCCTCGGCCCAGCCCGACCAGAGCTTCGCCTTCCCCGATCCGGCGGAGGGCGCCCGCGACCAGACCCTGCGGCTGGTGCTGCGCCCGGACGTGTGGGGGCGCGAGGCCCGCCTGCGGATCTCGAACGCCTTCGGCACCCGGCCGCTGACCCTCGACGGCGTCCATGCCGGGCTGCAGCTCGGCGGCGCCGCCCTGGTGCCGGGCACGAACCGCCCGGTGCTGTTTTCCGGGCGCGACCGGGTGACGGTCCCGCCCGGGGGCGAGGCCTGGTCCGATCCGGTCGCCCTGCCCTTCGCGGCCGATCCCGATGCGGCCCTGCTCGCCGGGCGCAAGCTCGCGGTCTCGCTCCACGTCGTGGGGTCGAGCGGGCCGATGACCTGGCACGCCAAGGCGCTCCAGACCTCCTACGCCACGGCGCCCGGCGCGGGTGGGCACGGCGCCGACGAGGACGAGGCTGCCTTCCCGTTCTCCACCGCCTCGTGGTTCTTCCTCGATGCCGTCGACATGGCGGTGAGCGCGCCGACCCCGGTGGTGGTCGCCTTCGGCGATTCGATCACCGACGGCACCGCCTCGACGATGAACGGCGACGACCGTTGGCCCGACGTGCTGTCGCGCCGCCTGCACGCGAAGGCCGGCAACCGGGTCGCGGTGGTCAATGCCGGCATCGGCGGCAACCAGGTGGTCGGCCCGGCGGAATACGGCCCCCAAAAGCCCTTCCCGGGCGGGCCTTCGGCGCTGGCCCGGCTCGACCGCGACGTGATCGGGCTGTCGGGCGTCGCCAGCGTGATCTGGCTCGAGGGCATCAACGATTTCAGCCGCAACGGCGAGGCCGCGCTGGAGGCGGTTCAGGCCGGCATGCGCGAGGGCGTCGCCCGCCTGCGCGCCGGCATCCCGGGCGTGCGGGTGATCGGCGCCACCCTCACCTCGGCCCGGGGTAGCTCCAGCCCCGCCCACGGCCATCCCGCGCAGGACGAGAAGCGCCGCGGCCTCAACGCCTTCATCCGGGAGTCGGGGGTGTTCGACGGCGTGGTCGATTTCGACGCCGCGACCCTCGATCCCACGACCGGCGGATTGCGCCCCGAGATGGTCCCGAAGAGCACGACCGGCGGCAAGGGCGACCGGCTGCACCCGAACCGGGCGGGCTACGTGGCGATGGGGAGCGGGATCGACCTCGGGGTGGTGCTGCCGGGGCGCTGAACCCTCAATCGTCCTTTACCCGGGCGTAGAGTCGGCAATCGCGCGGCTCGGGCCGGAGATTGGGATGGATGGTGCGACGGCGCAGCACGCCCTCGCACCGCATCCCGGCCTTCTCCATCACCCGGGCCGAGGCGCGGTTCTCCACGTCGCAGGTGGCGACGGCGCGCCAGATCTCCGGTTGCGCCAACGCCCAGTCGGCGAGCGCCCGCAGGGCCTCCGGCATCAGGCCGCGCCCCTGAGGCGGGGCGGGCGAGCACGTAGCCGAAATCCGCGCTCATCTCGTGCAGGCGCAGGTCGATGGCGCCGATCGGCCTAAGCAGATTTCGCCGAAGTGGACACCGGTTCGGCGGCAAAAATCTGCGACAAAACAAGAACCTAAACAGACTTGCGTTGGCCTGCCAACGCAAGTCTGTTTAGGTTGATCCGGCTCCTCCAGCAGGTAGGTGAAGCCGGTCCCGGCCGCCCATCGATCCATGCAGGCGCTCAGGTAGTCGCGCGTCTCCTCGACGGCCCGGTGCGGCCGCCAGGTCATGAAGCGGGCGACCTCCGGATCGGCGGTGTAGGCGGCAAACAGCGCCTCGGCGTCCGCGGGCCGTGCCGGCCGCAGGACGAGGCGGGTCGTCGTGAGGCGAGATGGCGGGGTGAGGCTTGCGGCGGCCATGTCGTGGCGTAAGCTCGTTGGAGCGCGAATCGTCCCGCGGAGGCTGCCACGCCATGCGGTTCCCGAGCCAGCCCGGCCTGATCGCCGGCCTCAGCCTGCAGGTAACGAGCCTAGAGCGCGCGACGCCGTTCTGGTGCGCCATCCTGCGCCCGCTCGGGTTCGGTCGCACTGGGGGCGGGCCTGATCATTGCCTCTGGGCCCGGGAGGGCGCGCAGATCCTTCTGTGGGAGCGGCAGACGCCATCCTCTGGTACGCGCCTCATGCTCCGGGTCCCCGATCAGGCGCGCGTGGACGCGCTCTGCGCCGCGGGTGTCGCGTCGGGCGGCAGTCTCGTGATGAAGCCGGCCGCGCGCCCCTTCGCACCCGGGCATTACAGCGGGATCCTGGCCGATCCCGACGGCATCCGGGTCGAACTGGTCCACGCCTTCGACGACCTGCCCGCGCAGGACGGCGCCGAGCGCGTCCGGGTGCCCGGCGCCGACGGAGTCGTGCTCGGCGGCTACCTGTTCCGGCCTGAGAGCACCGTGCCCCGCGCCGGCGTGATCGCGCTGCACGGCTACGGCTCGGACGCGACGGCGCTTGCCTCGGATGGTCGCGACCTCGCCCGGGCCGGTGTCGTCGCGCTCTGCCTGTCGCAGCGGGGCTGGCTCGGCTCAACCGGCGACGAGGACCAGGGCTTCCGGCAGCCCGACGACGTCCTGGCTGCGGCCGACTGGCTGCGGCGGGAAGTCGGCCTGCATCGCGTCGGCCTCCTGGGCTACTCTCAGGGCGGTCAGACGGCGCTCCTGGCGGCGGCTCGGGCGGGCGCCTCGTTCGATGCGGTGGTGTCCTATTTCGCGCCTACGGACCTCGCGGCTTGGCGCGCACAGGCTGGCCCCGGGATCGACGATTACCTCGACGACTTCGTCCCCCCGGAGCGCCTCGCCGCCTGCTCGCCGGTCACCGTCGCGTCCGCCCTCGCCTGCCCGGTCCTGCTCCTGCACGGCAGCGAGGATCGCATCGTGTCGATCACGCAGAGCCAAGCGCTGGTTGCCGCCAACCCGGCCGTCGGGCTCCACGTCGTCGAGGGGGCCGGCCACGGAGTCCCGGGCGAGGCTTGGGCCGAAGCCTGGCCGGTTGCCCGAGACTTCCTGGTGCGGACCCTGTCCTGACGAGGATTACGCCCGCGCGTACAACCGGTCCGCCCGGCTCTCGAACGCATCCGTGAACTTGCGGAACGCCCGGTCGAACATCTTGCCCATCAGGAGTCCGAGCGCCAGGCTCTTGAACTCGTAGGTGATGAAGAACTCGACCGTGCAGCCGCCGTTCGGGGCCTCGCGGAACGTCCAGCGATTCTCCAGATGCCGGAACGGGCCGTCGATATATTCGGCCAGAATCTTCAGGTTCGGCCGGTCGAGGCGGACCCGGGTGGTGAAGTGCTCCGAGATCGCCTTGTAGCCGACGCCCATGTCGGCAACCAGGGTCTCGGTGCCGTCCTCGCCCTCCTGCTTGCGCAGCACCCGGAGCGAGTCGCAGAGCGGCAGGAACTCGGGATAGCGCTCGACGTCGGCGACGAGGTCGAACATCTCCGTCGGGCTGTGGCGGACGGTGCGGGTGGTGCGGAAGCTCGGCATCGGGTCAGAGGGTCCCCAGCCGGTCGAGCCGGGCCTGCTTGAGCCGGGCGAAATCCTCGCCGGCATGGTGGGAGGAACGGGTGAGCGGCGTCGCCGAGACGAGCAGGAAGCCCTTGGCGTAGGCGGTGGTCTCGTAGGCCTTGAACGCGTCCGGCGTCACGAAGGACAGGACCGGGTGGTGCTTCTTCGTCGGTTGCAGATATTGGCCGATGGTCAGGAAGTCGACCTCGGCCGAGCGCAGGTCGTCCATCAGCTGGAGCACCTCGTTGCGCTCCTCGCCCAACCCCACCATGATTCCCGACTTGGTGAAGATGGTGGCGTCGAGCTCCTTGACCCGCTGCAGCAGGCGGATCGAGTGGAAGTAGCGGGCGCCGGGGCGCACCGTCAGGTACTTCGACGGCACGGTCTCGAGGTTGTGGTTGAACACGTCGGGGCGGGCCGCCACCACGATCTCGAGCGCGCCGTCCTTGCGCAGGAAGTCGGGGGTCAGGATCTCGACGGTGGTCGAGGGGCTCGAGCGCCGGATCGCCGCGATGACGGCGGCGAAATGCGAGGCGCCGCCGTCCTTGAGGTCGTCGCGGTCGACTGAGGTGATGACGACGTGGTGCAGGCCGAGCTTGGCCACGGCCTCCGCCACCCGCTCGGGCTCGGCGGCATCGAGGGCATCCGGCATCCCCGTGCGCACGTTGCAGAACGCGCAGGCCCGGGTGCAGGTATCCCCCATGATCATGAAGGTGGCGTGCTTCTTCTCCCAGCACTCGCCGATATTGGGGCAGCCCGCCTCCTCGCACACCGTGACGAGCTTGTTCTCGCGCACGATGGCCTGGGTCTCGGCCCATTTCGGCGAGCCCGGCGCCTTGACGCGGATCCAGTCCGGCTTGCGCAGGATCGGCTGGTCGGGCCGGTGCGCCTTCTCCGGGTGACGGGGGCGCTGGTCGTTGCGCAGGAGGTCGAGGACGACGGCCATGGGATCCGGGCGGGAAGCGGTCGCGAACCCTTCGCGGCGCGGTCCTGACTTAAGATGTCCGGGCCGCCGGGGCAAATGGGGCGTGACGCGCCGCCGCGCGGCGCGCCATCCCGGGCCTGCCGTCGCGCCGAAGGCGCCACGGTTTCGGGACGGTCAGTAGCGCCGTTCGCCCCGGACCGCCCGCACCACCGCGATGATGATCACCGCGCCGATCGTGGCCGAAAAGAGGTTGCGCCAGAACCCGAAGATCGGAATGTGGAACTGCGCCGCCAGGAAGTTGCCGACGAGGCCGCCGATGATGCCGAGCACGATGTTGCCGAGCAGGCCCATGCTCGAATTCATGAAGCGCTCCGCCAGCCAGCCCGCCAGCGCGCCGATGACGATGGCCATCAGGAAGCCGACGCCCGGCTGCCCGAGCGCTCCGTACACGTGACCGTCCATGCTGTTCCCCTGTCTCGCCGCCGGTTCGCGGCCCGGGCATAGATGGGGTGGCGCGGCCGGGTTGCACCAGGCCGGGCCGGGCGGGGGATGCGAAATCTGACGGTGCGGAACGCCGGCGGCCGGGCTTCGCCCGCCGGAGAGCCGCGCGCCGGGCCCCTATCGCCCCTCGGCCTTCCGCTCGCGGAACAGGAGCGCGAGGTTGCGCAGGTAGATCACCGTGCCGAGGCTCTGGCCGAGGATGAAGACCGGGTCGCGCCGGTAGAGCGCGTAGCCGAGCAGCACCGCCGAGCCGCCGAGCGACAGGAACCAGAACGAGAGCGGGATGACGCTGCGCCCCGCCTTCTCGCTGGCGATCCACTGGACGAGGAAGCGAGCGGTGAACAGCCCCTGCCCGACGAGGCCGACGAGCAGCACGAGGTCGACCGGGCCGGTGAACAGCGACCAGAAATAGGCGCTGAGCCCGTGCATGATGTCGGCGACCATCGCCCTACTCCGTCTCGCCCGTCACGACCTGCGGCACCCGGCGCCGGCGGCGGATCAGCCACCATACCCCGGCGAGGTCGAGGATGCCGACCCAGAGCCGGTCGAACAGGCCGTAATTCGAGTGCCCGGTGAGCCGGGGCCGGTCGACCACGTCGCCGTGGACGACGGAAAATCCCTCGCGGGCGACGAGGGCCGGCATGAAGCGGTGCAGCGCGTCGAAATACGGCAGGCGCAGGTACACCGCCCGGCGGAAGACCTTGAGGCCGCAGCCGGTGTCGCGCGTCGCGTCCTTGAGGATGCGGCCGCGCACGCCGTTGGCGATGCGCGACTGGATCATCTTGCGCCGGCCGTCCTTGCGGCCGACGCGCTGGCCCTGCGCCAGCCCCGCCCCCGGCCCGGCCGCGATCAGCGCCGCGGCGAGCGCCGGGATGAAGGCCGGGTCGTTCTGGCCGTCGCCGTCCAGCGTCGCGACGAGCTCGCCGCGAGCCGCGAGCACGCCGCTGCGCACCGCCGCGCTCTGGCCGCAGCTCTCGCGGTGGCGCACCACCCGCAACTCCGGGTGCCGCGCCCGCGCCTCCGCCAGGGCCGCCGGGGTGGCGTCGGTCGACCCGTCGTCGACGTAGACGATCTCGAACGGGCTCAAGGGCGCGCAGGCCGTCGCGATCTCGGCGAGGAGCGGCGCGATGTTGCCGGCCTCGTTCTTCACCGGCACCACCACGCTGAGGCGGATCGCCTCCTGCTCCCGCATGGCCTGATCCGGCATGGCCTTGTCGCTCTCCGTCTGGGTCACGGCGTCACCGCGTAGGCCGACAGGCCGACCGGCTTGCCGCCATTGATGTTGAAGCCCGTCACGCGGCCGACCGGGTGCGGCGGGGTCGCGCCCTCCGCGTCCGCGAACGCCTTGGCGAAGCGATCCTCGACGTAGACGAGGCGGCAGCCGCCCTGGCGCAGGAAGGCGGCGGCCTCCTCGCCGGAATCGAGCATGGCGAGGTCGGTGCCGATCAGGAAGACCAGGCTCGGCTCGCGGTAGCCGAGGGTGCCGACCTTCGGGTTTCGGCACGGCAGCGCGTCGCTGATCGCGGCGAGCCGCGGCGAGACCTTGAGGGCGGCGAGCGCCGGCTGGGTCAGCCCGAACACCGCCGGGCTCAGGAGCAGGCTCGCCAGCACCGCGACGGCGAGCGCGCGCTCGGGGAACCCGTCCGCGAAGGCGCGCCAGGCGAGGAACGCGACGGCGCTGGCGGCGAGGAGCAGCGGCAGCCCCGCCCAGGGGATCACCCCGTCGAGGCGCCAGGCGGCGAGGCAGAGGCCGATCGTGAGGCCGGCCGGGATGAACGGCACCAAGAGCGCCACGAGCCGCGCCCCCGGCCGGTCGCGGTGGACCGCCCCGCGGGCGACCGCCATCACGGCGAGGATGGCGAGGGCCGTGCAGAGCGGCAGCACGTAATGCGGCAGCTTGGTCGGCACCGCCTCGAAGACCAGCCAGGACGGCAGCACCCAGGCGACCAGGAAGGCGACGCCGTCCTCGCGCCGGTTGGTCCAGGCGAAGGGGATCGCCATCGCGGCGAAGGCGGCGGCGGGCCAGAAGGTGGCGAAGATGACGAGGAGATAGGTGCCCGGCGGCGCCCAGTGCTGGGTCTGGGCGGTGCCGACCTTGCCCAGCATGTCATGGCCCACCGCCTCGCCGTAGAAGGCGCCGCCGCTCTTCAGCGTGATGGCGACGAACCAGGGCGCGACGAGGACCAGCACCAGGACCAGGCCGAGGCCCGGCCGCAGGCGCTTGAGCCAGGCGCCGGAGCGGACGACGATCGACAGGCAGAGCGCCGCGAGCCCGGCAAAGAGCGGGACCATCGGCCCCTTGATCAGGATGCCGAGCGCCACCGCCAGCCAGAAGGTCAGCACCGTCGGCATCGGCAGCGGGGCCTGCGGCAGCCGGATTGCGGCGGCGCGGGTCAGCCACGCCCGGGCGAGCGCCCCCATGGCGGCGACCGCGCAGGCGGTGAGCAGCGCGTCGGTCTTGGCGAGCCGCGCCTCGGCCGAGAGCATCACGGCGGCCCCGACCAGAGCGGCGGCGAGGAAGGCCTGGCGCCGCGGCAGGAAGGCGAGCGCGGCCCAGTAGCTGAGCAGCACCGTGGCGACCGCGCCGATCAGCGAGGGGATGCGGTAGAGCCAGATCGCCGTGCGGGCGCCCGGCACGCCCAGCGCCTCGCCCGCCGCGACGACCGCGCTCTGGGCCCAGTAGATCCCGACCGGCTTCTTGTGACGGGCCTCGCCCTGGAAGCGGATGTCGACGAACTCGCCCGATTCGAGCATCTGCTTCGAGGCCTGGGCGAAGCGCGGCTCGTCCCGGTCCATCGGCTGGAGCGAGGCGAATCCCGGCAGGAAGCAGATCAGGGACAGGACGACGAGCAGCGCGCAGGCCGCCCCGTGGCTGCGCGCCCCGAGATCGATGAGGCGCTCCGCGAGAAGACCCACGGAGGCGGCGCGGCCGGGGCGGCGCCCGGCGGCAAGGCTCGTCAATGCATGGCTCCGAACCGGACATCCCGCCGCCTGCGGCGGGCGCCCGTGTCGGTGATCCGGTCCGGAAAGTCAATTTGCGCGGGTGGGGCGGCGGGCCTGCACCGGCGGGGTGCGCCATCGCGGCGAGGACGCCGCCCCGACCCGGGTTCTGGTTCCGACGGAGGCGGCGTGATACGCTCAACGCTACTCCCTTGAGGTGATGCTGTGTCCGACGGGCCGAACTCCGATTCCGAGGTGACGATCACAGTCCAGGCCGAGCTGTCGAAATCTGCCTTCGACGCTCTCAAGGATCTGGCGCGGCGGCGGGGGGTCGACGCGAACACGGCCTTGCAGCAGGCGATCGCGACGGACAAGCTGATTGCGGACAATGTCGGAATTCACGACAAGGTCTTGATCGAGCGGCCGGACAAGACCTACGCGCGAGTGATCTTCAGCAAGTAGGTTCCGGCAGCGGCGTGGCCGTTTTCGTACACGCTCACCCTTCCTGGCGGTGCCGGACATCTCCGAACAGGCTGATCGCGGCGCAACGCCGATCGTTCTCAAGACCATCGGCGACGATTCCCCTGCCGTCGGTTCCCCGACCGTCGGAGTCGCGACCTCGATCCAGGGCAACTACGATCCCGGCCGCGATCAGGAAAAGGCCCGGGTCAGGATCACCTACGTCCTGCTCGCGATGCTGGGGCTCGCGGTGGTCTGCGTCCTCGCGGTCGGGTGCTATCTCGCGCTGACCTGCTACGCGGCCAAGGCCTGCAGCGACGCCAAGGACGCGTTCGCGCTGATGAGCGCGACCGTCGCACTCATCTTCACGCCGATCGTCGGCCTCGTCGGCTCGGCGATCGGGTTCTATTTCGGCTCGAAGAGCGCAGGCGGCTGACGGCCTGCCGTCACGCCATCTCGAACAGGAACCCGTCCACCGCCGGGATCGGCACCGACAGGCTGACCCCGCGCGAGGCCCGCGACAGGCGCCAGGGGCGCTCGCGGCCGGCGCGCACCGCCTCGGAGGGGCGCAGGCGGCGGGTGGCGCCGTCCTCGCCGACCTCGTCGATGGCGAGGAAGCCGTAGACGAGCAGGCGCGAGGCCAGGAGCTTGGTCTCGCGGTCGCCGGCCGCCACCGGCAGGCTGCCGGCCTCGTAGACCGTGTCCATCAGGCTGCGCTGGTCGCGCCGCGCGGCGGCGACCCGGGGGCTCGGCGCGAATTCGTGATCCACCGGCGCGGGGCGCTCCCGGCGCCGGAACGCCACCACCTTGCCTCCTTCGAAGGCCCGCCCTCCCTCGGGGGCGCTGTCCTGGCCCGACAGGTTACGCATACGCAACATACCCTTCGCGACGCGCCGCCGACTCGTCGAGGCCGCGGCGATGCGGAGGATTCGACGATTCCGCTTAACGTCCGATTGACCCTGAGCGCGATCGTCCCGTGCCGGATCGGTGCAGGCGCCCGCGTCCTCGCCGTCCTCCCCCCCTTCGCCCGCGCCCTCGCCCGGCGCGGCCGGCGCGTGTATGAGCGCCGACGCTTCTCCCTTCTCCCCTCCCTGGCGCACGAGGATCGCCCGCATGACCGAACCGGCCCCGTCGCGCCCGGCCGCCCTGGCGGTGGAGGAGCTGGCCTGCCGCTTCGGCCGGGTGCAGGCCCTCGCCGGCGTCTCGCTCACCGTGCGCCCCGGCGAGGTGATGGCGCTGCTGGGCGATTCCGGCTGCGGCAAGAGCACCCTCCTGCGGGTTGTGGCCGGGCTCGAGGCGCCGCAGGCCGGCACGGTGCGGCTCGACGGGCGCCTCGTCGCCGGGCCGGGCGCGAGCGTGCCGCCCGAGGCGCGCGGCGTCGGGCTGATGTTCCAGGATTACGCCCTCTTCCCCCACCTCACCGTGCGGGAGAACATCCGCTTCGGCCTCAAGGGCCAGCCGCCGGCGGCCCGCGAGGCGGCCGACGAGCTCCTGGAGCAGGTCGGCCTCGCGGCCCATGCCGGCGCCTATCCCCAGACCCTGTCCGGCGGCGAGCAGCAGCGGGTGGCCCTGGTGCGGGCCCTCGCCCCGGGACCGCGGCTGCTGCTCCTCGACGAGCCGTTCTCCAACCTCGACCGGCGGATGCGCGACCGGGTGCGGGAGGACACGGTGGCGCTCCTGCGCCGCACCGGCACCACCGCCCTGATGGTGACGCACGATCCCGAGGAGGCGCTGGCGGTGGCGACCCGCATCGCGCTCATGCGCCGCGGCCGCATCGTCCAGGTCGCCACCGGCGAGGCGCTCTACCGCCGCCCCGAGAGCCTGTTCGCCGCCCGCTTCCTCGCCGACGCCGCCGAGATCCCGACCCGGATCGCCGGGGGCCGGGCCGGCACGCCGCTCGGCGCGGTGCCCGCTCCCCACCTGCCGGAGGGCGCCCCGGTCCGGGTCTGCCTGCGGCCCGAGGCCCTGCGGGTCGGGGCGCCGGGGGACGGCCTTCCCGCCCAGGTCCTGCGCCGCACCTTCCTGGGGGCGGCGAGCGTGCTCCATCTCGGCCTGCCGGGTCTGTCCCTGCCCCTGCGCGCCCGCCTGCCCGGGCCGGGGCCCTACGGTCCGGGCGACGCCGTCGGGGTGACGCTGGTGCCCGACGCCGTGCTGGTCCTGCCCGACGAGGAAGCTGCGTAGCCCACAAGACTTGCGCGCCGGGTCGAGCAGGCTTACATTGAAACAACTAAAATCTATCGCGCTTGCTTTTGTTTCGGGATTGCTTCTCTAGGAGGCGCCACCTTCGGGAGACGCCCCTTGTCCCTGTCACGTATCGCGCTCGGCCTCCTCGGTCTCGTCGCCCTCGCGGGCCCCGCCCGCGCGCAAGGCGCCCCGGAGGGCGCCCGCGAGGTCAACCTCTACACCACCCGCGAGCCCGGCCTGATCCGCCCGTTGCTGGACGCCTTCACCAAGGCGAGCGGCGTCACGGTCAACACGGTGTTCGTGGACAAGGGCCTGACCGAGCGCGTCGCGGCCGAGGGCGCCCGCTCCGCCGCCGACGTGATGATGACGGTCGATATCGGCAACCTGATCGAGCTCGTCGACCGCGACCTCGCCCAGCCGGTGCGCTCCCCCGTGCTGGAGGCGGCGATCCCCGCCGCCTTGCGCGACCCGGAGGGCCGCTGGTTCGCCCTCTCGACCCGTGCCCGGGTGGCCTATGCCGATCCGGACCTGCGCGACCTCGCCGGGCTGACCTACGAGGACCTCGCCGATCCGAAATGGAAGGGCAAGGTCTGCCTGCGCTCGGGCCAGCATCCCTACAACACCGCGCTGATCGCCGCCTATCTGGTCAAGCACGGCGAGGCCAAGACCGAGGCCTGGCTGCGCGGACTCAAGGACAACCTCGCCCGCAAGGCGGCCGGCGGCGACCGCGACGTCGCCCGCGACATCGTCGCCGACCTCTGCGACATCGGGCTCGGCAACTCCTACTATGTCGGCCTGATGCGCAGCGGCCGCGGCGGCCCCGAGCAGCAGAAGTGGGGCGAGGGCATCCAGGTGGTGCTGCCGACGTTCCAGGGCGGCGGCACCCACGTCAACGTCTCGGGCGCCGTGGTGGCGAAGAACGCCCCGCACCGCGACAATGCCGTCAAGCTCCTCGAATACCTCACCTCCGACGAGGCGCAGGCGCTCTATGCCAAGGCCGATTACGAGTACCCGGTGAAGCCCGGCGTCGCCGTCGATCCGCTGCTGGCCGCCCTCGGGACCCTGAAGGTCGATGCGACCCCGCTCGCCGAGATCGCCCGCAACCGCAAGGCGGCGAGCCTGCTCGTCGACAAGGTCGGCTTCGATCGCTGATCCGCGATCCGTCCCCGTCAGGCGGGGCGGAGAACGACGAAGCTCGGGACGCCTCCTCTCCCCGCGGGCGGGGAGAGGAGAAAACCCTGTGCTCTTCTCGTCTCGAACATTCGACCGGACAGGCTCCCGCCGACGGCGCCGGGGGTGATCCCGGGCCCTCCCCCGGTCTTCCGTTGCCGCTCCCTGCCTTGACGGAACCGGCGGGTTCCTGGACGAGCGGGGCCGAAAGCCGCCGCTCCCGCCTGGACGAACCTCCATGCCCGACACCGCCGTGCCCGACGACCTCCGCCACCCGACCCGACGGACGCTGCTGGGCGGCACCGCCGCCCTGGCGGCCGGCCTCGCCGCGACGGGCGCCGCGACGGGCGCCGCGGCGCAGACGCCCGCCCCCGCCCCGCGCCGCTCGCGGCTGATCCTGCTCGGGACGGCCGGCGGCCCGACGCCGAAGCCCAACCGCGCTGCGCCGGCCCAGGCCATCGTGGTCGACGGGCACACCTACCTGATCGATGCCGGCAACGGGACCGGCCGGCAGATGGTGCTGGCGAAGCTCAAGCTCGGCTCGCTCGATTCGGTGTTCCTCACCCACCAGCATTCGGACCACAACGCCGATTACGGCAACGTGCTGCTGCTCGCCTGGGCGACCGACCTCGCCCACCGGGTCGACACCTACGGGCCGCCGCCCCTCGCCCGGATGACGCGCCAGTTCCTCGACCTGAACGACGACGACATCAAGACCCGCATGGCCGACGAGGGGCGCCCGGCGCTGGCCGACCTGATCGTGCCCCACGAGATCGCCGGGCCGGGCCCGGTGATGCGCGACGAGCGCGTCACGGTGACGGCGGCCCTGGTCCAGCACCCGCCGGTCGAGCCGGCCTTCGCCTTCCGCTTCGACTGCCCCGACCGGTCGATCGTGATCTCGGGCGACACCCGCTACTCGCCGAACCTGATCGCGCTGGCCAAGGGCGCCGACGTCCTCGTGCACGAGGTCATGTACCTGCCCGAGCTCGAGAAGCTGATCGCCACCGAGCCCAACGCCAGGACGCTGCGCGAGCACCTGATCGCGAGCCACACCACCACCGAGGAGGTCGGGCGCGTGGCGACCGAGGCCGGCGTGAAGACGCTGGTCCTCTCGCACTTCGTGCCCGGCGGCTATCCGTTCATCAAGGACGAGGTCTGGCTCGAGGCGGTGCGGCCGCACTTCAAGGGCGAGATCGTCGTCGGCCGCGACCTGATGGAGCTCTGATGCCGCACGCCGTCGCGCCGGCCGTTGCCCCGATGTCCGTCGGCCGGGGCCTCTCGTGACGGATCGCGAGGGCGTGATGGAGCAGGGGCTCGACGGCGTGGCCCCGCTGCGGCGGGCTCCTCGCCCGGGGCGCGGCCTCGCGGAGCGCGGCACCCCCGTGGAGCAGGCGGCCCTCGCGCCGGCTCTCCCGTCGTCCGGGCGCCGCCGGCCGGTCGCGGCCGGGCCGGCGCGGCGCCTCTGGCTCCTGGCCTGGACGCTCGCCGCCGGCCTCACCGCCCTCCTGGTCCTGGCGCCGGTGGCGGCACTCGGGATCGAGGCGCTGCAGGGCTCGGGCGGGCTGTGGCCGCACCTCCTCGCCTACGTGCTGCCCCCGGCTTTGCGCGACACCGCCCTGCTGCTCGCCGGGGTCGGACTCGTCGTGGTGGCGGTCGGCACCGGGGCGGCCTGGCTCGTCGCCGCCTACGACTTTCCGGGGCGGCGCCTCCTCGACTGGGCGCTGCTGCTGCCGCTCGCCGTCCCCACCTACATCGCGGCCTATGCCTATCTCGACCTCCTGCATCCGGTCGGCCCGGTACAGAGCGCGATCCGGGCGCTCCTCGGCTATGCCCGTCCGCGCGACCTGATTTTACCGGACCTGCGCTCCCTGCCCGGTTGCATCCTGCTCCTCGGCTTCGTGCTCTACCCCTACGTCTACCTGCCGACCCGGGCGCTGTTCCTGATGCAGTCGGCGACGCTGGTCGAGGCCGGGCGCAGCCTCGGGGCCGGGCCGGCCGCCGTGTTCCTGCGGGTCGCCCTGCCCCTCGCCCGCCCGGCCATCGCGCTCGGCGCCAGCCTCGCGCTTCTCGAGGCCCTCAACGACATCGGGGCGGCGGAGTTCTTGGGGGTGCGCACCCTCACGGTCTCGATCTACGACACCTGGGTCAACCGCTCCGACCTGCCCGGCGCCGCCGGCCTGGCGCTGGTGATGCTCGCCGCCTGCCTCGGCCTGATCGCGGTCGAGCGCCGGGCCCGGCGCGGGCGCGGCTATGCCGGGGCGGCCCAGCGCCCGCGCCGGATGAGCCGCACGCCGCTCTCCGGCCCTGCGGCCCTCGCGGCGCTCGCTCTCGGCCTCGTGCCGGTCGCCCTCGGCTTCCTGGCGCCGGCGAGCTACCTCGCGGTCGAGGCGTCCCGGCGGCTGCATCGTGCCGGCCTGTCCGGGGCGATCCTGTCGGAGAGCGTCAACACCCTGGTCTATGCCGCCCTCGCGACGGCGGTCGCCACCGTCCTCGGCCTCGTCGTGGCGGCGGGGCCCCGGCTTCTCGGCGGGCGCTGGCGCGAGGCGCTCCTGCGCTGCGCCACCTTCGGCTACGCGATCCCCGGCGCGATCCTGGCGATCGGCCTGCTGCCGCCGCTCGCCGCCCTCGACGGGGCCCTCGACGGCGCGAGCCGGGCGCTCACCGGCGCGCCGCTCGCCGCGATGGGCCTCGGCACCGGGGCGGCCCTGGTCTACGCCTACGCGGTGCGCTTCCTCGCGGTCACCGCCGGCAGCAGCGAGGCCGGCCTCGCCCGGGTGCCGCGCTCGCTCGGCGACGCCGCCCGCATCCTCGGCCGCGGCCCGGTCGGCGCCCTGGCGCGGGTCCACCTGCCGCTGACCTGGCCGGCGCTCCTCGGCGGCGCGCTCCTGGTCTTCGTCGACTGCGTCAAGGAGCTGCCCGCGACCCTGATCCTGCGCCCGCTCAACGTCGAGACCCTGGCGACCCATCTCTACGGCGAGGCCGCCCGGGGCACCTACGAGGACGGCGCGGTCGCCGCCCTGCTCATTGTCGCGGTCGGGCTCCTGCCGGTGGCGCTGCTCCTGCGGGTCTCGACCCCGAAGGCGTCTCCCGAGGCATGAGACCCCTGCGCCTTCGAACGAGTCCGCTCGAAGGCGCGAAGGGACAACGGCTCAGCCCGCCCGGGCGTGCCCGCGGAAGAACCGCAGCATCTCCGCGCTGGCATCCGGCCCCCGCGGCTCGGTGTAGGAGCCGTCCGGGCTGCCGCCGGACCAGGCATGGCCGGCCCCATGCAGCACCCACTTCTCGACGATCCCCCGGCCGGCCGCATCCGCATGGACGCTGCGGGTCCAGGCGATGCCGCCGGGTGATTCCCCCCGCGTCACGGTCTCGGTCAGGCCCGGACCCGGCAGCGCCTGGGCGGCCACCCGCTCGCCGTTGAGGGGGTGCACCGTGCGGTCGCCGTCGCCGTGGAAGACGATGGTCGGCACGCTCCCGCCCGCCCGCTTGGGCGCCGTACCGCCCTGGCCCATCGCGGCGAGCGCCGAGGGCAGGTCCCGGGCCGCCCCGCAGGCGAGCCCCGAATGGATGCCGGCCGCCGCGAACACGTCCGGATAGGCCGAGGCCAGGATCGCCGCCGCCGCCCCGCCGGCCGAGAGCCCGGCGACGTAGACCCGGGCCGGGTCGGCCCCGAATTCCGCCACGACCTCCCGGGCGATGCCGGCGA
>NZ_JTHF01000318.1 GCF_001043895.1 Methylobacterium indicum
TTCACACTCTTTGTCGTTACTCATGTCAGCATTCGCACTTCCCATACCTCCAGGGGCCCTCACGGGTCTCCCTTCATCAGCCTAGGGAACGCTCCGCTACCGCGCATCTTAAGATGCACCCGAAGCTTCGGCTCGTGGCTTGAGCCCCGTTACATTTTCGGCGCAGGACCCCTTGGCTAGACCAGTGAGCTGTTACGCTTTCTTTAAAGGATGGCTGCTTCTAAGCCAACCTCCTGGTTGTTTTGGGAGTCCCACATCCTTTCCCACTTAGCCACGAATTGGGGGCCTTAGCTGTCGGTCAGGGTTGTTGCCCTCTTCACGACGGACGTTAGCACCCGCCGTGTGTCTCCCGCGCAGTGCTCTTGCGTATTCGGAGTTTGGTTGAGTGCGGTACCGCTGTGGGCGGCCCTAGCCCATCCAGTGCTCTACCCCGCAAGGCATTCACGCGAGGCGCTACCTAAATAGCTTTCGCGGAGAACCAGCTATGTCCAGGTTTGATTGGCCTTTCACCCCTAACCACACGTCATCCAAGACCTTTTCAACGGGCACTGGTTCGGACCTCCAGTGCGTGTTACCGCACCTTCATCCTGCGCATGGCTAGATCACCTGGTTTCGGGTCTA
>NZ_JTHF01000319.1 GCF_001043895.1 Methylobacterium indicum
TCGCCCGGCGCCAGCTCGGCGAGGCGGGCGGCCAGCCGGATCGCCGGCTCGCTCGAGAAGTGGAAGTAGCCGGTGGCATAGGGCAGCCGCCGCATCTGCTCGACCGCGACCACCTCATCCACCCGGTGATCTCGTGGAAGGGCCACGAGGCGCGCGGCGCCACGGTGCTGCAATCGGCGCAAGGCGCCACCCTCACCGATGCCGAGGGCCACACCCTGCTCGACGGCTTCTCGGGCCTGTGGTGCGTCAATGTCGGCTACGGCCACGAGTCGATCGTGGAAGTCGCGGCCGAGCAGATGCGGCGGCTGCCCTATGCCACCGGCTACTTCCACTTCTCGAGCGAGCCGGCGATCCGGCTGGCCGCCCGCCTCGCCGAGCTGGCGCCGGGCGACCTCAACCACGTCTACTTCACGCTCGGCGGCTCGGACGCGGTCGATTCGGCGGTGCGGTTCATCCGCTACTACTACAACGTCACCGGCCGGCCGGCGAAGAAGCACATGATCGCCCTGGAGCGGGGCTATCACGGCTCCTCGACCATCGGCGCCGGACTGACCGCGATTCAGTCCTTCCACGACAACTTCGACGCGCCGACGACCCTCCAGCACCACATCCCCTCGCCCTATCCCTACCGCAACCCGGCCGGCGACACGGACGACGCGGTGATCGCCGCCTCGGTGGCGGCGCTGAAGGCCAAGGTCGAGGAACTGGGCGCGGAGAACGTCGCGGCGTTCTTCGCCGAGCCGGTCCAGGGCTCGGGCGGCGTGATCGTGCCGCCGGACGGCTGGCTGAAGGCGATGCGCGACGCGGCGCGCGAGCTCGACATCCTGTTCGTCGCCGACGAGGTCATCACCGGCTTCGGCCGCACCGGCCCGCTCTTCGGCTGCGAGCATGACGGCGTGGTGCCGGACCTGATGACCACCGCCAAGGGCCTGACCTCGGGCTACAGCCCGATGGGCGCCGTCCTGATGTCGGACCGGATCTACCGCGCCATCGCCGACAACGCCCCGGCCGGCAAGCCGATCGGCCACGGCTTCACCTACTCGGCCCACCCGGTCAGCGCCGCGGTCGGCCTCGAGGTGCTGCGGCTCTATACCGAGGGCGGCATCCTGGAGAACGGGCGCCGCGCCGGGGAGCGCTTCACCGCGGGCCTCAAGCGCCTCGCCGACCATCCCCTCGTCGGCGACGTGCGGGTGCGCGGCCTGCTCGCGGGCGTGGAACTCGTCACCGACAAGGCGAAGCGCACCAAGCCGTCGCCGGATCTCGGCATCTCCGGTCACCTCGCCCGGTTCGGCTACAAGAACGGCGTGATCTTCCGCGCCTTCGCCGACGACATCGTCGGCTTCGCGCCGCCGCTCTGCTGCACGGACGAGGACATCGACACCCTGCTCGGCCGCTTCGAGCAGACGCTGAACGACGTCCTCGACGTCGCCGACGTGCGCGCCGCGCTGGCGTGAGAGGGCATTTCCCCATGACCGACACGAATCGTCACTACCGCATCGCGGTCATCCCCGGCGACGGCATCGGCAAGGAGGTGGTGCCGGAGGGCGTCCGCCTCCTCGAAGCCGCGGCGGAGAAGTTCGGCTTTCGCCTCGACCTGCAGCACCACACGTTCGGCTCCTGCGACTACTACGCCGAGCACGGCACGATGCTGCCGGCGAACTGGAAGGAGCTCCTGACGCCGACCGACGCGATCTTCTTCGGCGCCGTCGGCTGGCCGGCCACCGTGCCGGACCACGTCTCGCTCTGGGGCTCGCTGCTCCAGTTCCGGCGCGAGTTCGACCAGTACGTCAACCTGCGCCCGGTCCGGCTGATGCCGGGCGTGCCCTGCCCGCTCGCCGGCCGCGAGCCCGGCGACATCGACTTCTACGTCGTGCGCGAGAACACCGAGGGCGAGTATTCGTCGGTCGGCGGCACGATGTATCCGGGCACCGAGCGGGAGATCGTGATCCAGGAGACGGTGATGAGCCGTCACGGCGTCGACCGGATCCTGAAATTCGCCTTCGACCTCGCGCAAAGCCGGCCGAAGAAGCACCTGACCTCGGCCACCAAGTCGAACGGCATCGCCATCACGATGCCGTACTGGGACCAGCGGGTCGAGGCGATGGGCGAGCGCTATCCGGACGTGCGGCGCGACAAGTACCACATCGACATCCTCACCGCCCATTTCGTGCTGAACCCGGACCGGTTCGACGTGGTGGTGGGCTCGAACCTCTTCGGCGACATCCTGTCGGATCTGGGCCCGGCCTGCACCGGCACGATCGGCATCGCGCCGTCCGCCAACATCAACCCGGAGGGACGCTTCCCTTCGCTGTTCGAGCCCGTCCACGGCTCGGCGCCGGACATCGCCGGCAAGGGCATCGCCAACCCGGTCGGCCAGATCTGGACCGCCGCGATGATGCTCGAACATCTCGGCGAGGTGGACGCCGCCCACGCCATCGTGGCGGCGATCGAGACGGCGCTCCGCGAGCCGGCGTCGCGCACCCGCGACCTCAAGGGCACGGCCACGACCCGCGAGGCGGCCGACGCGGTGCTGCGGGCTTTCGCGGCGGCGTGACCGACAGGCCGGACGCCGAATGGCGTCCGGCCGCATCCGGGCATTCATGCCGTGTGATTGCCCCTTCGTCCGCCCCCGGGCGATCCCGCCGATCGTCGCCTTCACCGGCCGCCCATGCCCGCCAGCGGCAAGGCAGCCGTATCGGCGGCGTGACAGTCGAGAGCCGGGCCGTCGACCGTGAATATCGCGTGTCGGCGAGCGGCCAGGCGGCCTACCGCCGGAGCTTTTCCGGGTGCGAGACTTATCCCCTACTCGCTCGGAGCCGGCACCGGACGCCGCTGCCCGATCGCGCTCGCCAGCATCCTGGAGAGCTGCTCGGCCGAGTAGGGCTTGTGCAGCAGCGGGAAGCCGTGGGAGCCTTCTTGCGCCAGGACGTGGCTGTAGCCGGAGGTGAGCAGCACCGGCAGGTCCGGATGGCGCCGGCGCAAGGTCTTGGCGAGCTCGATGCCGCCCATGCCGGGCATCACCACGTCGGAAAAGACCGCGTCGTAGGCGGCGTCCTGGCCGAGCACGTCGAGGGCGGCCTCGGCGTTGGTGACCCAGGTGGCGACGTAGCCGAGATCGCCGAGGATCTGCGCGGCGAAGCGGCCGACGCCGACATTGTCCTCGACGAGGAGCACCCGCTGCCCGGCCCGGGCCGGCGCCAGCCCCTCGTCCGGCGCCGCCGCGCGGCCGGGCTCGGCCGGGGCGGCCACCTCCGGAAGGTAGAGGATGAAGGTCGAGCCCTGCCCGACCCGGCTCGTCACGTCGACGTCGCCGCCCGATTGCTTGGCGAAGCCGAAGACCTGGCTGAGGCCCAGGCCCGTGCCCTTGCCGACCTCCTTGGTGGTGAAGAAGGGCTCGAAGATCTTGTCGATCACCGACGGCGTCATGCCGGTGCCGGTATCGGTGAGCGAGATCGCCACGAAGGGCCCGGCCGCGGCGGCGTGGCCGCGGATCTCGGGTTTCTCCGCACCGCAGGCGACCGCCAGGGTGAGCGTCCCCTCCCCTTCCATCGCATCGCGGGCATTGACCGCCATGTTGATGAGCGCGGTCTCGAACTGGCTGAGATCGGCGCGCACGAAGCAGGGCCGCTCGGGGCCCCTCGTCACCACGCGGATGCGCGCGCCCGTGACCGTGTCGAGCATGTCGGCGACGCCCTGGAGCCGGGCGACGACGTCGAACACCTCCGGCGCCAGGGCCTGGCGGCGGGCGAAGGCGAGGAGCTGGCCCGTGAGCTTGGCGGCCCGGTCCACCGTGTCGGACACCGCGTCGAGGTAGCGGCGTTTCCGCGCCTCCGGCAGATCGGGCCGACGCAGGAAATCCACCGACGAGCGGATGATGGTGAGCAGGTTGTTGAAGTCGTGGGCGACGCCGCCGGTGAGCTGGCCCACCGCCTCCATCTTCTGCGACTGGCGCAGGGCCTCCTCGGCCTGGACGAGGCGCTGGGCCCGCTCGCGCTGGTCGGTGACGTCCCGGGCGACGCAGTACAGGCTGCCCTCGAACGGGACCGCCCGCCAGGACAGGGTGCGGTAGCCGCCGTCCCGGGTGCGGAACCGGTTCTCGAACGACAGGGTCGGCTCGCCGTCGGCGAGGCGGCGGATCTCGTCGCGGGTCCGGTCCTGGTCGTCCGGGTGCTCGAGCCAGGCGGAGCTGCGCCCCACCACCTCCTCGGGCTGCCAGCCGAGGATCGCGGTCCAGGCCGGGTTGACGCTGAGCCAGACGCCGTCGGCGTCGGCGACGCCGAGCATGTCGCGGCTGACCTGCCAGATCCGGTCGCGCTCGGCGGTGCGGGCGGCGACCTGGCGTTCCAGGGTCTCGTTGAGGCCGCGCAGGGCCTCCTCCAGCCGCCGCTGGGCGGTGACGTCGTTGAACAGGATCGCGACGTGGTGGTCTTCCGGCGCGTCGACCCGGAAGGCGTGGACCTCGTACCAGCGCTCCCCCAGCGCCCGGGCCGGCTGCATGAAGCGCACCGATTCGCCCGTCCGCGCCACCCGGCCGTAGAGGTCGAACCAGTGCTGCTCGTGATCGGGGGCGAGGTCGCGCATCCAGCGCCCGGCGGCATCCGCGAGGCCGGTATGGTGGGCGAAGGCGGGGTTGACCTCGAGGAAGCGGTAATCGTCGGCCCGGCCGTCGGCGCCGAACCGCAGGGCGATGACGCAGAACCCGGCATCGATCGCCTCGAACAGCGTGCGGTAGCGCGCCTCGCTGCGCCGCAGCGCCTCCTCGGTCCGGCGCCGGTCGGTGATGTCGATGATGAACTCGAAACCGTTGCCGTCGTCGAGGCGCGTCGCCGCGCACAGGCCCCAGAACCGCGAGCCGTCCCGGCGCAGATACTCGCGCTCGGTCGAATCCGATCGGCCCTGGGCCTGGAGCTCGGCGATGACGCGGCGCGACACCGGCTGCCATTCCGGCGGCACCAGGGTGGCGCCGGAGAGCCGGCCGCGGTCGAGATCCTCGCGGTCGTAGCCGCTCATCGCCAGGAAGGTGTCGTTGGCCTCCAGCACCCGGCCCGCCATGTCGAACACGATCACCCCGACGGTCGGGATGCCGAGGGCCGCCCGCAGGCGCGGATCGCCGAGGAGGCCGCCGCCCTCGCCCGACGGCCGGGCTGCGCCCGCGGGAGCGGTCCGGGCCGTGTCGACGAACTCGGTTCCGGCGGACGCGGTCCCGGCGAGAGCCGCCTTGGCCGCCAGCGCCTCCGCCGCTGCCGCGTCCCGGGCGCGCTCGGCGGCCGCCAAGGCGGTGCGCAGGCGCTCGTTCTCCGCGGCGAGATCCGGCGCGTGTCCGAGTTGCGTCATCCGTCTCCCATCCGTCCGGGCGCCGCACAGCCGAGCGCGTCCGCCTCGCGCCACCGATCGGCCCAACACTTCAGCAGGTTCATATAGGCCGAGCCCGCCACCCGTCTCCCCCCGGCCCCCGCGACCTTCGGCGCGGGTGCCCGAGGGAGACATTGCGGCGGGGTGCGCCAGGCCGCATATCCGGACATCCCCCGGAAGGCGGAGGCCGGCGCGTGACGATCCAACCGACCCGTTGCAGCAACGCGGCCCTGCGCCGGGCGACGCGCAGCGTCGGGCAACTCTACGACGAGGCGTTGAGCCCCTGCGGCCTGCGCACCACGCAGTACGGCCTGCTGGCGACGATCCGCGGCCTCGGCATCCCGACGATGGGGGAATTGGCCGAGGCGATGGTCATGGACCTCTCGGGGCTCGGCCATACCCTCAAGCCCCTGGCCCGGGACGGCTACGTCGACGTGGTGGCGGACCCGCGCGACCGCCGGGCCCGGCGCATCGCCCTGACGGAGGCCGGCGCCGCCAAGCTCGCCGAGGCGACGCCCCTGTGGCGCGACGCCCAGATCCGCTTCGAGGCCGCGTTCGGGGCCGAGCGGGCGGGCCTGCTGCGCGACCTCCTGCACGCCCTCGCCCTGCCGGACTTCCGCGACGCGTTCGAAAGCCGGGAACGGGCCTCTCCGCTCCCGTGAGGCCCGTTCAGACGACCCGCACACGTCTCAGGCCGCCCGCACGGTGGCGAGGAACCGCGTCACCTCGGCCGACAGCCGCTCCGACTGATGCGACAGGGCTGAGGCCGAACTCAGCACCTGGCTCGCGGCGGCGCCGGTCTCCTCCGCCGCGCCCGCCACCCCGGCGATGGTGCCGGTTACCTCGCCGGTGCCGACCGCCGCCTGCGAGACGTTGCGGACGATCTCGCGCGTCGCCGCGCCCTGCTCCTCCACGGCGGCCGCGATCGCCGCCGCCACGCCGCTGATCTCGTCGATCCGCCCGCCGATGCCCGCCATCGCGGTCGTCGCCCGGCCGGTGGCGGCCTGGATCGCCGCGATCTGCCCGGTGATCTCGTCGGTCGCCCTCGCGGTCTGGCCGGCGAGCTCCTTCACCTCGGCGGCCACCACCGCGAAGCCGCGGCCGGCCGCGCCCGCACGGGCCGCCTCGATGGTGGCGTTGAGCGCCAGAAGGTTGGTCTGCGCGGCGATCGAGGAGATCAGCCCGACCACGTCGCCGATGCGGTTCACCGCGAGGCTGAGGTCGCGCACCACCCCGGCGGTCGCACCGGCCTCGGCGGCAGCCGTGCGGGCGAGGCCGGCCGAGCCGTCGACCTGGCGGCCGATCTCCTGGACCGAGGCGCCGAGCTCCTCCGCCGCCGCCGCGACGGTACCGACGTTGGAGGAGGCCTCTTCGGCCGCCGCCGCCACGGCGGTGGATTGCGCGGCGGTCTGCGTCGCGGTGGCCGACATCGTCCGGGCGGTTGCCTGCAGCGCGGTGGCCGAGGTCGAGACACCCTCGACGATGCCGCCCACCGCGGCTTCGAAGGCATCGGCCATCTGGCGCATGCCGGCCTTGCGCTGCTCCTCGGCGGAGGCGCGGGCGAGCCGCGTCTCCTCTTCGAGCGCCCGGGCGCGGATCAGGCCGTCCTTGAACACCTGGACCGCATCGGCCATCCCGCCGATCTCGTCGCGGCGGCCGGCGCCGGGGACCTCCACGGCGAGGTCGTGGTCCGCGAGCCGGCCCATCGCCGACGTCATGCCGCGGATCGGCCGGATGACGCCGCGATGCAGGAGGAGCAGCGACAGGGCCGCCGCCCCGACCATCACGGCGAAGCCGACGAGGCTGGCGAGGCGGGATTGCCGCACGGCCGCCGCGGATTCCTCCCGGCGCGCATCCAGCAGCGCCTGCTCGACCGCCGCGAGCTCGGCGGCCTTGGCACGGATCGCGTCCATCACCGCCTTGCCGGCGCCCGACGCCTCGATCCGCCGCGCCTCCCCTTGCGTCGCCGGATCCTGCATCAGGCGGATCGCCCGCGCGGCGACCTCGGCGGTCCATTGCTGCTCGAGACGGCCGAGGGCATCGAGATGGGTGCGCTGCTCCGGGTTGTCGGCCACCAGGGTCCGGGCCCGCCCGAGGGCCGCCGCGAAATCCGCCTCGCCGGCGCGGTAGGGCGCCAGGAACGACGTTTCGCCCGACAGGAGGAAGCCGCGCAGGCCCGACTCGCGGTTGACCATGGCGAGGACCGTCCGGTCGACGTTCTGCATCACCTCCCGGGTATGCGCGGACCAGGCGGCCGTCTCCTCGACGGTCTCCAGATTGCGCCAGGACACGGCCGCGACGGCGAGGCTGAGGCACAGGAGCAGGACGGGAGCCGCCGCGATCTTGGCGGCAAGCGGCAGGTTCACGAGACGCAGCGACGAGGCGCCGGAGGGCGCGGCACGAGACGACATGGGCGGAGGCTCCCCAATGTCCCGGAACGGGCCGGTCCGGCCACAGTCTGGACAGCACATTATCCCGTGACGCTGCGGCATAGATCCTAATGCCGCGTGAATATCGATCTCGCTATGCAGCCTTGGACCGGCGAACTTCCCACATCGACATCACGCGAGAAGGTTCCGCCTATCCGGCGATTTTTTCTTGCTGAGCCGGTCTCGCATCACCTCGAGGAAGACGGATTGCGGGCCCCGCCCTTCGCCTCCCCGGCCATGCCACGGGCGAGGTGCTGGAGCAGCGTGCCCGCCGCCGGCGGGAGCTGACGGCCGAGGCGGGTGACGATCTGCGCCTCGACGCCGTCGAGGCCGGGATCGGCCAGCGGCAGCGCCGCCAGGCTGCCCTCGGCGACCTCCTGGGCGGCGCAGAAGGCCGGCAGCAGCGTCACGCCGATGCCGGAGGCGACGAACTGCTTGAGCACCCCGATCGAGCCGGTGATGAGCACCGGGTCGAGCTGCACGCCCTCGGCCCGCTCCGCCGCCGCGATGATCTGCCGGATGCCGTAGGCCGGGTGCATCGTGCCGAGGCGGTGGCCGGCGAGGTCGGCGAGGCGAACCGGGCCCGGATGGGCGGCGAGCGGGTGGTCCGCCCGCACCAGGACCCGGATCGGCTGGGGCATTGCCAGATGGGTGCGCAACCGCGGCTCCGGCGGCGGATTGTAGACGAGACCGAGATGCGCCTCGTCCTCGACGACGCGACGTACCACGTCGTTGGTCGCCGCGAGGTCGAGGGTCATGGTCAGGTCGGGGTGACGGCCCCAGAAACCCTGGAGCAGGCCCGACATCAGGTCGCCGACGAAGCCCTCGCCGAGCACCACGTCGATATGGCCGCGGCGCAGGCCCTTCAGATCCGTGAGCTTGGCCAGGATGTCCTCCCGGTCGGAGGCCTGGCGCCGGTAATAGTCGAGGAGGAGCGAGCCGGCCGGCGTCGCCCGCACCCCGCGGCGGTGGCGCTCGATCAGGGGCGTGGCGAGCTGCACCTCCATCTGGGCGAGCTGACGGCTCACCGCCGAGGCGTTGACGTTGAGCTTGTCGGCCGCCGCGCGCACGGAGCCGCAGCCGACCGCCTCCGCGAGATAGCGCAGGCAGCGCTCGTCCAGGCTCTGCATCGGTCGTCCCTCCCGCCCGTCGACATTCCGCTCGCCGAGTGCGTTGCCGGCAAGTCAACGCAAAATACTTGCCAGTGTCATTCCACTCAACACCGGCCTGCCTCACTCTCCGGTTCCCAGGAGGCGCCGCGGCCACGATCCCGGCGCCGATGGGAGACCAGCGGACATGCGCAGGATCGGCGTCATCGGGCTCGGCAACATGGGCCGGGGCATGGCCCTCTCGCTGCGGCGGGGCGGCTTCGAGGTCATCGGCTACGACCCCGCCCCCGCCGCCCGCGCGGCCCTGGAGGCGGACGGGATCACGGTCGCGGACGCCCCCGCCTCCCTGTGGCGGGACTGCGACGCGGTGGTGCTGTCGCTGCCGACCCCCGAGGTGGTGGAGGCGGTGCTGCTCGGCGCCGACGGGCCGCTCCAGGGCGCGAAACCGGACCTCCTGATCGTCGACACCTCGACCTCGCACCCGGACGTCACCCGGCGGATCGCGGCGGCGCTCGAACCCGCTGGCCTCGCGCTCATCGACGCGCCGGTGAGCGGCGGCCCGAAGGGCGCGCATGCCGCCACCCTGACGATGGTGCTGGGCGGCAGCGACGCGGCGGTGGCCCGGGCCGAGCCGGTGCTGGCGGCGATGAGCGCGACGCGGGTCCATGTCGGCGCCGTCGGCGCCGGCCACGTCACCAAGCTCGCCAACAACCTGCTCTGCGCCGCCCACCTGATCACCGCCGCGGAGGCGGTGCGGATGGCGCGGGATGCCGGCGTCGAGCCCGCGCGCCTGCTCGCCGGGATCAATGCCGGCTCGGGCCGCAGCGGCGTCACGCAGGTCAACTTCCCGACCTGGGTGCTCAACGGCGCCTTCGATTCCGGCTTCACCATGAAGCTGATGCGCAAGGACGTGCGCCTCGCCGGCGCGCTGATCGCCGCCCTCGACCTCGACCTGCCGCTCTCGGCGCAGGCCGCCCGGCTGTGGCGCGACAGCACCGGGATCCCGGACGACGCCGACTTCAACGCCATCGTCAAGCTCCAGCTCGCCTGATCAGGAGGCCCCCGTCGTGACCGAGACCCGTCCCCGGACCCTGGCCGCCCTGATGCGGCCGTTCTTCCCCGAGACCCCGTCGACCGGGTCCTGCATCGGCTCCTGGGTGAACGGCCGCATGGTGCCGGGCACCGGCGAGACCGTCCGCCTCGTCGATCCCGCCACCGGCCTGACGCTCGCCGAATACCCGGATGCCGGCGCCCCGGTCGCCGCCGAGGCCGCCCGGGCGGCGCGCGAGGCGCAGGGCCGCTGGGCCGCGCTCACCGGCGCCGCCCGCGGCCGGGTGATGCAGGAGATCGCCCGCACGATCCGGGCCGAGATCGAGCCCCTCGCCCGGCTCGAGGCCCTGAACGCCGGCAAGCCGATCCGCGACTGCCGCGGCGAGGCGGCCAAGGTCGCCGAGATGTTCGAGTACTATGCCGGCTGGGCCGACAAGCTGCACGGCGAGGTGATCCCGGTCCCGACCAGCCACCTCAACTACACCCGCCGCGAGCCCCTCGGCGTGGTGCTGCAGATCACGCCCTGGAACGCCCCGGTCTTCACCTGCGGCTGGCAGCTCGCCCCGGCGCTCGCCGCCGGCAACGCGGTGGTGCTCAAGCCCTCCGAGCTGACCCCCCTCACCTCGCTCGCCGTGGCGGCACTGGCCGAGCGGGCCGGGCTGCCGGCGGGCGTCGTCAACGTGCTGTCGGGCTACGGCCACACCACCGGGCAGGCGGCGCTCGCCGAGAAGGCGGTGGCGAAGGTGGTCTTCGTCGGCTCGCCGGCCACCGGCGCGCGGATCGCCGAGGCCGCGGCGCGCCACCTCAAGCCCTGCGTGCTCGAGCTCGGCGGCAAGTCGGCCAACATCGTGTTCGCCGATGCCGACCTGGAGCGGGCGTGCCTGGGGGCGCAGGCGGCGATCTTCGCCGGCGCCGGCCAGTCCTGCGTCGCCGGCTCGCGGCTCCTCGTCGAGCGTCCGGTCCACGACCGCTTCGTCGCCATGCTGGCGGAGGGGGCGAACCGCATCCGCGTCGGCGATCCCCTCGACCCGCAGACCGAGGTCGGACCGATCAGCAACGCCGCCCAGTACCGCCACGTGCTGGCGATGATCCGCGGCGGCCTCGACCAGGGCGCCACCCTGGCGGCCGGCAGCGACGGCCACCCGGCGGAGGGCGGCTTCTTCGTCCGCCCGACGATCCTGTCGGGGGCCGACAACGCCATGGATTGCGCCCGCACCGAGATCTTCGGGCCGGTGGTGACGGTGATCCCGTTCGACACGGAGGAGGAGGCGGTGGGCATCGCCAACGATTCCGACTTCGGCCTGGCCGGCGCGATCTGGACCCGCGACGTCGGGCGCGCCCACCGGGTGGCGGCCGCGGTGCGGGCCGGGACCTTCTGGATCAACGCCTACAAGACGATCCACGTCTCCTCGCCCTTCGGCGGCTCCGGGCGCAGCGGCTACGGCCGCTCCAGCGGGATCGAGGCCCTGCACGAATACACCCAGGTCAAGAGCGTCTGGGTCGAGACCGCCGCCGCCCCCGCCGTCGCGTTCGGCTACGCCCCCGGCGTCGGAGCCTGACACCCCACCCGGTCCGGGGGGCGGCCCCCGGACCGGGTGGGGTGTCAGG
>NZ_JTHF01000032.1 GCF_001043895.1 Methylobacterium indicum
CCTCGCTCGCCACCACCGCAAAGCCGCGCCCGTGCTCGCCGGCCCGCGCCGCCTCGACCGCGGCGTTCAGCGCCAACAGGTCGGTCTGGCGGGCGATCTCCTGCACGATGGTGATTTTTTGGGCGATCGTCTGCATCGCCTCGACCGCGCGTCCCACCGCCGCCCCGCTGGCCTCGGCGTCGCGGGCCGACTGGCGGGCGATGGTCTCGGTCTGGCTGGCATTCTCGGCGTTCTGGCGCACGTTGGCGGCCATCTCCTCCATCGAGGCGGACGCCTCTTCGGTGGAGGAGGCCTGCTCACTCGAGCCCTGCGACAGCTGCTCGGCGGAGGCCGACAGTTCCTGGCTCCCGGCCGAGACGTTGCCGGCGGCGGCGAGGGCCTCGGCGACGATGCTGCGCAGGCGCGACAGCATGGTCTGGAGGGCGAGCCCCATGGCGTCCTTGTCGGAGACGGGCTTGGCCTCGACCGTAAGGTCGCCGGCGGCGATCGCCTCGGCGACGGCGGCGGTGGCGCGCAGGTTCGCGATCATGCGGCCGAGCGCCAGCCCCATCGTGTCCTTGTCGGACATCGGCTTGGCATCGACCGACAGGTTGCCGCGTGCCACCTCGTCGGCGAGGTCGGCGGTGGCCTTCAGGTTGGCCGTCATGCGGGCCATCGCCGCGGTGAGGTCGCCGATCTCGTCGCGCGAGGTCACCACGATCGTCTGATCGAGATCGCCCCGCGCCACGGCGTCGGCGAGGCCGACGGCACGGCCGAGCCCGCGACCGATGCTCAGGGAGATCGCCAGCGCCGCGCCGGCACCGATCAGGCAGGACGACAGCAGGATCGCGACCAGAAGGGTCTTGGCGCCGTCGGCTTCCGCCAGGGCGGCGCGGGCCGCTCCGGTCATCTGGCCCTTGATGATGCCGGCGTAATCGTCGAACGCCTTCACGGTCGCGAGAAGCTGCGTGCGCCCCTCGCCCATCGTGATCGCCTGGGCCTTGAGGTTGCCGCCCTCGGCCGCCACCGCCACCGCGCGGCGCGCGATGGAGAAACCGGTCTCGTACAGGCCGACGATCTCCTGGCCCCGTGCGCCGGCCGCGGCGGCCACCGGCTTCAGCGCCGCGAGGGCGGCCGCGAAGACGGCCTCGTGCCGGGCGGAGGCTTGAACCAGATCCTGAAGCTCGCCCGGCGAGCCGGCCGACAGCATGAAGGCGAAGCTGCGGCTGTAGTTCAGCCACGCCGCGTAGGTCCGGGAGAAGGTCAGGGCCGCCCTGACCTGGGCGTCGGCGGCATCGGGCTTCGCCAGTTCGGCGGTCACGGCATCGTTGAGGGCCGGCAGGCGCTGCTGCAGGTCCGCCGTTTCACGGTCGAACAGCTGGAAGGCCCGGAAGTTCGAGTTGAGCGTGGCGAGCTTGGCCGTCTGCTCCTGGAGCTTGGCATAGGTGGCCAGGCTCTCCCGGGCTTCGTCCAGCTTGCGGCGGTCCTCGCCGGTCGCATTCTGCTCGACCGCGGACTTGGCGCGTTCGAGATCCTTGCGCCGTTGGACAAGCTCCTGGTTATACGCCTCGATCCGCTGCGGATCGGATTCGAGCACCAGGTGCTTCTCGGTACGCGCCGTCGCGTTGAGGATGTTCTGAAGATCGGAGATCTCGCTGATGCGCATCCCGCGCGCGACGAGATCCTGTTCCGTCGCGGCCAGCTCGGACAGCTTGACGTAGCTCAGCACACCCGCACCCGCCGACAGGATCAGCACGAAGCCGAAGGCCCCCCCGAGCTTGGACTTGATGGTGAGTTTCACGGAGCCTCTCAGAAATTTCGCACGAGAACGTCACGTCCGAGATGCGACACGAAGGTTATGATCGTTCCCCCAAGCGGGGCCGCATCGAAGAACCGCAGCGAATTTCCTGTGGATTGCGGGCCCTTCACCCAGGGCCCGCACGACGAAACGCTTCAGGCGCTGCGCTTGAACGCGCCGTCCTCGTCGTCCTCGCCGAGATCGAAGGCGAATCCTCCCGACGGGGCGGGGCGGGACACGGGTGCCTTTGCGGCAATGCGGCCCTGCGCCTTGACGGGCATCTTCGCCTGCGTCTTCGCCTGCATCTTGGCCGGCGCCTTCACGGGGGCCGCCATCCGGGCCGCCGTGCTCCGCAGCTGGCCTACCGCAGCATCCGTCTGCGCCTCGCCCTCGCCGATGCGGAAATACGCGATCGTCGCCTGCAGCTGCTCGGCCTGCGCCGCCAGTTCCTCCGAGGTCGCCGAGACCTGCTCGGACGCCGATGCGTTCTGCTGCGTCACCTTGTCGAGCTGCTGGATCGCCTGGTTGATCTGAGCCGACCCCACATCCTGCTCCCGGCACGCCGCCGTGATCTCCTCCACCAGACCCGCCGTCCGCTTGATGTCGGGAACCAGACGACCCAGCATCTCGCCCGCTTCCCGCGCCACCTTCACGCTGTCGGCCGACAGGGTCCCGATCTCGGCCGCCGCCGTCTGGCTGCGCTCGGCGAGCTTGCGGACCTCGCTCGCCACCACCGCAAAGCCGCGCCCGTGCTCGCCGGCCCGCGCCGCCTCGACCGCGGCGTTCAGCGCCAACAGGTCGGTCTGGCGGGCGATCTCCTGCACGATGGTGATTTTTTGGGCGATCGTCTGCATCGCCTCGACCGCGCGTCCCACCGCCGCCCCGCTGGCCTCGGCGTCGCGGGCCGACTGGCGGGCGATCGTCTCGGTCTGGCTGGCATTCTCGGCGTTCTGGCGCACGTTGGCGGCCATCTCCTCCATCGAGGCCGAGGCCTCCTCGGTCGAGGAGGCCTGCTCGGTCGAGCCCTGCGACAGCTGCTCGGCGGAGGCCGACAGTTCCTGGCTTCCCGCCGACACGTTGCCGGCGGCCGCGAGCGCTTCGGACACGATGGCGCGCAGGCGCGACAGCATGGTCTGGAGGGCGAGCCCCATCGCGTCCTTGTCGGAGACGGGCTTGGCCTCGACCGTGAGGTCGCCGGCGGCGATCGCCTCGGCGACGGCGGCGGTGGCGCGCAGGTTCGCGATCATGCGGCCGAGCGCCAGCCCCATCGCATCCTTGTCGGACATCGGCTTGGCATCGACCGACAGGTTGCCGCGTGCCACCTCGTCGGCCAGATCCGCCGTCGCCCGCAGGTTCGCGATCATGCGGGAGAGCGCCAGACCCATCATGTCCTTGTCGGACATGGGCTTGGCCTCCACCGACAGGTTGCCGCGCGCCACCTCGTCGGCCAGATCCGCCGTCGCCCGCAGGTTCGCGATCATGCGGGAGAGCGCCAGACCCATCATGTCCTTGTCGGACATGGGCTTCGCCTCGACCGACAGGTTGCCACGCGCCACCTCGTCGGCCAGATCCGCCGTCGCCCGCAGGTTCGCGATCATGCGGGAGAGCGCGAGGCCCATCGTGTCCTTGTCGGACAGGGGCTTGGCCTCGACCGCGAGGTTGCCGCGCGCCACCTCGTCGGCCAGATCCGCCGTCGCCCGCAGGTTCGTGGTCATCCGCGCCATGGCGCCGACGAGGTCGCCGATCTCGTCGCGCGAGGTCGCCTCGATCCGCTGGCCGAGGTCGCCGATGGCGACCGCATCGGCGAGGGACACCGCCCGGGTCAGGCCGCGGGAGATCGACAGGGCGAGCCAGCTCGCGAGGCCGAGGCCGAGGAGCAGGGCCGTCGCGACCGTGCCGATGAGGATGGTCTGCGCGTCCGCCGCCTCGGACTTCGCGCGCAGCACGGCCTCCGCCATGCGGCGGTTCTGGAACTCCACCAGGGCGTCGAAGGCCCGGTTCGCCGCCGTGCTGGCGGCGGCGTACTCGCCCGAGGTCAGGTCGGTCGCCCGCAGGGTGCTGCCGGTCTCGACGAGGGCGAGGGCCTTGCGGAACGAGTCGAGCCAGGCCTCGGCCCGGGCCCGCAGGGCGTCGCCGGGGACGCCCTGGGCGGCGGCGAGACGCATCACGGCGTCGAGGGTCTTGGCCACCTCGTCGCGCGTGGCGCGGGCGGCGGCGACGCGCTCGTCGAGGATCGCCACCGAGGTGGCGCCGGTGGCGGCCTGCAGCTGGCCCCAGGCCCGCTCGGCCCGGTTCTGGAACCCGAACACCGCCTGCATCAGGTCGCCGGCATTCTGCGCCGCCGCACGCTGCATCAGCCCCTCGGCCTCGCCGCGCAGGCCGTTGAGCGCCGGCCGGCCGGCCCCGTTGATCTCGCCCCAGGCCTTCACGACCACGTTGGCGCGGGTCAGCTCCTGAACCTTCGCCGCCAGCTCGCGCTGGCGATCGTATTTCGCCAGGACGTCGGCCAGCAGGCGCCGGCCCTCCTCGGTCTGGATGAACTCCTTGGCCTTGGCCAGACCGTTCATGGCGTCGGTCCGGTTGTCGGCGGCCCGCTTGGCGAAATCGGCCATCTGGGTCTCGTCGGTCGAGACCACCATGGCGCGCACGTTCGAGACGCCGCGGATCGCCTGGGCCTTGGCGTCGAGCACGAGGTTCTGCAGGTCGGCCCGGCTGACGATGAACGCCGTCGCCTCGTTGGACGCGCTCAGCCGCTGGTAGCCGACCCCTCCGGCGACCCCGACGAGGACCAGGATCGCCCCGAAGCCGGCCGCCAGCTTGAACTTGATCGTAACGCGCATCGTCGTGTCACCGGATTGAATGAGATCGGATCGTGTCGGGCGCCCCGCCTCGATCGGGCGCCCGTCCTGGTCAGGCGCTGCGCTTGAAGGCGGCGTCGTCCTCGTCCTCGCCCATGTCGAAGGCAAAGCCCCCGGGCGCGGCCGGCCGCGACTGGACCGGACGGCCCGACGGCGCCTTCGGGGCGACCTTGGCCGACGTCTTCGTTGCTGTCTTGGCCGCTATCTTGGCCTTCGGCGTCACCGAAGCCGCCATCCGGGCCGCCGTGCGCCGCAGCTGGCCCACCGCGGCATCCGTCTGCGCCTCGCCCTCGCCGATGCGGAAATACGCGATCGTCGCCTGCAGCTGCTCGGCCTGCGCCGCCAGCTCCTCCGACGTCGCCGAGACCTGCTCGGACGCCGACGCGTTCTGCTGCGTCACCTTGTCGAGCTGCTGGATCGCCTGGTTGATCTGAGCCGACCCCACATCCTGCTCCCGGCACGCCGCCGTGATCTCCTCCACCAAGCCCGCCGTCCGCTTGATGTCGGGAACCAGACGACCCAGCATCTCGCCCGCTTCCCGCGCCACCTTCACGCTGTCGGCCGACAGGGTCCCGATCTCGGCCGCCGCCGTCTGGCTGCGCTCGGCCAGCTTGCGAACCTCGCTCGCCACCACCGCAAAGCCGCGGCCATGCTCGCCGGCGCGGGCCGCCTCGACCGCGGCGTTCAGCGCCAACAGGTCGGTCTGGCGGGCGATCTCCTGCACGATGGTGATTTTTTGGGCGATCGTCTGCATCGCCTCGACCGCGCGTCCCACCGCCGCCCCGCTGGCCTCGGCATCGCGGGCGGATTGCCGGGCGATGGTCTCGGTCTGGCTGGCATTCTCGGCGTTCTGGCGCACGTTGGCGGCCATCTCCTCCATCGAGGCCGAGGCCTCTTCGGTGGAGGAGGCCTGCTCGGTCGAGCCCTGCGACAGCTGCTCGGCGGAGGCCGACAGTTCCTGGCTCCCCGCCGACACGTTGCCGGCGGCGGCCAGCGCCTCCGACACGACGCCGCGCAGCCGGGCGACGGTGCCGTTGAGGGCGTGAACGAGATCGCCGATCTCGTCGTCGCTGCGCGGAGCGACCTCCTTCGTGAGATCGCCGGCGGCGAGCGAATCGGCAAGGTCGTTCGCCCGGGCGAGGCTGCGGCCGATGCTGAAGGCGATCAGGAGCGAGGAGGCGAGGCCGACCAGGACCGAGGCGGCGACCGCGGCGAGCATCAGGGCCTTGGCGGACTCGGCGCCCTTGAGCGCCGCCCCCGAGACCTCGTCCATGCGGGTGCCGGTGAACTGGGCGTATTGCCGGAAGCCCGCCATCACCTCGCGGCCGACCGTCAGGCCCTCGCCGACGGTGATCGTCCGGGCCCGGATGTCGCCCGCCGCGGCGGCGATCTCGACCACGCGACCGACGAGGCCGGTGACCTGCTCGGCCTTGGCCCGTACCTGCGCCGGCGCGATCCCGAGGGGGGACAGGGCGGCGACGACGTCGCGCAAAGCCGTGCCGGTGGTCTCCGACTCCGTCGCGACCGCGCGCCGCGCCGCCTCGATCTCCGCGAGCGTGGTGGCGCCGACGACCTCGAGGCTGACGCGGGCGAGGCGGGCCGTGCGGTAGCGCAGGGTCTGGAGGTCGAGGCCGGCCCGCTCGCGCTCGGGCGAGGGGGCCGCCTTGGCGATCTCGGCGCCGGCCGCATCGAGGGCCGCGTTGAACGCCGCCACCGCGGTGAGGCCGTCGCCCTTCCACAGGTCGGCGGCGTGGCTCGCCGAGTTGAGCCGGGCAAGGCGGATCATCTCGTCCTGAAGCTGGTTCAGGCGCTTGTAGGCGGCCTCGGCGGAGGCGAGCATGGCGCGGCCCCTCTCGCTCGCGCCGTCCGATACCTCCCGGTAGAGCCGCTGCACATCGGTCCGGCGGGTAAGCAGGCTCTCGATGTGGAACTCGCGGTCCTTGTCGGTCGTCATCAGCAGGATGTTGCGCTCCGAGCGGATCTGCGCCTGGATCTGCTCCTGCAGCTCGCCGGCGCGGATCGCCTGGCGGCCCTGGGCGACGAGCGCGAGCTCGGCCTGGCCCATCTCGGAGAGCTGGGTGTAGGCGAGGCCGCCGGCCCCGAGGGAGAGAAGGATCAGCAGCCCCGAGCTCGCGGCCAGCTTGGTCTTGATCGTCAATCGCACGTGAGATCTCCGGCGGGTCGGCGCCGTCCTGCGACGGCCGTCATCCGTATCGGCGGCGGCGCCCGGGAGCGCCGCCGGTGAGGGGCGTCAGGCGCTGCGCTTGAAGGCGGCGTCGTCCTCGTCCTCGCCCATGTCGAAGGCGAAGCCGCCGCTGCGCGGCTGGGCCGGACGGCCCGTCTTCGCGGCCGGCTTCGACGCGAGCTTGGGGGCCGCCGTGAGGGACGCCTTCGCCTTCACCGGGGCGGCCATCCGGGCCGCGGTGCGCCGCAGCTGGCCCACCGCGGCATCCGTCTGCGCCTCGCCCTCGCCGATGCGGAAATACGCGATCGTCGCCTGCAGCTGCTCGGCCTGCGCCGCCAGTTCCTCCGAGGTCGCCGAGACCTGCTCGGACGC
>NZ_JTHF01000320.1 GCF_001043895.1 Methylobacterium indicum
TCGTCGCGAGGCCCTGCCGCGGCGACGACATCCTCGAGGTGCTCGGGACCCTGATGACACCTTGAAGCGCGGCAGGGCCTCGCGACGAAGCGGGCATGGTCGGGCATCCGGTCCGGGTCCGGCTTGCTGCGCCCCGATACCACGACGATCGGCAGGTCGGGCCGCATCTGCGCCGCCGCGCGGGCGAGATCGAACCCGTCCGTCTTGCCCGACAGCTCCACGTCCGTGATCAGCGCGACGATGTCGGTGCGGGCGGTCAGCAACCCGAGGGCCCGCTCGGCCGACGCCGATTGCAGCGCCTCGTAGCCGGCCGCATCCAGCACGTCGCTGAGATCCATGATTGTCAGCGCCTCGTCCTCGACCACCAGGACCACGGGCCGCTCGTCCTTGGCATTCACGGTGTCGTTTCCCACGTCGCCTGTCCTTGCCGGTCGTGCCCCGTCCGGAGGACCGCCCGGGAGCGGCGCGGGGTCCGGAGGGCTCCTGGTGTCGCTCGGCCGCTCCCGGCCGGCCGACGCCCACGCGCCGGCCGTTGATCGAAACGGCCGATACCCTGCACCGGTTGCAGCGGCGGCGTCGCGAGACGTGCGGTGTCGGCGCGCACGAGAGGAATTCGCCGCTCCGACGATCTCGCGCTTGCGCCGCGGCCCCAGCCCCGCTAGAGGACGGCACCCGACCTGCACGGGCGCCCCGGCGCCCCGCGGATCTGGCCCGGAGAGGTGGCCGAGTGGTTGAAGGCGCACGCCTGGAACGCGTGTATACGGGCAACCGTATCGAGGGTTCGAATCCCTCTCTCTCCGCCAATTGAATTTTCCCTTTTTAATCAATTGGTTGGCTTGACATTCGTGTTGCGCTTTGTAGCGCGATTGTGGTTCTGGATGTGTAGCCGATCTAGCGACGGCCGGTCGCTTTGGGCGCTTTCGCGTTGGCTGCCTCGGCATCGCGCTTCTCTGCCTCGGCTCGCTTCTCATTCTGCTTGATGGTCAGGATGACAACCGCGAGGCCCCAGCCGCATTCGGTCTCGCCTTCGACCCTGATGCACTCGACCGGCGACGGGTCCCACATCCGGGACATCGCGAAAGCTCGGGCGCCGGCCGGGATCGTCCAGCACCACCCATCGGCGTGCGTCTCGCGGCCGAAGCGCTCCCACGCGACAGGGTCGGTCTTCATGAAGTCCATCGACCGCACGTGATCCAGTATTTTGCGGTAGACGGCGATTCGGCGCGCAATAGCAACCGGACCGCCATCCTCTTTCGCGAAGCAAGGCGAACTCATTCGCAAAGGTCATTTCCGACTTACTTTTGCGTTCGTGTTTGATGCGAAACGCACAAGATTTATCCTTTGTCATAGTGACAACCTGAATGCCGCCCGCTACCCGCAGCGGATGAAAAAGCTCGCATTCCTCACCGCTACCGCCCTCATCATCTCAGCACGCGCGCCCGCGAGCGCTCAGCCAGCGCCAGCGCCGATCTTCGCCATCCCGATCACCGGGCAGCTCGCGAACGGCAACGCCGCGGCTGGGCAGGCCACGGGCTTCGACAACGGCGTGGGCGAGTTCTGGGTGGCCTTCCCGGGGTCGATCCGCTGCACCGGCTCGTGGTCGGTGCGCGACCCCAACCCGACGATCGTGATCCCGGTGACCTGCGGCGCCCGGGTGAGGGGCGAGGCGATCGTGACGCGGCAAGCCGGCTTCATGACCGGCTCGGCGATCGTGGCGCTCAGCAACGGCCAGCGCGGGCAGTTCGTCTTCGGTGACCTCACCTACGAGCAAGCCTTCGGGCAAGGCCGGGTGCGGACGCGGTAAGCGCAGGCGGGGCGCATGTGGTCGAAGATCACCCGCCCCGCTCACGTCAGCGCCTTGGAACACGAGCTGCCGGCCGGATCGTTCGATAGCTCGCAAGCGCCTCGCGTCGTTCTTGAGGAACTGCCGATGCCAAGTATCGCGCCGCCAAGGTGGCACAGCGACAGAGACCGGATCATCACGCTCAGCGTCGGTCCGCTCCTCTACGGCAGCGCCAGTTACCGCGTTGTGGCACGCTACAATTGTGGGCGCCGGCACGATCCCAAAGCAAATGAACCAAGTCTTCCGCTGAGAAGATCCATCCTTACCAGCGCATTGCTTTAGGTTCTGGACGGTCTCAGGCGTCACATAGTCAGGCGCCCAGTCAGCCCAGCGCACAACATGGCTCCCTGGCAAGTCGACCGTCAGTCGGTATTTGACGTGTAAGCCTGGGACGCGGGCAAGCCCATGACGAATTCTTCCAGGGGAGGTAGTCAGCCAAACGCCAACTCGCCCCTTAGAGTGGCCTAGGTCGGTCGGAACGTCGCCGATCGTCAGGCCGTGCTTCGCGATGCCCAGCAAGTGCTGCGGCGAGGTGTAGTGGTAGAGGATCATCTCGTGTCCCTTCTCAGGCAGGGACCACCCATGAACAGCACGGCACCATGAAAATCCAATGGCACGTTATGGCAGTGTGTAACTGAATATTTCCGACCCGCCGCGTGGCAGCACAGGAGGGTCACGAGAGCGGCGATCCACGTCGGCTTCCAAGGGCGGTCCCCGCGAGCGTGCGTCGGTCGAAAGCCGAAACCGGTCCCCGGTCGCGATCGGCACGACCTGGACGGCGAGGACCGGCCGCGGCGCCTGGGCAGGCGTAGACGACGAGCTGCAGGCCGTGGTCGGGAGCGAGACCTTCTCGATCAGCACCGTCCAGGTCGCTTCGACAGCTTCAGCCGTGAGGTTGACGATCTGAAGTGCTGGCATCTCGTCCGACACGAGCGTGTCGTCGTTGATGCCGAGGGCGGCACGCTTAAGAGCGTGAAGACGTTCGAAGGTGGTTGCGGCGTTCATCAGCAGCTTGACCTTCGCAGCCGCGGCGTAGATCTGGCTCGGATCATCCTCAACAGCGTCAAGCGTCGCCGCAAGCATCCTTTCGGTCTTGCTGGCAGCGGCAACGGTCGTGTCCCGGATCGGCTTCGCGCGCTCGGCAAAGCCTTCTACGTCGGCTTCCTGTGCCGCCTGCACCCGGGCGTCGACCTGGACGGCGTGCGCCTTGGCAGCCGAACCCTTGTCCCACGCTGCGCCGCGCGAACCGCGCCTGAAGCGTGCGCTCGGTGACCCCGTAGCGCTGCGACAGCTCGGCCAGCGTCGCGGAGCCGGCAGCCCACAGCGCCTCGACCTCGGCCCACTCGTTCTCGGGGAGCTGGACGTAGCGGCGCTTCGGGGCCGCGGCGATCGACATGTTGTGGTCCTCCTTCATCACGCGGCCCATCGAGCAAGCGCGGCCTCGGCCTCAGCCGGGTCTTCCTGAATGCGGTAGATGGTCTGCCTCGACAGGCCGGTGTCCCGGGCGATGGCCGAGACGCTGGCGCCTTGGGTGAGCTGGGCGCGCACGATGTCGAACTGGATGCGGGTGTAGGACGGCTTACGGCCCCGGTAGGCGTCGTCCCGGCCCTTGGCGTGGGCGATGCCGGCGCGCTGGGCTTCCTTGGTCGCCTCGGCCTGGGCTTGAGCGGTCGCGGCCATGAAGTTGATGGGAGCGTCCCGCACGGCCTTCTGCATCGGGTCCGTGGTGGCGCCGTCGAAGGTGAGATCGTTGATGACGGGCGGACGACGACGCCGCGCTTCATCATCTCCCGGATGGTGTCGGTCACGTCTTGGTAGTCGCGACCGAGCCGAGTGCTGACGCCGCTCACGCCCTCGTCCACGACGACCGCGTTGATCGTGAAGCCCGCCTTCTCCGCCTGGGTGCGTTGGTGAGCGGCCGTCTGGTCCGTCGTCGAGATGCGGGCGTAGAGGATGGTCTTCAACATGGTCGAAACGTCCGTTGATCGAATACCACCCTAACAGACAGCGTTTTTGCAGCCGCGCCTGTGCCCGTAGGAGTATACCCATGCGGACATGCCAGGGACGCATGACCGGTCCAAACGGGTCTCAGAAACCGAACAGCGGCACTTTCCAATCCGAGACGCCACTCATGAGGATCCGAGGCGCACCGACCTGGAACCTCCGATGGGGCAGGATCTAGTGGACCGATCAAGATGCACAGGCCGCCGTGGATGCCCCCCGTCGCTGCAAAACCGACTTCCGACATGACTCGGCGGGGAACACGACCTGCTTGCGGTGGCAGCATCTCGCTGAACAGCCGCGTGACCACAGGCCGATCATCGGCCTCCTCGACTTGGAGACAAGCGTCCACGGGCCGGCCAAGCGCAGCCGACGGTGATCAGCTCTTGGCCGGCCCGTGGACGCT
>NZ_JTHF01000321.1 GCF_001043895.1 Methylobacterium indicum
GAGCTATGCGCCCATCGCCAGGAGGCGACGAGGGGAACGGCCACCAACCGTTCCTCTGGTGCCGAGTACCGCAAGGGTATTCGGGATCAGTTACCGCGAGAGTAACTTGGATTGGTGGGCGCACTAGGGCTCGAACCTAGGACCCGCTGATTAAGAGTCAGCTGCTCTACCAACTGAGCTATGCGCCCGCTCTCACAAGAGAACGTCCGGGGAAGCCACCAAACCGCCCCGGCGGTGAGGGTCGTTTAATCGGCCGGCGGGGGGCTGTCCAGCCCCGAACCCGCCGGCCGTTCGATTTTTTGCCGGCTCGCGCCGGCGTCCCCGACTACTCGGCGGCCGCGTGCTGGGCGTGCAGGCGGCTGGCGCCGGCCATCAGTTTGTTCAGCGCGGCGAGATAGGCCTTGGCCGAGGCGACCAGGGTATCGGGATCGGCGCCGCGGGCGGTGACGATGCGGTCGTCCTGGCGCAGGCGCACCGAGACCTCGGCCTGGGCGTCGGTGCCCTCGGTGACGGCGTGGACGTCGTAGAGCTCCAGGGCGGCCTCGTGCGGCACCAGGGCGTGGATCGCCTTGAACACCGCGTCGACGGGCCCGTTGCCGTCGGTCTCCTCGGTGACGATGCGGCCCTCGATGTCGAGCTTCATCGTCGCGCGCTGCGGGCCGCGGGTGCCGGCCATCACCGTGAGCGAGACGAGCTTGATGCGGTCATGGGCGGTGGCCAGATTCTCGTCGACCAGCGCCTCGATGTCCTCGTCGTAGACGTGCTTCTTGCGGTCGGCCAGCGCCTTGAACCGCTCGAAGGCGTCCTGGAACTGGTTGTCCGACAGCCGGTAGCCCATGTCGTCGAGCTTGGAGCGGAAGGCGGCGCGGCCCGAATGCTTGCCCATCACCAGCGAGGTCTTGTGCACGCCGACCGATTCCGGCGTCATGATCTCGTAGGTGGTCTGGTTCTTCAGCATCCCGTCCTGGTGGATGCCGCTCTCGTGGGCAAACGCGTTCCGGCCGACGATCGCCTTGTTGTACTGGACCGGGAAGTGGGTGGCGCCGGCCACCAGCTTCGAGGCGCGCACCAGCTGGGTGGTGTCGATGCCGGTGGAATAGGGCAGCACGTCGGCACGGGTCTTGATCGCCATCACGATCTCCTCCAGCGCGGCGTTGCCGGCCCGCTCGCCGATGCCGTTGATGGTGCACTCGATCTGGCGCGCGCCGCCCTCGATGCCGGCCAGCGAGTTCGCGACCGCCAGGCCGAGGTCGTTGTGGCAATGGACCGAGAAGACCGCCTTGTCGGAATGCGGCATCCGCTCGCGGACGGCGCGGAACATCGCCCGGTACTCGTCGGGGGTGGCGTAGCCGACCGTGTCGGGCAGGTTGATGGTGGTGGCGCCGGCCCGGATCGCCGCCTCGACGCAGCGGCACAGGTAGTCGATCGGCGTGCGGGTCGCGTCCATCGCCGACCACTCGACGTCCTCGACGAGGTCGCGGGCCTGGGCCACGGTCTTCAGGATGATTTCCAGGACCTCGTCCTCGGTCTTGCGCATCTGGTGGGCCAGATGGATCGGCGAGGTCGACACGAAGGTGTGGATGCGCCCGCGACGGGCGAACTTCACCGCCTCGCCGGCCCGGGCGATGTCGGCGGGGATCGCGCGGGCGAGGCCGGCGATCACCGCGGACTTGGAGCGGCGGGCGATCTCGGCCACCGCCTCGAAATCGCCGTTGGAGGCGATCGGGAAGCCGGCCTCGATGATGTCGACGCCCATCGCGTCGAGCATCTCGGCCACCGCCAGCTTCTCCTCCAGCGTCATGGTGGCGCCGGGGCATTGCTCGCCGTCGCGCAGGGTGGTGTCGAAGATCAGGACGCGCTCGGAGGACGCGGGGGTGCGGGCGGTCGTGTCGGTCATGTGCGAAAAAATCCTGGTTCGCCCGGGATCGCAAGGTCGCGCGGGCGCGGCTGGTCGGCAGGTCTCTCAGATCCCCCAAGGGCCCAGGCGCACGCCCGGACGGCCCTCAGGGGCTGGTAAGGAGAAGGCCGGCGAGGAGGAGCGCGCGCGACCGCGCCGCCGCGAAGGCGGTCGTCGGGGGCGTCAGCAGGGAGCCGGCATGAGCCACGGCTCGCGTCTCCTAAAGGGTGCGGGACCCGGTGCGAGACTCGTCGTTTACCGGCCCGCGGGCGCGATGACAAGCCGCGGCGCGCGCGGCGCGGGAGCGTCCGGCGGCGCGGCGCCGGGATATCCGGGTGGGCGAGGGCCTCGGCACGGCCGATTCACGAGACGACGGCAGCCGGCGCCGCTGGAGCGGGGCGATTGCCGGCTGCCGATTCGCATTCCCTCAGGCCGCCCGGACGGTGGCGAGGAAGCGCGTCACCTCCGCCGAGAGATGCTCGGACTGGCGCGACAGCGCGGAGGCCGCCGAGAGCACCTGACCCGCCGCCGCGCCCGTCTCCTCCGCCGCGCCCGCCACGCCCGCGATGGTACCGGTCACCTCGCCGGTCCCGGCCGCGGCCTGGGAGACGTTGCGGACGATCTCCTGGGTCGCCGCACCCTGCTCCTCCACCGCCGCGGCAATCGAGGTCGCGACGCCGGAGATCTCCTCGATCCGCGCGGTGATCCCGCCGATCGCGCCGGCGGCGAGGCCGGTCGAGGCCTGGATCGCCGCGATCTGGCCGGTGATCTCCTGCGTCGCCTTGGCCGTCTGACCGGCGAGCTCCTTCACCTCGGCGGCCACCACGGCAAAGCCACGCCCGGCGGTCCCGGCGCGGGCGGCCTCGATGGTGGCGTT
>NZ_JTHF01000322.1 GCF_001043895.1 Methylobacterium indicum
GATCGCCGCGGCGATCAACGACTTCATGGGTGCCGACACCGCCGAGCCGACCGACCCCTCCACCGTCACCCTGCAGGTCCCGCCGCGCTACCAGGGCAACATGATCCGGCTGCTGACCGAGGTCGAGCAGCTGAAGGTGGAGCCCGACCAGACCGCCCGGGTGGTGATCGACGAGCGCTCCGGCATCATCGTGATGGGCCGCGACGTGCGGGTCTCCACCGTGGCGGTGGCGCAGGGCAACCTCACCGTCACCATCACCGAGCAGCCGCAGGTGAGCCAGCCGGCCCCGTTCTCCAACGGCGAGACCGTGGTGGTGCCGCGCACCGCCCTCAAGGTCGATGCCGGCGAGAAGAACAAGCTCGCCCTGGTCAAGGAGGGCGTGACCCTGCGCGAACTCGTCGACGGGCTCAACGCGCTCGGCATCGGCCCGCGCGACCTGATCTCGATCCTCCAGGCGATCAAGGCCTCCGGCGCGCTCCAGGCCGACATCGAGGTGATGTGAGCCTGCGCCCCTCCTCTCCCGTTCCTGCCCTTCCCTCCCGACACGAGGTCTGAACGCCGATGCTTCCCCTCGCTTCCCTCGCCGCCTCCGCGGGCCTCGCGGTCGGCCAGGCCCTCGCCGGGGCCGCCGGCTCCGCCCTGCAGGGGGCCAACGCCGACAAGGCGAAGATCCAGAAGACCGCCAAGGACTTCGAATCGATGTTCCTGGAGCAGAGCCTCGACGTGCTCAACCGCTCGCAGGGCACCGACGGCCCGCTCGGCGAGAACGGCACCGGCGGCGGCGTCTACCGCTCGATGCTCAACAAGGAATACGCCCAGTCGATCGTGCAGAGCGGCGGCATCGGCATCGGCGACCAGGTGATGCGCGAGATGCTGCGGATGCAGGGAGGCGCGAATGTCTGAGGCCGTCCGCCCCGCCCCGGTCCGCATCGCCGATCCGGAGGCCGCCGCGCGCCTCGTCGCCGAGACGCTCACCACCATGCAGGCGCTCGAAGCGCTGCTCGCCCGCGAGAGCGACCACATCCGGGTCGGGCGCCTCGCCGAGGGCCTGGCCGAGGCGCCGCAGAAGACAGCGCTGGCCGGCGCCTACCTGCAGGGCCTCCAGGCGGTGAAGGCCAACGCCGTGGCGCTCGCCCGCTTCGCCCCCGAGGGCGTCGCGGCCCTGCGCGAGGCCCATGGCCGCTTCTCGGACGCGGTGGCGGCCAACCAGGCGGTGCTGGCGACCGCCCGCTCGGTCTCGGAGGGGCTGCTGCGCACCCTGTCGACCGAGCTCAACCGCCACGCCGAGCCGAGCGGCTACGGCAGCCGCCAGGCCCCCTCCCCTTACGGGCACCGCCGCAGCGCGCCGCTGGTGCTCTCGCGCAGCCTGTGAGGGTGCCTCAGCGCCCGGTGCCGAGGCGGAGATAGGCCCGGGCCGGGCCGTACTCGGTCTGCGTGCGGGTATCGATCGCGACCTGGCCGGCGCCGCTGACGACGCCCCGGGCCATCCCGTCGAGGCCGGCCCCGGGCCGCGCCGGCACCGGCGTGCCGACCTCGGCCCGCACCCGGCCGCTGATCCGCGTGCAGGGACCGCCGGGAGTGAACCGCACGAAGCCCGGGCCCTCGTGCGGGCAGGTCTCGGGCGCCCTGGCGATGGGCAGGTCGCGGATGTCGAGGGCGTGGGCCGGCAGGGCCGCGACGAGAGCGGCGGCCGCCAGGATCAACGATGTCGCGCGCATGAGCCGGGCCTCCCGTTCGGGGGTCAGAGAAGCATGGGGCGGGCCGGTGCGCCAGGGCATGGGGGCCACAGGACCGGACGCGGGCTTTCTCCTCTCCCCGCGGGCGGGGAGAGGGTCGTGTCCCCGTTCAGGGGATGCGACGAGCCCGAAGGGCAAGGGTGAGGGGGTGTCGACGAGGGAGGCTCCTCCGGAAACACCCCCTCACCCTCGCGGCGAACCTGCGGTTCGCAGCTCCCCGAGCCCCTTCGGAGCTCAGGCCTCTCCCCGCCCGCGGGGAGAGGAGACCTCGCGCCTTGCCGGACACCGGTCGACCCAAGAAAGCCTCGAAAGGCCTACCCCACGCAAAGCCCGAAAATCTCCTCCGCCTGCCTCACCGTCATCTTGCGCGCCGACGGGCAGGCGATGAGCGTGCGGTCGTTGGCGCTCGCCGGGTCGAAATCCTTGGCGGCGATGCCGGCATAGAGGCCCGGCACGGCGCGCTGCGCCATCTCGCGTACCCGGTCGCGGGGCAATTGCTCGGGGGTGAAGCGGGTGGGGAATCCGATATCGGCGTAGAGCGCCCGGATCGCATCGGCACACGCTTCGATCATCTCCTGGCGTGAGAGGCCCGCGGTCTCGACCTCCAGAGCCTCGGCGAGGGGGCGCACCTTGGCGGGCAGCACCGCGAGGTTGAAGGTGACGACGTGCGGCAGCAGCACCCCGACGCCGTAGGGGTGGGGCAGGTCGAGATGCCCTTCGAGCGGCAGCGACAGGGCGTGGCCGTGGCCGAGCCGGGCGTTGCCGCAGGCGATGTTGGCCATGCAGGAGGCCACGAGGTTGTCCTCGCGCGCGCGGTCGTCGTCGGAATTGATCGAGGCGCGCAGGGATGCCGCCTGGAGCCGCACGGCAGCGAGCGCCACCGCGTCGGTCAGCGGCGAGGCGATGCCGCTGAGATACGCTTCCACGCCGTGGGTCAGCGCGTCGACCGCCGGCAGGGCCGCGACGTGCATCGGCAGCGAACGCAGGGTTGCGGGGTCGAGGATCGCGGCGTCGGGGAAGCTCAACGGACCGCCGCCGAGGAGCTTGAGGTGGCGCACCTCGTCCTTGACGATGGTCCATTGCGACACCTCCGAGCCGGAGCCGGCGGTGGTCGGCACCATGATCATCGGCAGGGCCTTGCGGTCGAACTGCCCGACGCCGGTGCATTCCGCCATCGGCTTGTGGTTCGTCGCCACGATGGCGATGCCCTTGCCGGTGCACATCACCGAGCCGCCGCCGATGCACACCACGCCGTCGATGCGATCGCGCCGCACCCGCTCGCCCTGGTCGTCGATATGCGAGCAGCGCGCGTCGATCCCGCACTCGTCGAAGCGCGAGACGGCGAGGCCGGCCTCGGCGAGGGCCGCGAGCGCGTCGGCGTGGAAACCCTGCGCCGAGATCACCGGATCGGAGACGACCAGCACCCGGCTCATCGTCAGGTCGCGGGCGAGCGTGCCGAGGGTGGCGAGCGCGCCGCTCCCCGAGACGATCCGGGTCGGCATATAGAAGCTGGTGATCATGCGGGCATCTCCTCGGAGAGCGGGGCGCCTGTCTCCTCGGGCCCTCGCGAAACGTGCCGGCGGTGTCGCCCGGGGACGAGGACGCCGTCCAATACAAAGATCGCGCGCGAGCCATAGCCGGCGACGATGGCGGAGCGTCACACCCGAGGTCGGGACTTGCCATATCGCGAAACGATGGCGGGGCGTCGCGCAAACTATTGGACGGCGATCGATCGGACCCGCGATACCGTTGCGATCAACACGCATCGCCCCGACGCCCGAGAACGGGCGCGAGACCGGCCGATGCCGCCTGCCGAGGAAACGCCATGCCCCGTACGCCCTGGACACGCCGCCTCGCCGTCGCCGGCCTGTTGGCTACGGCGCTCACCGCTCCGGCTCTCTCCGCCGAGACGCCGCTGCGCATCGGGGTGATCGAGGATTTGTCGGGGATGTATTCCGGCAACGGAGGCCCGAACATGGTGCTGGCCGCCACGATGGCGGCGGAGGATTTCGGCGGCAAGGTGCTGGGGCGGCCGATCGAGGTGATCGGCGTCGACCACCAGAACAAGCCCGATATCGGGTCGGGCCTCGCCCGCCAGCTCGTCGACCAGCGCGGCGTCACGGCCTTCGTGCTCGGCGGCGCCAGCTCGGTGGGGCTGGGCGTCCAGGCCTACGCCAAGGAGCGCAAGATCACCACGATGGTGACGGGCGGCTACGCCTCGCAGTTCTCCGGCCCCGGCTGCTCGCCCTACGGCACGCAGTGGGTGCCCTCGACCGGCGAGCTCGCCAACGCGGTGGCGGGCGCCGTGGTGCAGAGCGGCGGCAAGACCTGGACCTTCATCACCGCCGACTACGTGTTCGGCCACGGGCTCGCGGCGGATGCCGGCAAGGCCGTGAAGGCCGCCGGCGGCAAGGTGCTCGGCGAGATCCGCCATCCGCTCGGGGCCACCGACCTGTCCTCGCAGCTGATCCAGGCGCAGTCGTCGGGCGCCGACGTGATCGGGCTGGCCAATGCCGGGCCGGACCTCGTCAACACCATCAAGCAGGCGCGGGAATTCGGCATCACCTCCAAGGTGGTGGCGATGCTGGTCTTCACCAACAACACCGTGGCGCTCGGCCTCGACGTGGCGCAGGGCATCCGCATGGCGGTGAACTTCTACTGGGACGCCAACGACGCCAGCCGCGCCTGGGCCAAGCGCCTGATGGCCCGCAACGGCAACGTGGTGCCGACCATGGGCCACGCCGCCGCCTATTCCTCGGTGCGCCACTACCTGCGGGCCGTCGAGAAGGCCGGCACCGACGAGGCCGGCGCCGTCAACAAGGCCATGAAGGAGCTGCCGATCGACGACGGCTTCTACGGCAACCCGCGCATCCAGGCGAACGGCCGGGTGGTGATGGACATGATGCTGGTGGAAGTGAAGAGCCCGAAGGATTCGAAGAGCAAGGCCGATCTCTACCGCGTCATTGAGACGATCCCCGGGGACAAACTGTTCACTCCCGCCGACAAGAGCGGCTGCCCCCTGACCACCGCCGGCTGACCGGAAGGCTCCCCGATGAAGCTCTACGCCAACCCGACCTCGCCCTTCGTGCGCATCGTCCGCATGGCGCTGATCGAGAAGGGCCTGAACGAGACGGTCGACACCGCCTTCGTCGATGCCTGGGCCGACGACCCGGCCTTCCTCGACGCCAACCCGGCGGGCCGCGTCCCGACGCTGGTGACCGACGACGGCGCGCGCCTGACCGAGGCGCTCCTGATCCTCACCCACCTGGACGCCGTCGGCACGATGCCGGCCGTGCTGGCGGGCGGGCCCGCCGCGCTCTCGGCCGCCGGGGTCGCGATCGGGGTGTTCGACGCCGCGGTGGCGGTGATCATCGGCCGCAAGTCGGCGCCGGACTTCGACACCGGCCTCGTCGGCCAGAAGCGCTTCCGCACCATGCAGGAGGGCTTGCGGCGCCTCGATACGGCCTTCCCGGAGAGCGGCGGGTCCTTCGGCCTGCCGGCGATCGCCGCGATCACGGCGCTCGACTACCTGGTGTTCCGCTTCCCCGACCGGGACTGGCGCTCGCTCTGCCCCACGGTCGCGGCCTTCCGGGATGCGCAAGCCGACCGCCCGTCGGTGCGGGACACCGTGCCGCGCGGATAACCCTTAAGCCATCCGCGCCCCATGCCATCCCCCCGGACCTCGGCTATCGTAGGGCTGACGGACACGAGTCCGGCAGTGTCGGCGAAGGCCGGGAGTCAGGGGGAAACCGGCGCGATGGAGCTTCGCCATCTTCGCTACTTCGTCGCGGTGGCCGACGATCTCAGCATCACCCGGGCGGCGGAGCGGCTGAACATCGCACAGCCGGCGCTGAGCCACCAGATCAAGAGCCTCGAGACCGAGATCGGTACCGCGCTCCTCCAGCGCCTGTCGCGCGGCGTGGCGCTGACCGAGCCGGGCCGCGCCTTCGCGGACGATGCCCGGGCGGTGCTCGCCGCCGTCGACGCCGCGAAGACCCGGGCCCTGCGCATCGCGACCGGCGACGTCGGAGAGATCCGCATCGGCTTCACCTCCTCGGCCTCGTTCCACCCGCTCGTGACCCGGACGATCCGCGACTACCGCAGCGCCTATCCGGACGTGCAGGTCGAGCTTCTCGAGGAGACGACCGCGAGCCTGCTCGCCGCCTTCCGGGCCGGCCGGGTCGACGTCGCCTTCATGCGCCCCGGCGAGGGCGAGGTGGATGAATTGTGGGCCCGCCACCTGTTCGACGAGCCGATGGTGGTGGCTTTGCCCGCGACCCACCGGCTCGCCGCCGAGACCGGCCCGGTGAACCTGGCGGCCCTCTCGACGGAGGGCTTCATCGTCTATCCGCGCCGCAACGGCCGGGCGCTCTACGACGGCATCATGGCGGCCTGCGCGGCGGCGGGCTTCTCGCCCCGCATCGCCCAGAACGCGCCGCAGCTCGCCTCGGTGGTCAACCTCGTCGCCACCGGCATCGCGCTCGCCATCGTGCCGCGCTCGATGGCGCGGCTGGCCACCGAGGGCGTGCGCTATCGCGCCATCTCGGGCCCGGCCCCGCTCGCCCCGATGACCCTGGTGCGCCAGCCGGCCCCGGAGATGCCGCACGCGCGGATCTTCACGGATCTCGTACTCGCGCGGGCGCGGGAGGAGAGGGACGAGGTGTGATAGCCTGTTGGTTTACATTTTAGAGCCGGTTTGATTTGCGACGACACAATGAAAACGGGATTTTTACATCCCATTCTCCTACCTCATCCTGAGGTGCGAACGGAGTGAGCCTCGAAGGAGGGCTCCAGGGATCTCGGAGATTTCTGGAGCCCTCCTTCAAGGTCAGTCGATTTTCGATCGCCTAACACCTCAAGATGAGGTTGCGTGTGGGATAAATTATGCCGATCAGGTCGAACGGGTTCTGCGTCGCTACAGGTAGTTCGTCAGCGACAGCTTCGAGAGCATCGAGGTCGCCTGGTAGCTCGCCTGGAGCTGGTTCTGCAGGCTGAGGAGCTTGGCCGCCGTCTCCTCGGTCGAGACCGTCTCGACGCCGTCGACCGTCTTCTCCAGCATCGACTTGGTGGCGGTGTTCTGGGTCTTCTGGGTGGCGATCTGCACCGAGGCGAGGCTCAGCTCGGAGGCGATGCCCTGCACCGAGGGCTGGCCGTCGCCGGGCCGCAGCTGGGCCTGCACCCGGGCCGAATAGGCGTCGAACCGGGGGGTGTCCGTCTCGGTGCCGCCGAACGACGTGGTGGCGAGGACCGCGAGGCCGCTCAGCGTCGCGCGGAAGGCCGCCTCGTTGGCCTGGACGCCGATCCCCACCGACTGGTCGCGGGAGACCGGCACGGTCGCGGTCCGACGCGGATCGGCGGAGGTGTCGTCGCCTTTGTACCAGATCACGGTGCGGCCGCTCGGGTCGGCGACGAAGCCGGTGGCGTTGCCGTCGGCATCGGTCGCGACCCGGCGCGGGTTCAGGCCCGGCGAGGAGGAGCCGGCGAAGAAATCGTTCGCCGCCCGCACGGCGGAGCTCGCCGCGAGGTCGGTCCGGGCGGTGGAATCGAGCGCGGTCGCGAGCGCCGCCGACAGGTTGGCGGCGGTGGCGGCGGGGGTCGCCCCGATCGCGAAGGAGCCGGTCTTGGTGCCGTCGCCGGCCGTCAGGCTCAGGGTCTTGCTGGTGCCGTCGCGCAGGCCCACCGTGACCTGGAGGCTGTCGCCGGCCGCGAGCCCGGTCCCGACCGTGACGCTGGCCGAGGCCGGGGTGCCACCCGAGAGCGCTACGGCCGCACCCGGCGGGTTCGCGCTCTGGGCACCGACCACGGCCTTGCCGGTGAAGGACTTGCCATCGAAGGACTTGCCGGCGAGCGCCGCGGTGAGGTTCTGGGCGCTTGTTGCCGCATCGGCGCCGATCGCGAAGGTGTCGTCCCCCACGGCTCCCGCCGTCCGGGCGGTGAGGTCGACGAAGCCCTGGCTGCCGTCGGCGTTGCGGACCGTCACCCGCACGATGTCGCCGTCCCGCGGCTGGCTCGTGAAGGACAGGGTCGCGGTCGAGGGCTGGGCCGCCGTGAGGGCGACCGAGAGGCCGCCCGGGTTCGAGCTGACGACGCGGCCGAGGGTGAAGCCAAAATTCTCCCGCACCCCGGCGCTGGCGCTCTCCGACAGGCTCACGGCCGCGCCCGCGGCCGAGAGGTCGAGCCGCCCGGTCTTCGTCGTGCCGGCACCGAGATCGGCGGATTGGCGCTCGGCGATCACCGCCTTGACCCCGTCGAGGCCGGCCTCGGAATCGCCGTCGAGGATGCGGCTCTCGGTCTCGACCGGGGGCCGGTCGGTGACCCGGCCGCCCAGGATGTACTGGCGGCCGTCGCTCTGGTTGAGGGCGTCGAGGACGCCGCCGAGCTGTCCCGCCGCGCTCTGCTGCAGGAGGGGACGGCCCGCGGCGCCGGAGCTCGCCTGGGCGCCGACGAGGCCGCTATAGGCGGTGGAGCCCAGGGTCGCGACCTGCTGCACGCTGGCGGTCGCGAGCGCGACCCGGTTCGCGCCGGTGCCGGCCGCCGCGATGTAGCCGTCGAGGGCGCCGATCTGGGCGCGGGCGGCGAGGCTCTGGGTGCGCCCGCTGCCGAGGCCTCCGTAGGTCTCGGCGGTCCGGCCGGTGGAGAGCTGGTTCGAGAGCGTGCCGAGCGACGCCTTCATGGCGACGAGGCGGCGGGTGTTGAGGTCGGCGGCGGCGCTGCCGGCCGCGAAGGGGGCGATGGTCATCGCGGGCGTTCCTCGTCAGATCCGGAGCAGGGTGTCGAGCATGTCGCGGGCGGCCGTCAGCACCCGGGCATTGGCGCTGTAGGCGGTCTGGAGCTGGATCAGCTTGGACATCTCCTCGTCCACGCTGACCCCGGATTCCTTGCCGAAGCGGCTCTGGGCCGAGGACAGGGCGATCTGCTGCCCTTCGTCGAGCTGCTGGGCCTCGGCGCTGGCGGCACCGCGGGCATCGATCACCGACTGGGTGAACCCGACCACCGTGGCCGCCCGCGGGGCGCTGACGCCGCCGACGCCGCTCGCCGCCGAGAAGGTCAGGGTCCGGGTGGTCAGCGCGTCCGCGAGGGCGCGGGGCCGGGCGGTGTCGCCCGCCGCGGTCGAGGCGGCGTAGTCCACCATCGTGGCGGAATCCGCCGCGACCGCCGGGTTGACGGCGAGGCGCTGGGCGAAGCCCGTCAGGTGCGAGCCGCCCTCGAAGGAGCCGGTGAACACGCCGCCGCCGGTCCCGGCATCGACGAACAGCGCGAGCTGGCCGCTGCCGGCCTTCGTGTCGGCGGCGCTCGTCGGCACGGTGACGGAGGCGCTCGCTCCCGTGAGCGCCAGGGCGGACGGGTCCGACAGGATGCGCACCGCGCCGGCCGTGCCGCCGGGCGTGCCCGACACGCTGAAGCCGGCGCCGAGCGCCGCGCCGATCTGGGCCGCGAAGGTCGAGGACCCGCCCGAGATGTCGACCGGGACGACGAGGGCGGTCGGATCGTCGGTGAGCCCCGGGTCGATCGGGTCGGGCGCCGCGCCGTTCGTCGGCATCAGGATCAGGTTGCGGCCGACCCCGGCGGCGTTGCGCACGCCGAGGGTCACGGCGTTGCCGGCCTGGAGCCCGGTGAGGTCGATGTCGAAGCCCGAGAGCCCGTTCGCGGAGGCCGCGGTCCCCGTCGCCGGACGGTCGCTCAGCGCCCGCGACAGGCCGCCCGCGAGGTCGTCGAGCTGGCGCTGGGCCTGGACCAGGGTGTCGTCGCGCAAGGAGACCGCGGCGGCGATCGAGCCGGAGCGGATCGCCCCGGTGGCGACGAGGTCGATCGTGGCGCCGGCCGGCGTCGTCGCCGTCACGGTGCCGACGCCGCGGGTCTTCGGATCGGCCGCATACTGCGCTTGAGGCGTCAGGGCGCCGCGGCCGTCGAAGGCGAGGCTCGCGGCGGCGCCGTGGTCGACGAGGGTCGCGCCCGAAGCGGTGAGCAGGGAGACCGAGCCGTCGGACTGCGCGTTCACCTTGACGTCGAGGTATTGCGACAGCGTGTTGATCGCCTGGTCGCGCTGGTCGAGAAGATCGGCGGTGGCGGGCTCGGTCTTCGAGGCCCCGGCGATCTTGCCGTTGAGCGAGGCGACCCGGGCGAGCAGCGTGCTGGCGGCCGACACGTCGTTGCCGAGCTGCGATTCGAGGCCGCTGCGCAGGTCCTGCACGCCCTGCGCGATGCCCGAGACGGTGGTGGCGACGGTCTTGGCCGCGCTCACTGCGCTCGCCCGGGAGGCGGCGGAGGTCGGGTCGGTCGCCAGCGCCTGGAGCGACTGGGCGAAGGCGTTCATCACCCCGTCGAGGGCGGAGGGGGTCCCGGGCGTGCCGTAGAGCGCGTCGAGCTGGCCCTGCACCTTGGCCGAGAGCCCGGTATAGGCCGCCCCGGCGGTCTCGAGCCGCAGCTGCTTGAGCGAGACCGCGTCGAGGGTCCGGCCGATCGTCCCCGTCGCGACGCCGGAATTCCCGAGGGTCGAGACCGACGTGAGGCTGCGCTTGACGTAGCCGGCGGTGCCCGCATTGGCGACGTTCTGCGAGACGAGGCCGATCGCCGCCTGCGTCACCTGCAGTCCGGCGGTCGCGGTGTTGAGGGCGTTGAGGGACATCGGTCTGATCCGGGTAGGCGGGAGAAGGGCCGGGATGCCGCGCCCCCGATCGGGACCGCGCCGCGCTCCGGCCGCTCGCGGGCGGGCGGGTCGGGCCCGGCCGGGCCGCGTCGTGCGGCCGGCCGGGGCCGGTACGGAACCGAGGTGAGCCGCCGTCAGCGGATCACGTTGATGAGGTCGGACATCATCTGCTGGGCGGTCGACATCACCCGGGTGTTGGCCGAGTAGGCCTGCTGGGTGACGATGAGCTTCGAGAACTCGCCCGCGGTGTCGGTGTTCGACTGCTCGACGTTGCCGCCGATGATCGTGCCGCCGGCGAGCCCGGCGAGCGGGCCGCCGGATTCCGCCGTCTCGGCGTAGTTGCCGCCCGAGACCGCCTTGAGGCTGTTGGGCGCGTTGAAGCGGGCCACCCCGACCTGGGCCAGCGCCACGCTGTTGCCGTTGGAATAGGTGCCGGTGAGCTTGCCGTCGCTCGTCACCGCCAGCGAATTCAGGGTGCCGGCGGCGTAGCCGTTCTGCTGCAGGGTGTTGGTGGTGACCTCGCCGGCCGCCGAGCCGTACTGGGTGAGGCCGCCGGTGCCGAAATCGAGTGCCACCGCGCCGAGCTTGGTGCCGTTCACCGTCACGTCCGGGATGCTGAGGCTGGTCCCGGTCGGCGCGGTGAGCTGGCCGCTGCCGTTGAAGGTGAAGGCGGTGCCGACATTCTTCCAGGTGCCGGCGGAGGTCCCGGTGGCGGTCTGGTCGGCGTAGTACAGGTTCCAGGTGCCGCTGGTGCCGGCCGCGGCGTCGGCATCAGCGACCTTGGCCCAGCGCATCTGCAGGCTCACCGGGGAGCCGGTGCCCGAATAGGCCGTGAGCTCGCCGCCGGCGACGCTGGACTTGACGAAGGCGGCGGTGTCGGAGGCCGCCACCGACGGAGCGGTCGCCGCGGTGCCGGAGAGCACCCGGGCGTCGCCACCCGGCAGCGTGCCCAGCAGCGCCGAGCCCGAGGCGGTGGCCGGGGTGCTCGGCAGGTTGGCGGCGTAGGAGATGCTCGTCGTGGCCTTGGCCGGCAGGGAGGTGCCGGCGATCTTGATCGGGCCGCTGCCGGTCGAGACGCCGGTCGCCGGGTCGAGGCTCTGGCCCGTCAGGTAGGCCCCGGCGCCGTTGACGAGGTAGCCGTCGCGGTCCACCGCGAAGTCGCCGCGGCGGGTATAGAGGTTGTTGGCCGAGAAGACCGGGCTGCCGCCCGCGTCGCTGCCCTTGGTCTGCACCGTGAAGAAGCCGTCGCCGCTGAGCGCCATGTTGGTGGCGACGCCGGTCGACGCCACGCCGCCCTGCAGGTTGTTGGTCAGCTGCGAGAACGCCGCGACGCCGCCGGCGGCCTGCTGCTTGGTCGGCCGCTCGGTCAGCATGTCGACGAAGTCGGTGTCGATCCGCTTGTAGCCGACGGTCTGGGAATTCGCGATGTTGCCCGAGATGTTCTCGAGGCTGAAGGCCTGGGCCTTGAGGCCCGACACCGAGGTCTGAAGCGCGCCGAAAACGTCCATCTTACCCAGGGCTCCGTCCCGCCAAGGTCATTCGGGGGATGATCCGCAAGCCGCGTGCCACGGCCAAGTCCTTGATTTCACTGGAATGCAGAGGGGTGGGGCGGCAAAACCCGCCGGGCCCGGCCGGCGCCGTCCGGCAAAATCTGCCGTGGGACAGGGGGCATGACGTTTACGTGCTGTTGAACCTCTTGCCCTTAGCTGCATGTCTGGACGGTGCTGGGCCCCAGGATATGCGAACGAGCAAGCGAAGCAGCCTCATTCACCTGATCTACTTCTCGCGGGCTCAGCTCTCCGCCGATCCGGCCGCGCGCCTGCGCCAGATCAACGAGATCGCCCGGCACGCACAGAAGAAGAACGAGTTCTCGGTGATCACCAGCCTGCTGATCGTGGATCAGGGCTACTTCATCCAGATCCTCGAGGGGGAACGGATGTCGGTGCAGGACACCTTCCAGCGGATCGGCGGAGATTCCCGCCACCGCGACGTGCACATCGTCGAGTGGCGCGAGATCGCCAAGCGCGAGTTCGTGACGTCGTTCGCCTACGTCCTGCGCACCGCGACCAACGACGCCCTGTTCCAGAAGGCCAACCTGGCGCCGATGCTCCAGCGCGGCACCCCGAAGGCGAGCACGATCCACGCGCTGGCCCAGGCTCTCCAGGCCGACACGATGGCCAAGCAGGGTATCGACCATCTGTTCGTCTAAGCGCCGCCGGGAGCCCCCGACGGCCCGTCATGAAACCCAACCCGCTGGCTGATCCCGATGAGCGAAGCACCCCCGATCCTGATCGTCGACGACCAGGCCAAACTCGTCCGCCTCGTCACCGAGCTGATGAACCGCCTCGGCTTCCCGGAGGTCGAGGGCGTGACCGACGGGCCGCAGGCGCTGGAGCAGCTGCGCACCAAGCGCTACGGCCTGGTGATCTCCGACCTCGACATGGAGCCGATGGACGGGATCCAGCTCCTGCGCGAGATCCGGGCCGACGACACGCTGCACAACACGCCGTTCATCCTGACCGAGACCTCGTTCAGCTTCGAGGACATCAACGTCGCCCACCTCGCCGGGGCGGACGCCTTCATCCTCAAGCCGTTCGACCTCTCGCTCCTGAAGACCAAGCTCAAGCAGGTGCTCAACGGCCGGCCGCGCAAGCGCGAGACCCCGGTCGGCCCGCTCTCCAGCCTCAACGTCGACTTCCCGCTGCTCGGCAAGTTCTGAACCCGGCGCCGCCCCGCCCGGGGCCGCGCCGGACCATCCTCACGCCCGCCGCTTCTGGTAGTCCTTGACGTCGGTGAAGCGGATCGCCGGCGCCCGGTCCTCCTCGTATTTGAGCGAGAAGCCCGTGGTCGCCATGTAGACCGGTGCTCCGTCGAGGTCGCTCGCCATCGACGAGCCGTGCGAACCGATGAACTTGTCGAGCTCGGCCTGGTCCTCCGCCTCGATCCAGCGGCAGATGGTGAAGCGGGTCGGCTCGTAGTCGATCGGCAGGCCGTACTCCGCCTGGAGCCGCTCCTTCAGCACGTCGAGCTGCAGCGCGCCGACGACGCCGACGATGGCGCCCGATCCGTCCTGGGGCAGGAAGAGCTGCACCACGCCCTCCTCGGCCATCTGCTGCAAGGCCTCGCGCAGCTTCTTGGCCTTCATCGCGTCGGTGAGCTTGATCCGGCGCAGGATCTCGGGAGCGAAGCTCGGCACGCCGCGGAAGACCAGCTCCTCGCCCTCGGTGAGCGTGTCGCCGATGCGCAGGGTGCCGTGGTTGGGGATGCCGACGACGTCGCCCGCATAGGCCTCGTCCGCGATCGCCCGGTCCTGGGCGAAGAAGAATTGCGGCGAGGAGAGCGAGATCGGCTTGCCGGTGCGCACCAGCCGCGCCTTCATGCCGCGGCTGAGCTTGCCGGAGCAGACCCGCATGAAGGCGATGCGGTCCCGATGGTTCGGGTCCATGTTCGCCTGGATCTTGAACACGAACCCGGTCATCTTCGGCTCGGTCGGGGCGACCGCCCGGGTGTCGGCGTCCTGGCCGCGCGGCGGGGGGGCCACCTCGGCGAGCCCGTCGATCAGGTCGCGCACGCCGAAATTGCGCAGGGCGCTGCCGAAGAACACCGGGGTCAGGTGGCCCTCGCGGAACGCCTCGAGGTCGAACGGCTTGCAGCCGCCCTCGGCCAGCTCGGCCTCCTCGCGCCAGGTCGCGGCGTCGCCGGCCTCCGGCAGCAAGTCGTCGAAGAGCGGGTCGTCGATCCCGGAGACCGGCACGGTGCCGGCATCGTCGGCCGCGTCGAGCCGGCGGACGCGCCGCCGCAGCAGGTCGTAGGTGCCGGCAAAGCTCCGGCCGCGCCCGATCGGCCAGGTGACCGGCGCGACGTCGAGGGCGAGCGTCTTCTCGATCTCGTCGAGGAGGTCGAAGGGGTCGCGGGATTCCCGGTCGAGCTTGTTGACGAAGGTGACGATCGGGATGTCGCGCAGGCGGCAGACCTCGAACAGCTTGCGGGTGCGCGCCTCGATGCCCTTGGCCGCGTCGATCACCATCACGGCGGAATCGACCGCGGTCAGCGTCCGGTAGGTGTCCTCCGAGAAGTCCTCGTGGCCCGGCGTGTCGAGCAGGTTGAAGACGCAGTCGCCGTACTCGAAGGTCATCACCGAGGTGACGACCGAGATGCCGCGCTCCTTCTCGATGCCCATCCAGTCCGAGCGGGTCGAGACGCGGTTGCGCTTGGCCTTGACCTCGCCGGCGAGCTGGATCGCGCCGCCGAACAAGAGCAGCTTCTCGGTCAGCGTGGTCTTGCCGGCATCCGGGTGCGAGATGATCGCGAAGGTGCGGCGCCGGGCGACCGGATCGGCGGGGGCGCGCGGGGCGTCTGTCTGCATCAGCATGGGAGGTGTCTAGCCCGGACCCGGGGATCTGTCGCGGGTCCGCCAGCGGCCCGGTCGTCGGTGAGGGAGGATGATCCCCGTACGGGGACGCACGGGCGCCTTTCGTCGGCGCCCGCGCCGCCTCTCTACCCCAAGCCGGCGTCGCAGGGCCAGAGGCCGCGGGTGCGGAAGCCCCCCGTTCCGGAAGCCCCTGCCCTCGCCTCAGCCGCGGCCGATGAACGGCATCTTGGTCGCCATCACGGTCATGAACTGCACGTTGGCGTCGAGCGGCAGGCTCGCCATGTAGACCACCGCGTCGGCGACGTGCTTGGCGTCCATGGTCGGCTCGGGCCGGGTCGAGCCGTCGGGCTGGGGCACGCCGGCCTGCATCCGCACGGTCATGTCGGTGGCGGCGTTGCCGATATCGACCTGGCCGCAGGCGATGTCGTGGGCGCGCCCGTCCAGCGAGGTCGAGCGGGTGAGGCCCGTGATCGCGTGCTTGGTGGCGGTGTAGGGCGCGGAGAACGGCCGCGGGACATGGGCCGAGATCGAGCCGTTGTTGATGATGCGCCCGCCGCGCGGCTGCTGCTTCTTCATCAGCCGGAACGCGCCCTGGGTGCACAGGAAGGCGCCGGTGAGGTTGGTGTCGACCACCGCCTTCCAGGTCGCGACGGGCAGTTCGTCGAGCTCGACCGGCGGCGCGCCGATGCCGGCATTGTTGAACAGCACGTCGAGGCGGCCGAACGTCTCCTCGACGCGGCGAAACAATTCGATCACCGAGGCCTCGTCTCCGATATCGGTCGGCTGCGCCAGCGCGCGCCGGCCCTTGGCCTCGATCTCGCCCGCCACCGCCTGCAGCGGCTCGGGGCGGCGCCCCGAGCCGCTGCAGGCG
>NZ_JTHF01000323.1 GCF_001043895.1 Methylobacterium indicum
CTACCTCCTGTGGAGCGACATCCCGAACAACCGCATCCTGCGCTTCGACGAGGAGACGGGCGCGGTCCAGGCCTTCCGCAAGCCGTCGAACTTCGCCAACGGCAACACCCGCGACCGCCAGGGCCGCCTCGTCACCTGCGAGCATGGCGGGCGGCGCGTCACCCGCACCGAGTATGACGGCGCCATCACGGTGCTGGCCGACACGTTCGAGGGCAAGCGCCTCAACTCGCCCAACGACGTGGTGGTGGCCCGCGACGGCGCGGTCTGGTTCACCGATCCGCCCTTCGGCATCCTCGGCAACTACGAGGGCGAGCGGGCCGAGCCGGAACTGCCGCAGAACGTCTACCGCCTCGACCCGGTCACGGGGGTGCTGGAGGCAGCGGCGACCGACCTCGCCGGTCCGAACGGCCTGTGCTTCTCCCCCGACGAATCGATCCTCTACCTCGTCGAGTCGCGGGCGCAGCCGAACCGCCGCATCCTCGCCTTCGACGTCTCGGGCGGGCGCCTCAGCAACCGGCGCGTCCACATCGATGCCGGGCCGGGCACGCCGGACGGCTTCCGCTGCGACACCGACGGCAACCTCTGGTGCGGCTGGGGCATGGGCGACGACGCCCTCGACGGGGTGATGGTGTTCAACCCGGACGGCACCCTGATCGGCCGCATCCGCCTGCCGGAGCGCTGCGCCAACCTCTGCTTCGGCGGTCGCCACCGCAACCGGCTGTTCATGGCGGCGAGCCAGTCGCTCTACGCGGTGTACGTCGATACGCAGGGCGTGGCCGGGGGGTGAAGCCCCGGCCCGCGGAGGGGGCGGCTAACCGCCCTTCCGCCCCGCCGCGACGAGGCACAGCAATTCGAACAGCACCTGCGCGGCGCATTGCGCGGTGTTGCTGGTCGGGTCGTATTGCGGCGCCACCTCGACCACGTCGCCGCCGACGATGGTCAGGCCGGCGAGCCCCCGCAGCAGCTCCAGCACCTCGCGCGGCATCAGACCACCCATCTCGGGCGTTCCGGTGCCGGGTGCGAAGCCGGGATCGAGGCTGTCGACGTCGAAGGAGAGGTAGGTGGGGCCGTCGCCCACGACCGCGCGGGCCCGGGCGATCACCGCGGGAATCCCGAGCTGCGGCACCTCCTCGGCATGGATCACCGTCATGCCCGAGACGTAGGAGAACTCCCACAGGTACTCGGCGCCGCCGCGGATGCCGATCTGGATCGTGCGGGCCGGATCGAGCACGCCGTCGAGGACCGCCTGCCGGAACGGGCCGCCATGGTGGAACTTCGAGCCCTCGTAGACGCCGCCGGTGTCGCAATGGGCGTCGATATGGATCATGCCGACCGGGCGCGACGCGCCGACCGCCCGCAAGGTGGCGCGGCTGATCGAGTGATCGCCGCCGACCGCGAGCGGGATCACGCCGGCCTTCACCACGGTCGAGAAGAAGTCCTCGATGTCCTGGTGGCAGCTCTCGAGGGAGAAGCGGCTGCGGAACGGCACGTCGCCGATATCGGCGGCCTTCAGCTCGGCGGCCGGCGTCATCCGCAGGACGTGCTCGTAGGGGCCGACGCGCTCCACCGCCCGCACCGCCCGCGGCCCGTGGCGGGCGCCGGCCCGGTTGGTGACGCCGAGATCCATCGGCACGCCGATCAGCGCCACGTCGAGGCCGCCGAAATCGGGGAGGGTCGCGGCGTCGGGGCGGTACGGCAGGTCGAGGAAGGTCGCGACGTCCGCGAACGGCCATTTGCGCCGGTCGCTCTCGCTGAATTGCTGACGCGCCGCCTTGGCGAAATCCGGGTCGTCGATGTCGCCGCCGGTGGCGTCGAGATAGCGGGCGCGCAGGGCCGCGAGCTTGGCGGCAAACTCGGCCTGATCCTCGGCCTGATTCTTGGCCTGATCCATGGAAGACATCCGGGACGAAGGGCCCGCCGGTCGTCGCCGGCCGGGCGCAGCACTCGGGAGGTCGGCTCCGCGAGGGGGAGCCCCGGCGCGCCCGGCGTGCCCTCGGCCCGCGCCGCCCGGGCGCGACTGAAGCGCAGGCCGGCCGCGCTGGCAAGCCCGCGGCCGAAAAGCCGGGCTCTCCCGACGGGCTATCGAGCGGCGACGTTTTCTGCGACGAGGCCCATATCCTGCCGTCGCGCGATCCCGCCTCGATCGCGGCACGTCCCCCGAGCCGAGAGAGCCACCCCGCATGGGCGAGATCCGCGCCGCAGCCGGTTCCGGCCTTGCACCCGGCGACGCCTGATCCGGTGCGCGCGTCCCGCCCCGGGGGCTTCTCCCTCGCGCCGGCCTGGCCGGGGGTGTGGCTGCTCGCCGCCGCCCATCTCCTGGCCTTCGCGGACCGGTTCATCGCCGCCCTTGTCGCCCCGGCGATCAAGGCCGACCTGGCCTTGAGCGATTTCGAGCTCGGCCTCGCCCAGGGGACCGCCTTCGTGGCGACCTACGCCGTCGCCTCCCTGGCGGTCGGCCCCCTGGTCGACCGGGTTCACCGCCCGCGCCTGATCGCGGGCGGGATCCTGGTCTGGGGCCTGGCCTCCCTGGCCTGCGGGCTGGCGACCGGCCTCGGCGAGTTCGTCCTCGGCCGGGCGGTGCTCGGCCTCGGCCAGGCGGTGCTCACCCCGGCCGCCCTGGCTCTCATCGCGGCACGTCAGCCGCCGGACCGGATCGGTCACGGCGTCTCCCTCTACACCGCCGGCGCCACCCTGGGGCGCGGGACGGCCTTGATGCTCGGCGGCGGGCTCCTCGCCCTGCTGCCGGCCGCGGTCCCCCTCGGCCTCGGTGCCCCGGTCGCGGCCTGGCGGGTGCTGTTCGCCCTAAGCGTGCTGCCGAACCTCGTCCTGGCGGCCCTGATGCTGCGTCTGCCCGATCCGGATCGGGGCGGGAGGCGGCCGGCGCGGCGGACCGCCCTCGCCCCCTGGCTCGCCCGGCATGCCGGGCGCTACGCCGCCATCGCGATCGCCGGGACCGCCGTCACCCTGGTGGTGCAGACCACCAACGCCTGGGCGGTGACGCTGCTCGTGCGGCGCTTCGGCCTGCCTCTGTCCTCGGCCGGGATGCTGTTCGGGGTGATCGTCGCCGTCGCCGCGCCCCTCGGCCAGTTCACCGGCGGACGCCTCCTCGACCGCACCGCACGGCGGGGCCTGCCCGGCGGACGGCTGATCCTCGGCTCGCTCCTCGGCACCCTGCCGCTCGCCGCGACGCTGGGACTGACCGACCGCCTCGCGCTCGCGCTTGCGGCCCTCGCCGCCCTGATCTTCGGCCTGGGCATCGGCTCGGTCGCCACGCTGGCGGGCCTGCAGATCATGACGCCGCGGGCGCTGCGCGGCCGCGTCACCGCGCCGTTCATGGCCTGCATCACGCTGGCGGGGTTCGGCCTCGGCCCGCCACTGGTCGGGCTTCTGGCCGACCGGGTCTTCGGCGAGGCCGCGCTCGGCCACGCCCTGCTGGCCGCCAGCCTGCCGGCCTACGGGGCGGGACTCGTTGCCCTTCTGCTCGGTGCGCGCTACCTCGGGAGACCAGCGGCCCCAGCGGCAGGGATGTGCCGCTGAGCAACCGGCCTCGGCATGCCGAAGCGTCGTGTCGCCCATCGCCCCGGTGGATCGCAGGTCTCCGTCGCGGAACCGGCGTCTGCCCGAGGGGAAACCAGCCGAGGAGCCGCCCGCGCGCGCGATGGACACGATCACCCTCGGCCCGGACCTCGCCGCCGACGACGACGCGTTCGAGGCGTATCGCGACCTCTACAGCAGCGGCACCGACGTCGATCGCCTGCCCGGGCCGTTGCGGACCGAGGTCGTCGCCCACCGGCTGCCACGGATGCTGATCTTCGACCGGCAGCTCGCCGGAGTGTCGCATGCCCGCGGGCCGCGCCGGGTCGCCCGCGACGGCTTCGACCACGTCACGCTTCACCTCGTCCTCGCCGGCCGCATGATGCTGGAGGTGCAGGACGCGGTCCGCGCGGTCGAGGCCGGGAGCCTCGCGCTGTTCGACCTCACCCGCCCGCAGCGCACCTGGACCACGGGCGCGCGCATCGTCACCGCGGCGATCGCCCGCGACCGCCTCGACCCGGCCGTCCTCGACGGGCTCGACCTGCACGGGCTGGTGCTGGGCCCGCGCGAGGCGGGCCTGTCGATCGATTTCCTGCGCTCGCTCGCCGCGCACGCCGCGGGGCTGACGCCGAACCTCGCCGGCGTCGCGACCGAGTCGCTCTGCCTCCTGCTGGGTGCGACGCTCGCCTCCCTGCGCGACCGCGCCGCGCCGGTCCCGCCTCCCGTCGCCGCCGGACGGGCGCGGGCACGCGCCACGGCCTTCATCGATCGGCATCTGGGCGACCGGGATCTGTCCGTCGCGACGATCGCGGCCGGGATCGGCGTGTCGCGCAGCGTGCTCTACCGCCTGTTCGAGCCGGCCGGCGGCGTCGCCCGGTTCGTGCAGCAGCGGCGCGTGGCGCAGCTGCGCCGGTCCCTGTCGCAGCCCGACGAGCACCGCACGATCGACGAACTCGCGACGGCGGCGGGCTTCACCTCGCCGAGCCATGCCGGCCGCCTGTTCCGCGACGCGGTCGGCGTGCCGCCCGGCGAGTATCGCCGCAGCGCGCGCGGCACCGCGGAGCCGGACAGGGCCGAACGGAGACGGCTCACCCGCCCCGATCCAGCCGGCGTACCGCCGCTCGGCTTCGTGACCTGGCACGGCGAGCTGATGTGACGCGACGCGCGAAGGGCGACCTGCCCCCGCAGGTCGCCCTTCACGGCCGCGTCACGTGCGCGTCGCTCGTCGGCGTCGGTCGGCCCTCAGGCGCGGGCGCGCTTGGACGGCTTGCCGGCGGCCTTGGCGTCCGCCTTGGCGTCGGCGACGGGGGCCTTCACGACCGCATCCGAGGTGGCGCGCTTGGCGGCCGCCGCGACGGTGCGGCCCCGGCCGAGGCCGATGCTCTTCGCCAGCTCCGAGCGCTGGGCGGCGTAGTTGGCGGCGACCATCGGGTAGTCGTGCGGCAGGCCCCACTTGCGGCGGTACTCCTCGGGGGTGAGGCCCCGGGTGGAGAGGTGACGCTTGAGCGACTTGTACTGCTTCCCGTCCTCGAGGCTGATCAGGTAGTCCGGGGTCACCGTCTTCTTGATCGGCATCAGCGGGGTCGGCTTCTCGGCCTCCTTGGCGACCGGCTGGCCGAGGGAGACGAAGGCGTTGTGCACGGTGCCGATCAGGCCGGCGAGGTCGGCGGCCGGAACCGAGTTGTTGGCGACGTAGGCGGACACGACGTCGGCGGCGAGCGCCACGAAGTCGACGTCCTGGACCAGATCTTCTTGCGACACGGATATTTGTCCTAAATCAACGCACCCGACGAGCGGGCCTGGAGCCGATATCGGGCACACGCGTGCAGTTTCAACCCACCGTCGTACGGTCAGCGCCGAATTACCCACAGATGCTTTTTGTAATCGGGCCGCCTTCACGTCGCGCAACGGCTTCATGCCGGCCCGGAGATTCACCCAAGCCTTGCGCATCGCGCGGGCTACTCGGCCGCAAACTCGGTCGGCGGTACCCAGAGTGGATTAGTCAGCGCCTGACCGGCCCCGGCGAAGGTCCACCCCGATTAGGCCGCATGGCGGATTGGCGTGCGGGGCGGGGGATGCCCGCGAGAGATGCCCGCGAGAGATGCCCGGATGTCCGGCGCGTCGCCGCCTTCCCCATGCCGGCATCGCCCGGGGGAGTGGATTCGCCGCAGGGCCGGGACCGTCATCGGAACGTCATGAGAGGGGCCGACACGCAGGTCCGACTGCCCAGGACAGGAGCCCCGCCCGATGGACTTCCACCGCCGCTTCACCGTGCTGATGTGCACGCCGGCCTTCGACCCGGACGACCTCGAGGGCGCGCGCGTCAACCAGATCGTGGCGGCGGTCGAGCATCGCGGCTTCGAGGTGGTGCGGGCGCGGCGGGTCGAGGATGCGGCGATCGCGGTGCAGACCGATGCGGCGGTCGGCTGCCTGGTGGTGGATTGGGGCAAGCGCGGCCTCGACGGCAAGGCGGCGGCGCTCATCGACATGATGCGCAAGCGCGGCCTCGAGATGCCGATCGTCATCATGGTCCGGCGCAAGCGGCTCGAGGACATCCCCGTCGAGCTCCTCGACTTCATCGACGGCTACATCTTCCTGGCGGAAGAGACCCCAGAATTCATCGCCCGCGGCCTCGTCAGCCGCGTCACGCAATATGCCGAGACCCTGAAGACCCCGTTCTTCGGAGCCCTCGTCGATTACGCCGAGAAGGGCAACCAGCTCTGGACCTGCCCGGGCCACAACGGCGGCATTTTCTACAACCGCTCGCCGATCGGCCGCATCTTCGTCGAGCACTTGGGCGAGGCGATCTTTCGCGACGACCTCGACAACTCGGTCCTCGATCTCGGCGATCTCCTGACCCACGAGGGCCCGGCGCTCAAGGCGCAGAAGGAGGCAGCCCAGATCTTCGGGGCCGAAAAGACCTACTTCGTGCTCAACGGCACCTCGGCCTCGAACAAGATCGTGCTGTCCTCGCTGGTGGCCGAGGACGACCTGGTGCTGTTCGACCGCAACAACCACAAGGCGGCGCATCACGGCGCGCTCTTCCTCGGCGGCGGCATCCCGATCTTCCTCGAGACCGACCGCAACGCCTACGGGCTGATCGGGCCGATCTTCCACGAGGCGCTGGACGAAGAAAAAATCCGCCGGAAGATCCGCGACAATCCGCTCGTCAAGGACAAGGAGGCGTGGTGCAAGGAACGCCCGTTCCGCGTCGCGGTGATCGAGCAATGCACCTATGACGGCACGATCTACGACGCCCGCGAGATCGTCGCCAGGATCGGCCATCTCTGCGACTACATCCTGTTCGACGAGGCCTGGGCCGGCTTCATGAAGTTCCATCCGCTGTTCCAGGGCCGCTACGCCATGGGGCTGACGGGGCTGGACGAGACCTCGCCCGGCATCATCGCCACGCAATCGACCCACAAGCAGCTTGCGAGCTTCTCCCAGGCCTCGCAGATCCACACCAAGGACGGCCATATCCGCGGCCAGACGAGGCGGGTGGAGCACCGGCGCCTCAACGAGAGCTTCCTCGTCCACGCCTCGACCTCGCCGTTCTACCCGCTCTTCGCCTCCCTCGACGTCGGCGCCCAGATGATGAAGGGGCGCTCCGGCATGATCCTGTGGGACGACACGATCCGGCTGGGCATCGAGTGGCGCAAGAAGGTGCGGGCGATTCGCAAGGAATTCGAGGAGAACGAGCGCGACCCCAAGCGCCGCTGGTTCTTCGATCCCTTCGTGCCCGACATGGCGACGGGGGCCGGCGGCGCGGAAGTGCCGTGGGAGAGCCTGCCGACCGACGAGCTCGCTTCCGACGCGCGCCACTGGGAGCTGAAGCCGGGGGCCGGCTGGCACGGCTTCACCCATGTCGCGCCGGGCTACGCCATCACCGACCCGAACAAGCTGACCGTGCTCACCCCGGGCTTCGACCGGCGGACGGGAGAATACACCGAGCACGGCGTGCCGGCGCCAATCGTCGCCCAGTACCTGCGCGAGAACCGCATCGTCCCGGAGAAGAACGACCTCAACTCGCTGCTCTTCCTGCTGACGCCCGGCGTCGAATCCTCGAAGGCCGGCACGCTGATCTCCGGCCTCGTCGCCTTCAAGCGCCTGCACGACGACAACGTACTGCTCGAAGAGGCGATGCCGGAATTCGTCCGGCGCCGGCCGCAGCGCTATGGCGGCGTGCGCCTGCGCGACCTCTGCGCCGATTACCACGCCTTCCACCGCCAGTCGGACACCTCGGGGCTCCAGCGCAAGCAGTTCATGCCCGAGCACCTGCCCGAGATGGTGATGCCGCCCAAGGCCGCGGCCCAGATGCTGACCCGCAACAACGTCGACTTCGTGCCGATCGCCGAGGCCGAGGGGCGCATCGCCACGACCCTGATGCTGGTCTACCCGCCCGGCATCGGTACGGTGCTGCCGGGCGAGCGGCTGGACGAGCGGGCCAAGCCCATGCTCGACTACTTCAAGATGTTCGAGGCCGCCGCCAACCTGTTTCCCGGCTTCGAGGCCGAGATCCAGGGCGTCTACCGCCAGGTCGAGCCGGACGGGCGCATCCGCTTCTACACCTACGTGCTGCGGGAGGGGCGCTGATGGATTCGGCGCCGACCCAGCCCGGGATCGTCATCCGCCCGTCGACCGACGCGGACGTCGCGGCGATGATCGACATCTACGAGCACCACATCCGCCACGGCGTCGGCGATACGGGCGACTTCGAGGAGGACCGGCTCCGGCCTGACGACCTCAAGCGCCGGCGCAAGAACATGCGGTCGAAGCGCCTGCCCCACCTCGTGGCCGAGCGCCACGGAATGGTGGCGGGCTACGCCTACGCGGTGCCGTTCCGCAAGCGGCCGGCCTACCGCTACACGCTCAAGCACTCGATCTACGTCCATGCCGGGCATCTGCATGCCGGCATCGGCCGGCGCCTGCTGCCGGCCCTGATCGAGGCCTGCGCGGCGGGCGGCTACCGCCAGATGATCGGCTATATCGACGCCGAGAACGAAGCGTCGTTGCGCCTGCACGAGGCCTGCGGCTTCACGCGTGTCGGCCATCTGCCGGCCGTGGCCTACCGCCACGGCCGCTGGGCCGACAGCGTGATGGTGCAATGCGCGCTCGGCACGGGGTCGTCGGACCAGCCCTCGACCTGGCGCCAGGAGGCGGCGGCGCGGGACGCGCAGGCGGCCGTGGCGACGACGTGAAGAGGGAGTGATCGGCTGTCTCGCCGGCTGTTCCACCCGCCGTGTCGATCCCGGGGCTCGTCGAAGGCGAGAACCCGGGATCCATAACCGCTGCCGAGGCGGACTGGGGCGGAACACGCTTCGCCTCATCCTGAAATCTCGGCGATGATGGATCCCGGGTTCCGCTGCGCGGCCCCGGGATGATATCGGGACCGTCAGCACGGTCCGAACGAACATCGAGGCGAACCGGTCCTACCCCGGCACCACCGGCGTCTTCTTCACCGGCAGCCCGGCCAGCACCGATTCATCGATATTGAGATGCGCGCGGACCAGAGCGTGTGGGGTCAGCGCCATCCACTGGTTGAGCGACACGTCGGCATAGGCCGGGCTGCGGAAGAGCTCCAGGAAGCGCAACGGCGTCGAGCCGGTATTCTCGATGTAGTGGCCCATGGCGAAGGGCACGTAGCCGACGTCGCCCCCCTGGTAGTCGAAGGTCCGGGCCTTCGATTCGGAGCCGAACACCGTCATCCGGCCTTGGCCGGAGAGATAATACTGCCACTCGTCGCCGTTGGGGTGCCAGTGCAGCTCGCGCATCGCGCCGGGCTCCAGCTCGACGAGGGCCGCCGCGATGGTCTTCGAGGCCGGAAACACCTTGGAATCGGTGATGCGGACGGAGCCGCCCTTGGTGCGGATCGGCTCCTGGGCCAGCATGCGGTAGCTGAAGCCCTCCGGCACCGGCCCGGCGCCGCCGGTCCTGTCGCCGGCGATCGGTCCCGGCATCGGCGCCGGGAAGATGTATTTCTCCTTGTCGGGCAAGCCGGCCAGCGCCGATTCCGGCACGCCGAAATTCTTCGCCAGGATGTCGCGCGGGGTGTGGGCGAGCCAGTCGGTGATGAGGAAGGTCGAATCCTCCGAGAAATGGCCGTCGTCGAAGACGAGCAGGAACTCGCAGCCGTCGACCTCGCCCGGCAGGCCCTGGATCGAGTGCGGGATGCCGGAGGGGAAGTACCAGAGGTCGCCCTCGCCGACGTCGTCCACGAAGGTGCGGCCCATCTGGTCGACGGCGGTGATGCGGGCGCGGCCCTTGAGCATGTAGGCCCACTCGGCCTCCTTGTGCCAATGCATCTCCCGGGCGACGCCGGCCTTGAGGCGCATGTTCACGCCCGCCATCGCGGTCGAGATCGGCAATTCGCGGGTCGTGGTCTGGCGGGCCCAGCCCCCCTCCTCGATCCGCATGTGGCTGTCGGTGAACGACCATTTGAGGTTCGGCATCGTGCCGTGGTCGGTCTTCGGCGGCAGGGTGGTGAAGGGTTCCTCTGCTTGCCGGGGCGGGTTCACCGGCCCGAGGATGTCGGCGCCGTCCCGGCCGCGGATCGGCTGCGGCCCCGACGGGGCGGCCGGTGCCTGCGCTTGGGCGGTGGCGGCGGTACCGACGAGGCCGGCAGCCGCGGCGGCCAGGGTGTCGCGGCGGGAGATGAGGGTCACGGGCGGTCTCCTGCTCCGGCGGAAACGAGGTCCTCACCCCGTCCGCTCGGCGCCGGTTCAATCGCGCGCCCGGCCGGGGCGTTCCCTCGGGTCAGGCCTGCGCCGCCGGCATTCCGGACGGTCCGGGCGCCGTCCGGTCCCGCCTGACGGGGCGGCGGAGGCGATCTAGGAAGATTTCGCCGAAGTGGACACCGGTTCGGCGGCAAAAATCTGCGACACAACAAGAACCTAAGCGGGCGAAGCGTTGGCCTGCCCACGGTACACGACCCTGGCCGGGAACCGTGCAGCCAGGCTTCATGACCCATTGCAAACCGAC
>NZ_JTHF01000324.1 GCF_001043895.1 Methylobacterium indicum
GAATCCTTTCGGGCGCGCCATATTACTCCGGCATCTCTTACCGACGGCACTTCGCTTCACTATCCTCAGCCTGCCGCACCGCGCATCGGTATGGCGGCTGTGAGCGCATGAGCGCCCTCGGCGATCGGATCGCGACCGGATGAGCACGCACGCCACGCGCCGCAACCTGATCGATGCGACGGCCGAGCGCTTCAAGCCGCCGGTCTTCCGCCCCCGCCGCTCCCGCTGGGACGCCCTGCTCGCTGCCGGCCGCCGCCTGCTCGATCTCCAGGCCGGGTCCGCCTGGCGCGACCTGCGGGGCGAACTCGCCGCCGCCTCCGGCGACGTGCTCGATGTCGGCTGCGGCGCCCAGGTCTTCCGTCCGCTCCTGCCGCGGACCGCCCGCTATCGCGGCATCGACCGGGCCGACGCCCGCGACCGCTTCGGCTACGCCATTCCCGATACCGAGTATTACGAGGGCGACGACTGGCCGGTCGCCCCATCCTCCGTCGACCTCGTCCTGTGCACGGAGGTTCTGGAGCACGTCGAGGCCCCGGCGCCCTTCGTCGATCGGCTCTTTGCCTGCCTGCGGCCGGGCGGACGCCTCGTCCTCACGGTGCCCTTCGCGGCGCGCTGGCATTTCGTTCCCTACGATTACTGGCGCTACACGCCGTCCTCGCTCGACCGGCTGCTGCGCCGGGCGGGGTTTCGCGAGATCCGCGTCACCGCCCGCGGCAACCCGGTCACCGTCGCCTGCTACAAGGCGATGGCGCTCTGCCTCCTGCCGCTCGGCGATCCCGCCGGGCATCCGGCGCGACGTCTCCTGGGTCTCGCCCTGCTGCCGGTCCTCGGCCTGCTCGGTCTGATCGGCACCCTGTCCCTGCGCGGCGACTGGGGCGAGGATTGCCTCGGCTACACCGTGACGGCCCGCCGGCCGGGCTGACGGCCCGCCGACGAAAGCCTCAGAAGATCGTCCCGGCATGCTCCTGGTGGGCCGGGTGGTCGGGCCAGCACATGGCCTGCGGCACGCGCCGCACCAGGGCCTCGGGCTTGGCGAGTACGCGGTCGGCGGGCTGCCCCCGCAGGTCGTCGATCCGGGCGACGTAGTGGAAGAGCGGGCCGTCGTTCGGCGGCGTCCGGGCGGCGGCGAGCAGCGAGCAGGAACTGACCGCGAAGGCCGGCACGCGGAGAGCCCGGATCACCTCGTAGACGGGCGTGACGGCGCCGAAACCGAGGATCGCCACCGCGATGATCCGGCGGGGGCCGTGCAGGTCCGGGACCGCCGCCCCGACCCGGAGCGCCAGGAGGGCGAGTGCCGGGATCGAGGCGCGCATGACGAAATCCGCTCCTCCGAGCCGGTACAGCGGCACGGCGAGCAGCAGACCGGCGACGAGGCCGGTCTCCCGCCGCGTCCAGCGGTCGCCCGCGGACGGCGAAAGCCGGAGGATCAGCAGGAAGGGCAGAAGTTCGAGAGCCATCAGCAGGACGTAGCGGCCGGCGAAGGTGCTGGTTAGCTCCTGCAATCCGTGCGGCACGCGCGTGGCGTCGGCGCCGAGATAGAGCGCCACCGGCACGAGGCCGAGGCCCGCGCAGGCGAGGGCCGTCAGGCCCGCGAGGGTGAGCCGCCGCGCGGAGAGATCCGCGACCAGTGCCGCGGCGAGGAAGGGCAGGGCGCCCATCATGCTGAGCGGCGACCAGAACACGCAGAGGCCGAACACCACCGCGAGCGAGGTCGCCCGCAAGGCGCAGGACCGCCACAGGCCGTAGGCGCCGACGAAGACCCAGCCGGAGGCCGCATGGTTCGGCACCCAGAAGAGCTGCGTGACGTGGGAGGAGAATTGCAGGCTGCCGAGCCACTGCTCGAGATGACGGCCGGGGATCAGCGGATCGTCGACGATCATGCTGCCGACGATATCCCAGCCGCTGAAGACCACGAAGACCGCCAGCAGGGCGAGGCCGCGCCGGCGCGAGGGCGCGAGGCGGGCAAAGCCGTAGAACAGGCAACCGAACAGGATCGTGTCCTGGGCCAGCAGCGCGGCATGGGCTCCGGCGAGGCCGACGAGCTTCCCGATCGCCGCCGGCAGCAGGTAGAGGCCGAGCGGCGCGCGCAGCATCGTCGCGTCGCCGGCATAGAGGTAGCCGACCGGCCAGGGCTCGGCGACGAGGTCGTGCAGCACCGCGTCGCGGATCAGCCAGTCGTCGTTGGCGAAGAACAGGTGCGCCTGACCGCCCAGGAGGCAGAGGACGAGGGCGGTCGCGAGACAGACCAGCAGGAGCGGACCGTCGAGCGGCGCCCGCACCCGGCCGAGGTCGCGCAGCACGAGGGCGAGCGCCGCCGCGACGCAGGCGCAGGCGCCCACGGCCAGCGGCCGGTTCGCCAGGTGGGTCGCCAGGAACAGGAGGTTCGGCGCCGCGGCGAGCATCACCACTGCCGCGAAGGGCAAGTGGCCGAGCCCGCGACGGGGCGTGTCGTCCGGCCGGGAGGCGTCCGGCGTCACGGCCGGGTCCCGCCCTCGGGCGGCAGGTCGGTCGCGGCGCCGTTGCGGATCAGCGCCGCCCGGATGAGGCGCGGCCGCGCCTTCACCTCCTCCATGATCTTGGCGACGTACTCGCCGACGAGCCCGATCCCGAACAGGTTGAGGGCGCCGAAGAACAGGATCGCCAGCTGGGTCGAGACCGCGCCGCGCGGGGCGATGCCGGGAACGGCGAGGTGCAGCACCACCATGGCGAGGCCGAGGAGCGCGGAGAGGCCGAGGAGCGCGGTCCCGGTGGCGGTGAGCAGCTTCAGCGGGGTGTTGCTGAACGAGAAGATCCCGCGCTTGGCCCATTCGAGGTTGGAGAGCAGGTTGTTCGTGCTCGATCCGAACATCCGCTTGGGGCGCACGTAGTCGACGCCGGTCTGGCGGAAGCCGACATAGGCGCGCAGGCCCCGCATGAACAGGTCGCGCTCGGGGCAGTTGAGCAGCCAGCCGACGACGCGCCGGTCCATCAGCGAGAAGTCGCCGGCATCGTGCGGGATGCGCACGTAGCTGAAGGCGGCAAAGACCCGGTAGAACGCCTTGTAGAGCAGGCCCCAGATCACCGGCATGTCGCGCTTGACGCGCCGGCCGTAGACCACGTCGTACCCCTGGAGCCAGGCAGCGTGGAACTGCTCGATCAGCTCGGGCGGGTCCTGGAGGTCGCCGTCGAGGAGCACGCAGGCCTGGGCGGTCGCCAGTTCCATGCCGCTGCGGAACGCCATCTGCGAGCCGAAGTTGCGCGAATGCGTGATGCCGAGCACGTGCGGGTCCGTGGCCGACAAGGCGCGGATGCGCTCGCCACACCCGTCCGGGCTCGCGTCGTTGACGAAGATGATCTCGTAGTCGACGTCGATCTTGCGAAACACCGCCGTGAGGCGGGCATGCATGATCGGCACCGCCTCCTCGTCCTTGTAGCAGGCGATGATCGCCGCGATGCTGCGCCGGCGCGTCGCCCCGGCCTTGGTGAGGCCGGTGAGGTCCGCTCCCGCCTCGCGCATCCAGACGGCGGTGCGGGCGAGCCCCTGCGCCAGCGGCGTGCCGGCGCGCCAGCCGAGCAGGCGCTCGGCCTTCTCGGGGTTCGCCTGCCAGCGCGCCATGTCCCAGGCCCGGGGCGCCATCGCGCCGAAGCGGGGGGCGTCCGCGATCCCCAAGACCTCGCGGGCCGTGCCGGCGAGGTCGCGGATCGTGGTCTCGATCCCGGTGCCGATATTGATCGATTCGCCGTAGAGGTCGGGCGACATCTTGGCGGCCGCGCGCACGAAGGCCTCGCACACGTCCTCGACGTAGACGAAGTCGCGGGCGATGGTCGGGTCGACGAGATCCGGGTAGCCCCCGGCGATTCCCCGCGAGACCACGGCCGGGATCAGCCGGTTGGCATCCTCGTAGGGGCCGTAGACCGAGTAGAGCCGCAGGTTGGCCACCGGCCAGCGCCGCGTCTTGCCGGCATAGGCGAGGTACTGGGCCGCCGCCGCCTTCGACACCGCGTAGGCGCTGTTGGGGACGAGCGCCGCGTCCTCCGGGGGGGCGGCGGAGTTCAGCCCGTACTCGGAGGAGGAGCCGGCATGGATGTAGGCGGCGAGCCGCCCGCCTTGCGCGAACCGCTCCACCCGGTCGACCAGGGCGGTGAAGTTGGTGGCGTAGGTCAGGTCGGCGTCGGTCTCGAACGAGTAGGCGCCGTAGGCGATGCAGTCGAACACCGTTGCCGGATGGATCGCCTCGGCGAAGCTGGCGAGCGCCGCCCGGTCGGTGACGTCGACGGCGACGAGGTGCCTCGGGTCGATGCCGCGCAGGCGGGGCGCCGGCAGGGTGCGGGCGACCGCGTAGACGTCGCGCCGCCGCGCCAGGATGTGGCGGAAGAGGTTGCAGCCGACGAAGCCGCCCGCGCCCAGCACGGCGATGGGGCCCTTCAGGCTGTCGATCCAGTCGGTGGTGGTCGGGGTCATGCGAGAAGCCCGCGGAGCGCCTCGGCGTCGAGGCCGCTCTCGCGCCGATGGAAACCTTGCGAGCCATAGGTGCCGGACGGGTAGCCGGCCGCCGTCACGGTGCGGAATCCCGTGAGCGCCGCGGCGCTGGTCAGGCACCAGGCGGCGAGCGCCTGGCCGAGGCCGCCCTGCGCGACGTGCTCCTCGACGACGCAGAGCGTGCGGCCGGCGAGCGCGTCCGCGAAGGCCTGCGGCGGGGGGCTGAGGGCGAGCGGCAGCTCGCTCACCGCCCAGACCTCCGGTCCCGCCTCGCCGTCCTGCGCGAAGGCCCCCCAGGCGATCCCCGCCATCGGTCCGACCGCGACCACGACGGGGCCGCGGCCGGAGCGCAGGCGGCGCCACGGGGCGTAGGCCGGGGCGGCGCATCCCGCCGGCAACTCGCCGCGGCCGAGCCGGACATAGACCGGGCCGGGCGAGGCGCCGGCCGCCGCGACGACGTCGCCGACGTCGGAATCGAAGGCCGGGACCAGGATGCGCAAGCCGGGCAGCGTCGAGAGGATACCGTAATCCTCGAGCGCATGGTGGGTCGGGCCCATCACCCCGTAGCCGTAGCCGCCGCCATTGGCGAGCATCCGGACCGGCAGGCGGTGGAGGCAGACGTCGTTGCGGATCTGCTCGAAGGCGCGGGCATAGCAGAACGGCGCGATCGTGTAGGTCCAGGGCTCCAACCCCTCGCTCGCCAGCGCCGCCGCCACCCCGATCATGTTCTGCTCGGCGATCCCGGCATTGAGGAAGCGTTCGCCGAGCGCGTCGCGCAGGGGTTCGAGGGCCCCGAATCCGAGGTCGCCGGTGAGGAAGACCAGTTCCGGCCTCGCCGCCTGGGCGACGAGGGCCTGGCACAATTCCCGTCGCATCAGGCATTCTCCCCGGGGCCGGCCTCGTCCCCGGTCGTCCCGGGGGTGCCGAGAATCGCCGCGAGGTACTGCGCCTCGGTGAGGGGCAGGTAGTGGCTGTCGAGGCGGCCCTCGATCGCCGGCACGCCACGGCCCTTCACGGTGTGCAGGACGACGACCACCGGCCGGTCGATGCCGGGCGCCAGCGCCCGGCGCATCGCCGCGAGGTCGTGCCCGTCCGCCTCGCGGATCTCGACGTCGAAGCCCGCGAGCGCCCGGCCGATCGGGTCGAGCGAGGCGACCTCGCCCGTCGTGCCGAAGCCCTGGAGCCGGTTGTGGTCGATCAGGATCGTCAGGTTGGCGAGCCGCTGGTGGGCCGAGAAAATCATCGCCTCGAAGGTCGAGCCCTCCTGCCATTCGCCGTCGGAGGTCAGGCAGAAGACCCGCCCCGCCCGGCGCTGCAGCCGGGCCGCGAGGGCGAGCCCGGCGGCGAGCGAGAGGCCGTGCCCGAGGCTGCCGGTGCCGAAGCGGCTTCCCGGCAGGCCGCGGGCCGGGGGGTGCCCGGGCAGCCGGGTGCCGTCGCCGTGGAAGGTGTCGAGCTCGGCATCCGCGATCAGCCCGCGGCTCCACAGGGTGACGTAGAGCGCACCCGCCGCGTGGCCCTTCGAGAGGACGAAGCGGTCCGCCTCGCCCAGCATCTCGTGATGGACGAGCATCATCGCGTCGAGCGCCGACAGGTTGCCGCCGAGATGCCCGACCTCGGCGTTCCGGTGCATGGCGAGCAGCCGCCAGCGCGCCAGCGTCAGGAGGCCCGGCGCCAGCAGACCGGGCTGCGGCGCGGGAGGCGCCGCCGTTGCGACGGCCCCGGGCGGCCGGCTCTCCGCCCGAAGGGTCTGTCCGTGCCGTGCCATCCGCCCCGATCCCGCTGCTCCCCGGATGACGGAACGACGGCCATGGTTAGCGTCCCGTTAAGCGGCCCGCTCGGGGCCGGCGGGTCGGGCGCGACGCGGGGTTTCACAGTGCGCGTCGCCGATAACGCCGCGGGAGATCGGCCGGGTTCTCGACGGCCGGTCCCGACGTCGATCCCTCGGCCTCGCCTGTCGTCGCCTGATGGCCGGGAAGTGACCGATCCATGAATCCGGGTCCTTCCGCCGGATGTTCGACATCGGAACGGCGACGGGGGCGGTTCTTGCTGCCTTCGTCCCGGATGGACGACGGCGGATCGCCGGAGCGTTTACCCGCGGCTCAGCTTTCCCCGAGATAATGCGCGGAACGGCCGGCGTCGGTGGCGGGGTTTGTTCGTGCGTTGCTTCAAGCTCCCGCTGTCGTCCGGTGTCCTCGCGGGCGTCGTCGCCGGTCTTCTCGCCGCCTCGCCGGCCCTGGCGGCGCCGGAATGCCGGGACGATGCGCTGGGTACCGCCCGCACCCTCGAAGTGCCGTTCGCGCAGGGCCCGGTGGGCCGGGCGAGCTACGGCCGCACCCTGCCGCTCGCGCGCGGCGAGGTGGTGCTGACCTTCGACGACGGC
>NZ_JTHF01000325.1 GCF_001043895.1 Methylobacterium indicum
GGAGTCTTGCCGGCGGGAGTCTTGCCGGCGGGAGTCTTGCCGGCGAAAATCTTGCCGGCGGGAAGACGCAGGGTCAACGCGCCGGCAGCCGTCATGGTTGTGTCTTAAACCGCGCCGCCCTCACTCCATCGTGGGCGCGAGCTTCTTCACTCCCGGCACGTCCTCGCCGAGCCAGGCGGCGTTCTTGGCGGTGCCGTCGAAGGTGGCGCTCGTCTTGAACAGCTCGTACTTGCCCTCCAGCGCGTAGGGGCGGCTGCGGGCGAGCAATTCCGCCACCGTCGCCTTGTCCATCGGCTTGAAGGTCTTCACCGCCTCGAAGGCCTGGTCGAGGTCGCGCTGGTTCTGGATGCCGGTGATGACCACCGAGGTCTGGAGGTTCAGCGAGAAGTGCAGGTACTCGATCGGCTTGATCGGCGCGTCGCTCTTCAGGATCACCCCGTCGCCGAAGGTTTTCATGGCGAGCGCCGCGATGCCGTTCTGGACGAGGTAGGGCAGCACGAGGTGGCCGAAGCTGCGGAAATGCGCATCCATCACGTTGAGCGGCATCTGCACGGAGTCGAAGTGGAAGCCGCGCTCGGCCGCCACTTCGAGCATCTGGAGATGGATGCGCGGGTCCTTGTGGCCGGTGAAGCCGATATAGCGCAGCTTGCCGGCCTTCTTGGCCTCCTGGAACGCCTCCATGGCGCCACCCTCGGCGAAGACCCGGTCGGGATCGTCGTAGCGCAGGATCTCGTGGTGCTGGACGAGGTCGATCCGGTCGGTGCGCAGGCGGCGCAGCGACTGGTCGATCTGCTTCATGGCCTCCTCTTTGGTCCGCCCGTCCATCTTGGACATCAGGAAGACCTTGTTGCGATAGCCGTCCTGCTCGAGGGCGATGCCCATCCGCTCCTCCGAGCGGCCCTCGTTGTAGTCCCAGCAATTGTCCATGAAGGTGATGCCGCGGTCGACGCCTTCGTGGATCAGCCGCGTCGCCTCGGCATCGGTCACCGCGGATTTGCCGAGGTGGAAGCCGCCCATGCCGATCGCCGAGATCGTCTCGCCCGTGCGCCCGAAGGGCCGGTAGAGCATCTCGCCCCGGCGCTCGCCGGGATCGGTGACGAGCGGCAGGTCCGCGGGGTCGTTGGGCCGCGTGTTGGGCAGCGGGGCGGGCGGGGCGTTCACGGCCGCCCCCGCGGAGCCGGAGACCGCGAGACCGGCCCCGAGGGCCGCACCTTGCAGGAAGCTGCGACGTTCCATGGCGATTCTCCGTGAGTCATCGGGAGGCCTCCGCGAGCCGGTTTGCCGCGTGGAGCAGGCGCAGGGCCGCGCAGGCGGCGCCGTAGCCGTTGTCGATGTTGACGACCGCGATGCCGGGGGCGCAGCTCGCCAGCACCGCGTCGAGAGCGGCGCGTCCGCCCTCCGCGACGCCGTAGCCGACCGAGGTCGGCACCGCGATCACCGCACCGGCGACGAGGCCGCCGAGCACGCTGGGCAGCGCCGCATCCATGCCGGCGGCGCAGATGACGATCGGATGGGCCCGGATCTCCTCGATCCGCCGGGTCAGGCGCCACAGGCCGGCCACGCCGACATCGGCGATGAGCGTGGTGGCATGGCCCTGATAGGCCAGCGTCCGCTCGGCCTCGCGGGCCACCGGCACGTCCGAGGTGCCGGCCGCCACGATGGCGATGCGGGAGGGACCGGCGACCGGCCGGGCCGCGCCGAAGAACGCCGTGCGCGAGACCGGGCAGTAATCGAGCCGGTCGCGATAGCTGAGCGCCGCGTACCGCTCCGGGTCGAGGCGGGTGACGAGGAAGCGGGCGCCTCGCTCGTCGGCGGCGGCCAGGATCGCGTCGATCTGCGCCGCCGACTTGCCGGCGGCGAACACCGCTTCTTCAAGGCCGATGCGTTCGGTGCGGGCGAAGTCGAGGGTGAATTCGTCCTGGAGGCTCACCGGGCCGGCCCTCCCGTCAGGAAGGCGCTGCCGGTGCGGTAGGGCGCGAAGGAGACCGGCGCCGCGGCGAGCCGGGCCGGCGCATGCGCGGCGATGCGGCGGCCGAGATCCGCCCGCATCGCGTCCGGCAGGCCGGCGAGGCTCCGGGGATCGAGCTCGACCACGATACCGGCGGCGCGCACCCGGCAGCGCACGGCGCTCCTGGGTCCGGTCTCGGCGCCCGTCGCCGTCAGATCCTCGCCCACCAGCCGCTCGACGGCATGGATGAAGGCCAGGGTCTCGGGCTCGATGCGGATGCCGGTCTCGACCCGGCTCGACAGGCAGGGGGCCGAGGGCAGTTCCGCCACGGCACCGAGGCCCAGGTCGCGGGCGAGCGCCCGCACCATCGCCTTGCTGAACTCCGCCTCGACGAAGGGATGGCGCACCCCGTGCTCGCGGGCGGCGTCGAGGCCGGGGCGGTACTCGCCGAGATCGTCGAGATTGGCGCCGGACACGATCTGGCGCCCGGTCACCTGCCGGATCGCCCCGTAGAGGTTGGTCTTGCAGAAGAAGCAGCGGTTGACCGGGTTCTCGCGATAGGCCGGGTCGGCGAATTCCCCGGCCTCGATCACCCGGAGCCGCCAGCCCTCGCGGGCGGCCTCCGCCCGCACCCGCGCGGTCGCCTCGCCCGGCACGGCGGGGGAGACGGCATGCACCATCAGGGGCGGCTCTCGCATCGTGCGATGCGCGATCGTCGCCAGCGTCAGGCTGTCGACCCCGCCGCTCACCGCGACGGCGATCGGCCCGATCCCGGCAAGGACGGTGTCGAGGGGGGCGCTCATCGCTCGTCCTCCGGCCGTTGCAGCGCCAGGCGCTCGGCCTCGCGGCGCAGGGCCTGGCGGGCGGCGTGGCCCGCGGTTGCCAAGGCGTCGTCGGATTCCGCCTTGGCGGTGCGCCCGCCCGGCCGTGCGACGCTCTTCACCCGGACCGCCTGGCCCGCGACCTCGACGGTGTCGAGGCGCCGCTCGAGCGCGGCCCCCGAGACTTTGTGGTGGCGCAGCCCGATCGTGGTGGTCTCGCGAAAGCAGGCCTCGATCGCCTCCTCGATCGCGTCGGCCCGGGCGAGCGCCCGGACATGGGTCATCATCCGGCCCTTCTTGCCGAAGACCGGCATCTGCACGACGTCGAAGATCTTGGGGTGCGCCCGCAGCCGGTCGAGCCCCATGGCGAGGTCTTCCGCCGACTGGTCGTCGACCTCGAACTCGATGATGCCCAGTTCCCTGTGGCCGGGCGAACCGGTCTCGCCCTGCTCCTCGAAAGCCAGCACCCGCAGCACGTTGCTCAGGCCCGGCAGCACCTTGGTGCCGAAGCCGAGGCCGCTGCGCAGGAGCCGGCGCGGCCCGCTCGTCCGAGGCGCGCCGCCGCAGAGATGGCGCAGGATCGCCGCCCCCGTCGGGGTCACGCGCTCGCCCGGCACGCCGTCGTCGAGGGTGAGGAAGCCTTCGAGCAGGAGCGCGGTGGCGGGCGCCGGGACCGGCAGGGGACCGTGCTGGGTCCGCACCCGGCCGGACCCGAGCGGCAGCGCCGAGACCGACCAGCGGGTGGCGCCGATCGCGTCGATCAGGTGGGCCGCCGCCACGATGTCGGCGATCGAATCCCAGGCCCCGACCTCGTGGAACGCCACCGCCTCGACCGGGATGCCGTGCACCCGCGCCTCGGCCTCGGCCAGATGCCCGAAGATCGCGAGAGCGTGGGCGAGCACGGCGGGAGGCAGCCCGCTCGCTTCCAGGTCGCGGCGGATCGCGGACCAGTGCCGGTGCGCGTGGTGGCCGCCGTGATGGTGGTGACCGTGATGGTCGTGGTGATGAGGGTGATCGTGGTGGTGATGGCCGTGGTCGTCCGCCGGGCGGTCGGGCGCCTCGCCCTCCGGGCCGGTGACCGCGAAACGCCGGCCCTGGAGCACGCCGTCGCCATGGGCGAGGAGCGCGCACGTCGTGCGGCCGCGGCTTGCCCGCGCCACGCTCTCGCGCACCCCCGCCTCGTGCTCCGGAAAGGCGTCGAGGAGCGCCGCCGCCACCATGTCGCCGGCGACCCCGCCGACGGCGTCGAGATGAATCTGCATCGCGTCCTTCGTCCCGGCCTCGGACCTGACGCCGGTCGTTGGGCAGATCGGCCCGCGGCGCCTCACGGCAAGCGCCCCGGACAGACGGTCGCAGCGGGGACGGCCCGGACTTTCACGCCCCGCCCCGGTGGATCCTCCCCACGCCCCGGGGCATAAGCCCCACCAACGACACGACGCCGACCGCCCGGGCGGTCGCGCATCACAGGAGAGGACACGGACCCCATGCGGATCACCGGAGAGAACTTGATCGGCGGCGCCTCCCGCCGCGGCGAAGGCGAGACCTTCCGGGCCGTCGAGGCCGCGACCGGCCAGCCCCTGGAGCCGGCCTTCGCGGCGGCGACGCCCGCCGATGTCGACCGCGCCTGCGCGCTCGCCGCCGCGGCCTTCGACACCTACCGCGAGACCTCGCTCGAGGACCGGGCCCGCTTCCTCGAAGCGGTGGCCGAGGCGATCCTCGCCCTTGGCGACGAGCTGATCGTGCGCTGCATGGCCGAGAGCGGCCTGCCCCGCGCCCGGCTCGAAGGCGAGCGCGGCCGGACCGTCGGGCAATTGAAGATGTTCGCCGCCGTGGTGCGCGACGGCGGCTTCCTGGAGGCCCGGGTCGATCCCGCGCAACCCGAGCGCAAGCCGCTGCCGCGCCCCGACCTGCGCCTGCGCCAGATCGCCGTCGGCCCGGTCGCGGTGTTCGGCGCCTCGAACTTCCCCCTCGCCTTCTCGGTCGCGGGCGGCGACACGGCGTCCGCCCTCGCCGCCGGCTGCCCGGTGGTGGCGAAGGCCCACCCGGCCCATCCGGGCACCTCGGAGCTGGTCGGCCGTGCGGTGCAGGCGGCGGTCAAGCAATGCGGGCTGCCCGAGGGCGTGTTCTCGCTGCTCCTCGATGCCGGCATCAGCGTCGGCCAGGCGCTGGTCGCCGATCCGCGCATCGCGGCGGTCGGCTTCACCGGCTCGCGCCGCGGCGGCGTCGCGCTGATGCAGGCCGCCGCCGCCCGCCCCGTCCCGATCCCGGTCTATGCCGAGATGAGCAGCATCAACCCGGTCGTCCTGCTGCCGGCGGCGCTCGAGGCGCGGGGCCGCGACATCGGCCGGGCCTTCGCGGGGTCGCTCACCCTCGGCTCGGGCCAGTTCTGCACCAATCCGGGCCTGATCCTGGCGGTCGAGGGCGCGGGCCTCGACGGCTTCGTCGAGGCGGCCTCCGCCGCGCTGACGGAGATCCAGGCCGCCACGATGCTGACGCCCGGCATCCACAAGGCCTATTGCGCCGGCGTCGCGGCGCTCGAGGCCAACCCGGCCGTGACCACCCTCGCCCGGGGGCTCGCCGGCGGCACCCACCAGGGCCAGGCGGCGCTCTTCTCGACCACCGCGGACGCTTTCCTCGCCGACCACAGCCTCGCCGAAGAGGTCTTCGGTGCCGCCTCGCTCATCGTGCGCTGCCCCGATCTCGCGACGATCCGCGCCGTGCTGGAACGGCTGGAAGGCCAGCTGACCGCGGCCCTCCACCTCGACGAGGCCGACCACGAGGCGGCGCGGGCGCTCCTGCCGGTGCTGGAGCGCCGGGTCGGGCGCATCCTGGTCAACGGCTTCGGCACCGGCGTCGAGGTCGGCCACGCCATGGTGCATGGCGGGCCCTACCCGGCGACCTCGGATGGCCGCACCACCTCGGTCGGGAGCCTCGCCATCCACCGGTTCCTGCGCCCGGTGAGCTACCAGGACCTGCCGCAGGCCCTGCTGCCGGACGCCCTGAAGGATGCCAACCCGCTCAAGCTGTGGCGGCGCGAGGATGGAAAGACCGTGGCGCCGGGGGCCTGATCCCGCCCCGTCCCGGGAGGCCACGCCGCTTCCCGGGACGGGGGAACCCGCCCCCTGTATCCCCGTTGATCGCCGCACCAGCACAGGAGCGCGCGATGATCGACACCAGCCGCATCACGGAGCACATGCCCGTCGTCGGTTCCGATGGCGGCCATGTCGGCACGATCGATCACGTCGACGGACAGCGGATCAAGCTGACCAAGACCGACCCGGAGGCCGGTGGCCACCATCACTTCATCCACGTCGATTCCATCGCCAGCGTCGAGGGCGGGCAGGTACGCCTCAACCGCACCAAAGCCGAGGCCAAGGACGAGTGGGCGACGGCCTGAGAGGGCGGTGGTCGGGGCCGGAACGCCCCTCCCGGACGAAAAAAGGCCGCCTTGCTCAGGCGGCCCGAAGTCTAGGGAGGAAACGCCCGGGAGGGCGAGGGCCGCGCGGTGGCATCGCCATCGCGTTGCACGAGAAAAACCCTGCTCGCCGACGCACGGTTCCCGGGCCGGCACTGCTACCAAGGTCCGCGCCTGCGGGCCTTCTTTCCGCCGCGATCCGCGCGGCGGATCGTTTACGGGACGATGCAGGTCCGGGTGGTCACGACCTTCCGCATCCCCCACTCCGTCAGGCCGAACCGCTGCCGGGTCGAGCAGCCGTAGCCGGGACGGGGCGCGTCGACCGGGTAGCCCCCTGCCACCACGACGCGGCGCGGCCCGTCCGCGACGATGATCGGGCGCCGATCCAAGAT
>NZ_JTHF01000326.1 GCF_001043895.1 Methylobacterium indicum
TCGTCGGAAAATGCTCTAGGCCTTGTTCCACCAGCCCTTCTCGGCCTGGAGCCCGTGCTGGCCGCGATAGGGGGCCACCTCCGGGCTCCGCCAGCCCTCGGTCAGGTCCGGTGCGAGCCGGTAGACCTCGACGGCGAGCGGCCGGCACACGTCGATCGGGTCGCGGGCGTCCGGCCCCCAGAGCGGCACCGAGAGGTCGCCGCCTGGGCAGGTCGAGAGGGCGCAGAGCAGGTCGATCTCGGCGAAGAATTCGAGGTAGTCGCCGGCTTTGGCCGGGCAGTCGCGCATGAAGTACAGGTCGTCGTGGTTGAGGCCGGTGACCTGAAACACGTTGAGCACGTCGTGGACGTCGAACTCGGTCAGGCCGAACGGCATCACCGCGCGGGTGAGGTTCGAGTGGCAGTGGAAGTGGAAGTCCTGGCCGGTGAGCAGCTTGTTGACGTAGGGGTCGCAGCGGGTGCCGAGCAGGTCGTGGACCCGGCCGCCATATTCGTCGGTGCCGTAATGCGCCAGCGTATCGGCCGTGATGGTGACGAGCGGGCGCAGGAACGGCAGGGTCGACCACAGCCGGTCGAAGGTCGTGACGTGGGCGCCCTGAAGCTGGCGGGTGCGCGCCGCCCATAGCCGCTCGCGCGGGTCGTGCCGGTTCCAGATGTTGAGGTCGCCGACCTGCGGCCCCTCCGGCGCGACGATCCGGAAGACGTGGCCCGCCGGAACGCTCCAGGCCCGCCCGGTACGGATCGGGACGGTGAAAGCATCGACCAGGGTCCGCCCGCCGGTCTCGGCGGC
>NZ_JTHF01000327.1 GCF_001043895.1 Methylobacterium indicum
CGAGGCCCGGCGCGAGCGCGGGCACGACCCCGCCGCGCAGGATGCTCCCGATGCCATCCGGGCCCGGGCGGACGCCCTGAATGCCCGGGCCGACGCGCTCCGCAAGCTCGCCGATGCCTCGCAGCCGCTCTACGCCACCCTCGACGAGGCGCAGAAGCAGCGCGCCGCCCTGCTGAGCCGGCCGATCGGCGGGCCGCACGGCCCGCATCGGCACCACCGCGACGACTGATCCATCCCCCCGTCCCCGCGTCTCCCACGCCGCCCCGGCTCCCGCCGCGGGCGGCATCTCCGCATGCGCTCGCAACATTCGGCGCAATCCGCACGCAATCCAGTTGTGCCATACAGGTGGGCACGGCGAATCGGGGGCAGTCCCGGGACGTCGCGGAGGAGATGCGCCGCGCCGAGGCTCGCGCGACCGCCCCGGGTCCCGGACGGGCCGGGTCGGACCGAGGAGCAGCCACGGCGGACCGATCGGCGACCAGCGGGAGAGGCAGATGGGCAACGTGATCCGTCCGGATTTCCAGCGTGCGGCCAAGGACCCGGCCAAAAGGGATCCGGATCGGGCCCGGGGCGAGGCACGCAAGCCGGGCCGCGCCGGCAGCCCGGCGCAGTATGTCCGGTGCTACGGCGAGATCGGCGCCCACGCGGTGTCGCTGGTGCGCGACCGGGCGAGCCCGGAGGGCGACGTCTACGCGGTCGTGATCGACACGCCCGACGGGCAGATCGGCCCGGTCGGCGTCGAGCCGGCGACCCCGGACGGCCTGTTCGACGCCGACCGCATCGGCCTGGCGGTGGTGCGCACCCTCGAACTTCTGGCCCGACGCCCCGGCGACTTCGACGTCGCGTAGACCCTCGATCCGGTTTCCCGGCACGAACGGGCGGCCCGACCTGCGGCCGGGTCGCCCCTCCCCTTCCCGGGCCGAAGATCTCCCGGCGTGGACAGCCGGCGCCACCCCGCGCCATCATGCCGGGGACGGGAACGGGAGCGCGACATGGCCGGGACGGCACGGGAAGAGACCTGGACCTATTTCGAGGGTGCCTGGCACCCGGGCAACGTGCGGATGATGGGGCCGCGCACCCACGCCGCCTGGCTCGCCTCGATGGTGTTCGACGGCGCCCGCGCCTTCGAGGGCGTGACGCCGGACCTCGACCTCCACCTCGCGCGGGTCAACCGCTCGGCCACGGCGCTCGGCCTCGAGCCGGTGGTGACGCAGGAGACCTGGGCCGCCCTGGTGCGCGAGGGCCTGGCGCGGTTCGCCCCCGACGCCGCGCTCTACATCCGGCCGATGTACTGGGCCGAGTCCGGGCTCGGCGGCGCCGTGCGGATCGACCCGGCCTCGACCGCCTGGTGCCTGTGCCTCTACGAGGCGCCGATGCCGCCGCCGACCGGCTTCACCGCCACCCTGTCGCCGTTCCGGCGCCCGACCGCCGATTCCGCACCCCTCGACGCCAAGGCCGGCTGCCTCTACCCGAACGGCGCCCGGGCGATCGCGGAAGCCGCCTCCCGCGGCTTCGGCAACGCCCTGATGCGCGACGCGCTGGGCAACGTCGCCGAGTTCGCCACCGCCAACGTGATGATGGCGCGCGACGGCGTGGTCTACACGCCCGTCGCGAACGGCACGTTCCTGGCCGGCATCACCCGCGGCCGGGTGATCGCGCTCCTGCGCGAGGCCGGGGTCACGGTGGTCGAGACGACGTTGACGGTGGACGACCTGATGGGCGCCGACGAGGTGTTTTCGGTCGGCAACTACGCCAAGGTCGTGCCGGTGACGGCCCTCGACGACCGGACCTTCGCGCCCGGCCCGCTGTTTTCCAAGGCCCGCGCGCTGTACTGGGCCTTCGCGCACCGGCAATGAACGAGCAACATTAAGCCTTGACGCCGGGCCTCGCGCGACCCTTGTGGCGGGCGGGGCAGTCGGAGGGCGTTCGGGACGATGATGGTCGTGCGGTTGGGAGTGGCGTGGGCGACGGTGGCGGCCTTCGCGGTATTCGGCGGCGGCTGGCTCGGCGGGCTCGACGCGCCGCTGGTGGCCGCCGGGCTGTTCGCCTGGCTGTTCGCCGTCATCCTGTGGTCGGCCTTCGGGGTGGTGCACGAGGCCGAGGAGCTGGCCGACCGCCTGGGCGAGCCCTACGGCACCCTGATCCTGACCCTGTCGATCGTGGTGATCGAGGTGGCGCTGGTCGCCGCCGTGATGCTGGGTGCCAAGGCCGCCCCGACCCTCGGGCGCGACACGATGTTCGCCGTCATCATGATCGTGATGAACGGCCTCGTCGGCCTCGGCCTGATCCTCGGCGGCCTGCGCCACCACCGCCAGAACTACAACCTCGACGGGGCGGGCGCGTATCTCGCGGCGATCATCCCGCTCACCACGATCGCCCTCATCATCCCGAACTTCACCACCTCGACCCCCGACGGGTCGCTGACGGTCGTGCAGGCGGTGGCGTTCTCGGTGCTGACGGTGGTGCTCTACGGCATCTTCCTGCTGCTCCAGACCGGGCGCCACAGCGACTTCTTCCTCGACTTCGTGAAGCCCGGCGCCGACGCGCCGGAGGCCCGCGCCGCCCATCCGGATGCCGGCAGAGGCGCGATCCTGCGCCATGCCGGCCTGCTCCTCGTCAGCCTGCTGCCGATCGTGCTCCTGTCGAAGAGCCTGGCGGCGATCCTCGACCACGGCATCAAGGCGCTGGGCGCACCCTCGGCGCTCGGCGGCGTCATCATCGCCGCCATCGTGTTCACCCCGGAGGGCATCAGTGCCGTCAAGGCGATCCGCCGCGACCAGCTCCAGCGGGCGATCAACCTGTGCCTCGGCGCCGTCACCTCGACGGTCGGCCTCACCGTGCCGGCGGTGCTCGCCATCGGGCTGATCTCGGGCCAGCGGGTGGTCCTGGGCTTGGCCCCGGCCGAGATGGCGGTGCTGGCGATGACGCTGCTCCTCAGCGTCATCACCTTCTCGCGCCAGGGCACCACGGTGCTGGAGGGCGCCGTCCACCTCGTGGTGTTCCTCGCCTACCTGACGCTGATCTTCAGCCCGTGACGCCGGTCCGGCGCGGCGGTCAGCGCCGCGCCGCCAGGAGGTCGCGGATCTCGGCGAGCAGCCTCACCTCGGCGGGATCCTCCTTCTTCACCTCCTCGCGCCGCTGCAGCTGGTTCATGGCGCGGATCACCATGAACAGCACGAAGGCGACGATCAGGAAGTTCAGCGCCACGGTGATGAACTGGCCGTAGCCGATCACCGCGCCCTGCTTCTTGGCCTCCGCGTAGGACAGCCCGGTCTGTACCTTCGAGGACAGCGGCAGGTAGTAGTTCGAGAAATCGAGCCCGCCGGTGATCGCGCCGACCGCCGGCATGATGACGTCCTGGACGAGCGAGGTGACGATGGCGCCGAAGGCCGCGCCGATCACCACGCCGACCGCGAGGTCGACGACATTGCCCCGCAGGGCGAACTTCTTGAATTCCTCGAGCATGTCCGTCGGATCTCCGCGGGGGCTGCCGCCCGGGCAGGCCTGCCGCGCACGGCACGGCGTCGCGCGGGCGGACCGATCCCGCTTAAGCTGGAGCGGAAGACGAATCCGGGGAGTGTCGCGATGACGGATTGGGATGCGGGCCGGTACCTGGCCTTCGCCGACGAGCGGACCCGGGCGGCCGCCGACCTCCTGGCGCGGGTGCCGCTGACCTCGCCCGCCCGGGTGGTCGATCTCGGCTGCGGGCCCGGCAACAGCACGGCGCTCCTGGCGGCGCGCTACCCCGACGCCGCGATCACCGGCCTCGATTCCTCGCCCGCCATGCTGGCCGAGGCGCGCCGGACGCTGCCGGACCGCACCTTCGTCGAGGCCGACCTCGCCGCCTGGGAGCCCGAGACCCCGCCCGACCTGATCTACGCCAACGCCGTACTGCAATGGCTGCCCGACCACGCCGCCCTGCTCCCACGCCTCGCGGGGTTCCTGGCGCCGGGCGGCTGCCTCGCCGTGCAGATGCCCGACAACCTCGACGAACCCTCGCACCGGCTGATGCGGGACGTCGCCGCCGAGGCGCCGTTCCGCGACACGCTGGCCGGTGCAGCCGGCGCCCGCACCACGCTGGGCCGCGTGCAGGACTACGACACCTGGCTGTCGCGGGCGGGCTGCGGCGTCGATCTGTGGCGCACCACCTACATCCATCCGCTTGCCGGACATCGCGGCATCGTCGAGTGGGTGCGATCGACCGGCCTGCGGCCGTTCCTGGCGCCCCTCGTCCCGGACGAGCAGGCCGCCTACCTCGCCCGCTACGAGGCCGCCCTGCGGGACGCCTATCCGGCGCAGGAGGACGGGCGGGTGCTGCTGCCGTTCCCGCGGCTCTTCCTGGTGGCGCGGCGGCGCTGAGCGCCGCGACCGGAGAGCGATCATCACATCGTCGTCATGCCGTCGACGCCATGGCGAAAGCGGTGGCGCCAGTCCGGGGGACCACCTAAACCGCTCGCCTGGGGCGGCGTAGAGATCGCGTGCGAGCGGTCGCCGTTCCGGCGCGTGCTCCTCCACCGGCCGGACTTGCCAGGGATATCGATCGTCGATGCAGATCCACCTGTATTGCATGTGCCTCAACGAGGCGAAGATCATCCCGTATTTCCTGTCGCATTATCGCGATATCGCCACCAGGATCCACGTCATGGACAACGGGTCCAGCGACGACAGCCTGCATCTCCTGGCGGGCGACGAGCGGATCACGGTTGCGCAGGTGAAGACCCGGCACAAGTCCTTCGCCGACACCTACACGTCGCTGATGAACAACGCCTGGAAACCGTCGCGCGAGAGTGCGGACTGGGTGATCACGGCGGAGATGGACGAGCACCTCCATCATCCGGACCTGCCGGAATATCTCCGGCAATGCCGGGCGGACGGAGTCACGCTGCTGACCTGCGTCGGCTACAACATGATCTCCGAGGCATTTCCCACCGATCCGCGGCCCCTCTGGCGCCAGATCGTGCGCGGAGCCCGCGCCCCGGATTACGACAAGCCGGCGGTGTTCGACCCGCAGGCGATCGCCGAGATCAATTACCGCCACGGCCGCCACGCCGCCGACCCGACGGGCCGCATCAGACCCGAGGCGCGACGGCAGGTGAAGCTCCTGCACTACAAGAGCCTCGGGCTCGACTACGTCTGCGAGCGCAACGATACGCTCGCGGTCGGCCTCAAGGCGGTCGACATCCAGAACCGGCGCGGCGAGCATTACCTGCGCGACCGCGCCCAGACCCGGGCCGACTTCGAGACGATCCGCGCCCAGGCCCGCCGGGTGCCGGGCCTGCGCCTCGACGGCGGGGTGCCGGAGCCGACCTTCGAGGACGAGATCGACCTGCTGGACCGTTCAGGCCTGTTCGACCCGGTTCATTACCTCGCCCACAACCGCGACGTCGCCTCGGCGGGCATCGATCCCCTGGTGCATTTCTGCACCTTCGGGTGGCGCGAGGACCGGAGCCCCAACAAGCACTTCAAGCCGCACTGGTACCACAGGATCTACGGGAACGAGGTTTCGGGGGAGGTCAACCCGCTGCTGGACTACGTCGTCGAGGGGGAGCGACTCGGCCGCTTTCCGGCCCCGGACTTCGACCCGGAGCTCTACCGGTTGGCGCAGCGTCTGGCCCCGGGCGAGAGTCCGCTGCGCCACCTGCTGGCATCCGAGCGCCGGTCGACGGCCTGACCGGCCGGAAGGTCAGGCCGGGTCGCGGTAGCCCCAGGCCAGGATGTGCTTGCCCGCATCCGTCAGCGCAGGAACCTCCTGCAAGCAGCGCTCCAGGGCGAGCACACCCTCCTCGTCAGCGCGGATCGCCGCGGCGCAGCCCTCGCGCCCCTGGGCGCTCGCCGTGACCAGGATCCCGCAGGCCTCGACCCGCGCGAGGCCCGCCTCCCGCAGGAGCGCCGTGATGCGCCCGGCATCGAACAGGTGGACGCCCGAGCGTCGTCCGGCATGGGCGAAGACGCCGCAGCCCTCCTCGAGGCGTACCAGCGCCTCCTCGCCCCGGCCGAGGCGCAGGAGCTCGAAGGTCAGGGCAATGCTCGAATCGACGAGGACGCAGACGGGGGCACCGGGCCGGGCCCAGCGCACGAAGCGCGCCATCGCCCCCCGCGGGTCGGCGGCGTATTGCAGCGATCCCATGGCCAGGACCGCATCGGCCCCGGCCTCCGGGAGCGGAGCGTCCTCCATGGTCTCCGGCCGCAGGATGAAGCCGTCGGCGAGGGCGGACTTGCCCGCGAGAACCGCCCGCATCTCCGGCGACGGCTCGATGCCGACGACCTCATGTCCGAGGGCGCGCAGCCGCTCGGCATTGCGGCCGGTGCCGCAGCCGACATCGACGACCCGGCCGGGCGTCGGCGGCAAGAGGGCGGCCACCCGTTCCCAGGCGAGGCGCTCGTAGACCCGGCGCATCGGCTCGGTGTCGAAGCTGCGGTCGTAATCGCGGGCGAAGGCGTCGTAGAGCGCCACCGCCTCGGCCGCGGTCGGGCGATGGGTCATCGGTCGATCTCTCGCCAGATTGCCCGCAGCGTGGCCGCGATGCGCTGCACGTCCGTGACCGTCATCGTGTCGTGCAGGGGCAGCGACAGCATCCGGTCCGCCACGGCGTCGGTCACAGGGAGCGGGCCGGACCGGCAGGTCTGCCGGAAATACGGCTGGGCGCCGAGATGCGGATCGTAATAGGCCCCGATCTCGATCCCCGCCGCTGCGGCGCGGCGGATCACCGCGTCGCGCCCGGCACGGCCCCGCGCCGGAACGAGAGCCGGCAGAAAGACGTGCGCCTGGACCGCGATGGCGGCGCGCTGGAACGAAAAATCCGGCAGCATCGCCCGATAGGCCGCGGCCAGCGCCTCCCGGTGCGCCACGATCGCCGCCAACCGGTCGAGCTGGACGAGGCCCATCGCCGCCGTCACCTCGTTCAGCTTGGCATTGAGCCCCGGCATCACCGCCGATCGGCCCGACGCGAAGCCGAAATTCGCCATGACGCGCAGGTCGCGGATCCGGTCCGGGTCCGCGGAATAGACGAAACCGCCCTCGAGCGTGGCAAAGGGCTTCGTGGCGTGCATCGAGAAGACGCTGGGCCAAGCCTGCCCGGTGCCGAGGTTCAGTCCCGCGCAATCGCGGCTGCCGACCGCCGCCGCAGCATCGACCACGACGGCGGCCCCCGTTGCGCGGGCCATGCGGTCGTAATGCGCGAAATCGACCGGGGCGCCGAACGTCGTGCACGGCACCATCACGGCGATCTCCTCGCCGTAGCGAGCGACCAGTTCCTGCTCGGCGCCGGGCGCGGCAAGCCAGGTCTCGGGATCGATGTCGCAGAGCAGCGGGGTGAGGCCGCACCACAGGGCGGCCTGCGCGGTGGCGGCGAAGGTGAAGGCCGGCATCAGGGCGTAGCGCCGCCGCGGATCCGGCGCGCCCACCGCCTGCCGGATCGCCAGCATCAGCCCGAGTGTCGCGTTGCAGACCGTGACGCAGACCCCGACGTCCCCGAACATCTCCCGGACCAGCGCTCGCTCGAGCCGTTGGTTGATCGGGCCATAATTGGAGAATCGGCCGATGGCCTCGATCTCCTGGAACAGTCCCGTCAGCTCGCTCAACCGTGGCGGATTGGGATTGATGAGACGGACCTGCCCGGCCTCCTGCTCCGCACGGGAATGGACGGCAACCGTCGGTACAGCGAAGTCCGGCGGATCACCGAGAATAGGGGCAGTTTCCTCTGGTTGCATCGACGCCCATTATTCTCGGCCTGATTCCAGACAAAACTGAAAACCAATCACTTGGAACAGCTGATTGCCCTTACCGCAGATCGCGCAAAGGCACCAAATCAAATTTCTCGGTCGTATCCGTTCACTATTTGGAGATCACGGCCAGGAGGGGTGCTGCGGCCCGAGTTCCGATGACCTGAACGAATTCGCTGCTCGCCCCGAGGCTAGGGCATCGAACGACAATAGGAAAAACAGGATCATGGGACGGGGCGCCTTGCTTCCGACCCCTGCCGGCAAGGTCTCGCGGCACCGTCACGGTCGGATGCCACGCTCGGGACACGGACCAGAGTGTTGGGCGGGACCAAGCCTGGACAGTGAGACTTTGCGGTTGGGCGCAATGCGCAAGCAGCAACTCGTCGCGACGCGATCGATCGACGCGGCAGTGCCGGCGATTCCGCGGACAATCGCGGGGGCGAGACGCAAGATTCGGCTCGGGGCGAGCGGGAAGGCCGGACGTTCCAGCACGCCGGCCCGCGATGCGACGTCGGGCCACGGGTGTTCGGTGACGTGCATTCGGTGGCGTGGGCTGCCCCGCGCAGCGTCGGGGATGGAGCCCGAGTGGATTCGGCCCCGCCCCGGCGCGATCGAACCGCTGCGGAACTACACCGCCGACGCGTCCTCGCCCGCCGCCTCGGCCTTGAGCCGGCGCCGGTACTGGTTGGCGCCGATCGGGATCGCGCAGAGGTAGCCGAGGCTCAAGAGCGCCAGGATCTCGAACGGGAAGCTGATCAGGAGCCCGAACGCCGCCACCGTCACGACGAAGATCGGCAGCACGTATTCTCGCGGCACCCGCTTGCCGATGGTCTTGCCCGAGAAGGTCGGCACCGTGGAGATCACCATGAGGGCGATCACCAGCATGTAGATCAGCGCGACGGGCGCGAGGCTCGGCGCCATCTCGAAGCCGAGGAAGTGCAGGTAGAGCGGCAGCATCACGGTCAGCGCGCCGGCCGGGGCCGGCATGCCGACGAAGAAGTTCTTCTTCCATTCCGGCCGGTGGGGATCGTCCAGCATCACGTTGAAGCGGGCGAGCCGCAACGCCATCGCAATGGCGAAGATCAGGGCGACGATCCAGCCCAGCGACTTCAGGTTGTGCAGCACGAAGCTGTAGAGGATCAGCGCCGGGGCACAGCCGAAATTGACGAAATCGGCGAGCGAGTCGAGCTCGGCGCCGAAGCGCGAGGTGCCCTTGAGCAGGCGCGCCACCCGCCCGTCGACCCCGTCGAGCACCGCGGCGGCGATGATCGCGATCACCGCCGGCTCGAACTTGCCCTCGAAGCCGAAGCGCACGGCGGTGAGCCCGAGGCACACCGCCATCAGGGTGATCATGTTGGGGATGATCATCCGCACCGGCACCGGCTTGAACCGGCGGGACTTCGGTTCGGCCGACTTCGAATCGGTCGATTTGGGCTCGTTCGGCTCGGGCGCGAAGGGCGGGAAGAGGTCGTCCATCTCGGGTCCCTCCCCTGTCAGGTCCGGCGGAACTGCCGCACCGGGCCGGTCCCGCGCAGGTCGGCGAGCACGGTCTCGCCCGCCACCGCCTTCTGGCCGAGGCCGACGAGCACCCGGGTTCCGGCCGGCAGGTAGACGTCGACCCGCGAGCCGAACCGGATCAGGCCGAAGCGGTCGCCGACCGTGAGGTCGTCGCCGGGCTTCACCCAGTCGACGATGCGGCGCGCGACGAGGCCGGCGATCTGCACGACGCCGATCCGCACCGATTCGCCGTTCTGGCGGGTCTCGATCACGAGGCCGTTGCGCTCGTTATCCTCGCTCGCCTTGTCGAGCTCGGCGTTGAGGAACAGGCCCGGGGTGTAGTGAACCTGGTCGATGCGCCCCGTCACCGGCACCCGGTTCACGTGGCAGTCGAACACGTTCATGAACACCGAGATCCGCAGCATCGGCACCGAGGGCAGGTCGAGCTCGGAGGGCGGCAGCACGGTGCTGATCAGGTTCACCCGGCCGTCGGCCGGCGAGATCACTAGCCCGTCGCCGACCGGGACGATCCGCTCGGGGTCGCGGAAGAAGTAGCAGACCCACAGGGTCAGCAGCAGGAAGATCCAGCCGAGGAACTGCACGAAGGTGCCGGCGAGCACCGTCAGCACGATGCCGATCGCGATGAAGGGATAGCCCTCCTTGTGGATCGGCACGAGCACGCGGCGGATCGTCTCGAACAGGTCGGTCATAAGTCCTCGGGTCGGTCCTCGGGCCGTCGTCCCGGCCGCGAACGGCCGGTCCAGCGCCCGCGGATGGCAGGCGCGTGGCTTCGCGTCAATCGTTCGATCGGCGCGGGAGCGCGCGCTTGTCGGCCATCGCCTGGAGGATGTTGGAGAAATCGTCGGTCCAGGGGCGCCGCGCCCGATCGGGGGCGATCCGCTCCCAGGCCGGATCGGCCGCGAGCGTGCCGAGATGGGCGGGATCGCGGGCGAGCACCGCGACCGTGCCCGCGGCACGGAACCGCACCGGGTCGAAGGCGAAGGCTTCGCGGGCGACGAAGGTCGACAGGCCGAACTCCGCACCGACCCGGGCCACGATGCGGCCGAGGTCGAGGTGGCGGTTGGTGATGTGCATCGCCAGCACGCCGGTGGGCGACAGCTTGGCGAGGTAGAGTGCCAGGGCCTCCCGGGTGAGGAGGTGGGCCGGGATCGCGTCGGACGAGAAGGCGTCGATCATCAGGAGCCCGAACCCGCCCGGATTCTCGCCGCCCGGCGCCTCGGCGAGGGTCAGGCGGGCGTCGCCCAGCACCACCGGCATGTCGGGGCCGCAGGCCGAGAGGAAGCGGAATTTCTCCGGATCGCGGGCGATGCGGGCGACCGCCGGGTCGATCTCGTAGAAGCGCCAGGCTTCGTCCCCGACCCGGTGGCAGGCGAGGCTGCCGGTCCCGAGACCGACCACCGCGACGGCGCCGAGCGAGCCGCCCCGCGCCGCCCGCACGCTTCGGATCGCCGTGCCGAGCGGCCCTTCGGGCGTGTAGTAGACCAGGGGCTCCGGCGGGCCGTCGGGGGCGGTGCCGTCCGGGTTCACGAGCCGCATCGCCCCGTGGATCGTGGTGCCATGCATGAGCAGGCGCATCGTCCCGTCCGGCGTCTCGGCGATGCGGTGGATGCCGAAGAACGAGCGCATGCTCACCGCCGCGTCCGCCCGCATCACCGAGAGGCCGGCCACGAGGGCGAGCAATGCCGCCACGGCGAGGCGCTGCGGATCGCGCCAGCTCGCCGCCAGGAGGCCCGCCCCCGCGAGGGCGAGGAGCTGCGGCAGGGCCGACACGCCGAGGGACCATCCGGCCAGCACCATGAGCGCCGCCGCGGCCATCGCCGCGAGACCGCCCTGCGCAGCCCGGACGAGCGAGGCGCGGCCGCCGGCAGCGAAGCCCGGCCGGCAGGCCAGGGCGGCGACGATCAGCAGCGGGTACTCGACCACCCGCGAGAACACGAGCGGCGCGACCAGCCCGCAGGCGATGCCGCCGAGCACGCCCCCGAGCGAGACGCACACGTAGAACTCCGTCAGCCGGTCGGAAGCCGGACGCAGGTGGTAGAGCGTCGCGTGGCCGATCAGGGCGCTGACGAAGAACAGGCCGAGATGGAGCGCGAGCCCGCCCCACAGCCCGACACCGACGACGAAGCTCGCGAGCGCGAGCGCGGTGCCCCAGACCTGGAGGCGCAGGAGTGCCGGGCCGGGCCGGCCCATCCCGTCCCGGAAGGCGATCACGAAGGTGAGGAGGAAGAGCGCGAGGGGCGCCACCCAGAGGAGCGGCGCCGCCGCGACATCGGTCGAGATGTGGGCGGTGACCGAGACCAGGAGGGCGGAGGGCACGAAGGCGAAGCCGATCCAGGCCCAACGCCGTGGCCAGCCCGGTGCGGGGGAAGCCAGGGCCGGTGCCGGCGTCCCCGGTGACGCCGGCAGAACGGCACCGGAGGCGAGGCCCGAGGCCAGGATGAGGAGGCCGAGGACCGCGAAGCCCGCAACCCACGCCTCGGCCTGCACCCGCAACGTCAGGAGGGGCTCGATCAGCAGCGGGTAGGCGAGGAGCGCGGCGAAGGAGCCGACATTCGAGGCGGCGTAGAGGAAGTAGGGGTCGCCGGCCCGCGGATGGCCCGAGCGGGCGAACCAGGCCTGGAGCAGCGGCCCGTTCGCCGAAAGGGCGAAGAACGGCAGCCCGACCGCGGTCGTGAAGAGGCCGACGAGCCAGAGCGCCTCGTTCTCTCCCGGCGGCCGGTCGAAGCCGGCCGGCAGGCCGATCGGCAGCGCCAGCGCGGCGACCAGCATCAGCCCGAGATGGACTGCGAGCGCCGCGCGGGTGCCGAGATGCCGAGCGAGCAGGTGGGCGTAGAGATAGCCGCCGAGCAGCAGGGCCTGGAACACCACCAGGGCGACCGACCACGTCGCCGGGCTGCCACCGAGGCGCGGCAGCACCATCTTGGTGAACATCGGCTGGACCGAGAACAGCAGGAAGGCGGAGAGCAGCAGGGCGATCGCGGCGGCTGGAACCTGCAACCGGACGAGGAAGGGGCCGGAGCGAGGGACGGCCGCCGTCGCGGGCGGGATGGCCGAGGTGGGCAGGTCGATCGACATGGATGGGTCCGGCGGGCTCGGTCCCATTCTCGCCCGGCGCCGTTTAAGATGAGGTGCAGGGGAGCGCCGATGCACGCTCCCCGTCGCTCACGAGACCGCGGCCGGCTCGGGCGCCTTGGCGACCGTCCCGGGGATCTCGCCCGGCTCCAGATGCGTGCGCAGGCTCTCGCCTTCCTGGGCTTCCGCCCGCTTCAGCGCCTCGCGGGCGGCCTCCGCCTCGCGCTGGCGGTTCCACATCGCCGCGTAGACGCCGCCTTGGCCCAGCAGCGCCAGGTGGGTGCCGCGCTCGGCGATGCGGCCCTGGTCGAGGACGATGATCTCGTCGGCGCCGACCACCGTCGAGAGGCGGTGGGCGATGACGAGCGTCGTGCGGCCCCGGCTCACCCGGTCGAGGGCATCCTGGATCTCGCGCTCGGTGAAGGAATCGAGGGCCGAGGTCGCCTCGTCGAGGACGAGGATCGGCGGACCCTTCAGGATGGTGCGGGCGATGGCGACGCGCTGCTTCTCGCCACCCGAGAGCTTCAGGCCGCGCTCGCCCACCGGCGTGTCGTAGCCCTCCGGCAAGGCGGCGATGAAGCGGTCGATCTGGGCGAGACGGGCCGCCTCCCGCACCTCCTCCTCGGAAGCCTCCCAGCGGCCGTAGCGGACATTGTACCCGATCGTGTCGTTGAACAGCACGGTGTCCTGCGGCACCATGCCGATCGCGGCGCGCAAACTGTCCTGCTGCACCGACGCGATGTCCTGCCCGTCGACCGTGATGCGGCCTCCTTGCGGCTCGTAGAACCGGAACAGCAGGCGCGACAGCGTCGACTTGCCGGCCCCCGACGGACCGACGATCGCGACGGTGCGCCCCGCCGGCACCGTGAAGCTGATGCCGCGCAGGATCGGCCGCTCCGGCACGTAGGCGAAGTGCACGTCCTCGAACCGCACCACCGCGTCCGAGACCGCGAGCGGAGCCGCGCCCGGCCGGTCGGCGATCTCCGGGTTGCGGTGCAGGATCTTGAACATGTCGTCGATGTCGATCAGGGCCTGCTTGATCTCGCGATAGATCATGCCCATGAAGTTGAGCGGCATCGAGAGCTGCACCAGCATCGTGTTGACGAGCACGAAGCTGCCGATCGTCGCCCGCCCGGCCATGATGTCGCGGGCGGCAAGCCACATCACCACGCCCATGCCGATCGTGAAGATCACCGCCTGGCCGGCGTTGAGCACGGCGAGCGAGACGTAGGTCTGGGTCGAGGCCTTCTCGTAGCGGGCCATCGACTGGTCGTAGCGCGAGGTCTCGCGCGCTTCCGCACCGAAATACTTTACCGTCTCGTAGTTGAGCAGCGAATCGACCGCCTTGGTGTTGGCGTCGGTGTCGGAATCGTTCATCCGCCGGCGGATGGCGATGCGCCACTCCGTGGCCTTGTAGGTGTAGCCGAGATAGGCCGCCACCATCACGAGCACCACCACCGAGTAGAGGATGTCGAACTCGTAGGCGAGCGTGCCGAGGACGAGCAGGAACTCGACGATGGTCGGCACCAGCGTCAGCACCATCAGGCGCGACAATTCCTCGATGCCGTTGCGGCCGCGCTCGAGCACCCGGGTCAGCCCGCCGGTCTTGCGCTCGAGATGGAAGCGCAGCGACAGCTGGTGCATGTGCCGGAAGGTCTGGAGCGCCAGGCGCCGCACCGCGTGCATCGCCACCTTGGCGAAGAGCCCGTCGCGCACCTGCGTCAGCAGCGCCATGGCGATCCGGGTGACGCCGTAGAGCAGGATCATCAGGGCGGGCGCCGCCCAGATCCCGGTCGGCACCGCGGCCTCCTTGCCGAGGCCGTCGCGCCCGCCCACCAGAGCCACCAGGGCGTCGGTCGCCCACTTGAAGGTGAACGGCATCGCCAGGGTGACCACCTTGGCGACGAGCAGAAGTCCGAAGGCGATGAAGACGCGCCGCTGCAGGTCGGGCCGGCCATGGGGCCAGAGATACGGCCACAGGCGGCGGTAGGTCGCGACGAGGCCGGGCCGCTCGGGCTCGGCCGGGGGGGTCTGTTGACTGGACAAGGGACCGGTTCCGGGCGGGATCGGCGCCGGATATAGGCCAGGACGATCCGGCAAGACAGCGCGTCCGGCGCGGCCCGGACCTGCGGCGGCGGGGTTGCGGGACGGCCGGGCGGCGGAAACCCGGGCGACACGCCCGCGAAACCCGCCTCAGCCGATTTCGCCGAAGCGGGCACCGGTTCGGCGGCTAAAATCTGCGACGAAACAAGAATCTAAGCGGGCGAAGCGTTGGCCTGCCAAGGCAAGTCTGCTTAGAACGCAGGCAACGCGACCGCCCCGACCGCGGCGTCCCTGCCTCCTGCCCGCTTCCCGGATCGTCCATGCTGCTCCCGTCACCCCGCGATGTCCGGCGTCCGCGCACCGGGCAAGCCCTGCTGCCCGTGCACGCGCCTCCGTCCTGGGGCGGGGAATCGACGACCGCGGTGCTCGAACGCTGCCTCGGCCGCTGGCGCCGCTACGAGGCGGGCCGCGTCGACATGACGGTGTCGCCGCACGACGACATGCTGGTCGATACGCCGGAGGGCCGGGCGCATTACCGGGGGGTGGGCCTCTCGGCCCTGCGGCTCGCCACCGAGGCGATGCTGCTGACCGGCCGCACCGAGCCGCGGCGCATCCTCGACCTGCCCTGCGGCGGGGGCCGCGTGACGCGCCACCTCGTCACGTTCTTCCCCGAGGCCGAGGTGTTCGTCGCCGACCTCGACGCCCGCAAGGTCGCGGACGTGGTGGCGCAGTTCGACGTCACCGAGATCGCGAGCAGCAAGGATTTTTCCCAGCCGCTGCCGGGCGCCTACGACCTGATCTTCGTCGGATCGCTGGTGACGCATTTCGACGCCGGGCTCTTCGCCCGGGCGGTCAACGCGATGATCGACGCGCTCGCGCCCGGCGGCGTGCTGATCCTGACCTCGGCGGGGCGCAACTGGGCGGCCCTGGCGGGCGTGCAGGACCGCGACGCGGGGCTCGTGCCCTTGCGCTGGTGGCGGGCGGCCCTGTCGCTCGTCGGCGGGAAGAAGGTCTCCGACCGTCTGCGCGTGCTGGAGAGCGACTACGCCCGGCACGGCTTCGCCTACACCGAGGTGCGCAGCTGGACCCGGCTCTACGGCCAGAGCTACGGCGGCAGCTTCGCGGCGCCGTCCTGGCTGATGCGGGTGGTCGAGGAGCGGCCCGACGCCCAGGTGATCGGCCTCAAGGAGCGCGGCTTCGACAACCTGCTCGACGCGACGCTGATCCAGCGGGCCGGCTGAGCGGCGGGGCCGTCAGCCCCGCCCCTCCGGCCCGGACGGCCGCCCTTGCGGCTGCCCCTGGCCCTGCTGCTGCGTCTCGGCCGGCAGCACGAAGACCTGGCCGGGATAGATCCGGTCCGGGTCGCGGATCTGCGGCTGGTTGGCGTCGAAGATCACGGTGTAGCGCAGGCCGCGGCCATAGGTCCGGCGGCTGATGCTCCAGAGATTGTCGCCGCGCGCGACCTTCGCGGTGCTGATGCCGGGCACGAACACCGCGCCGGAATCGGCGGGCGCGAGAGCCGCCGCCGCGCCCGGCGCCGGGGTGGCGGGCGCAGCCGCCGCGACGACGGGCGCCTCCCCGGGCGAGGGCCCGGCGGGACGGGCCGGCATCGGCCCGGGCGTCGGCGGGGCGGGCGCGACCTTGGCGGCCATGGAC
>NZ_JTHF01000328.1 GCF_001043895.1 Methylobacterium indicum
CCAGGAGGACAAGGTCGTCGGCCCAGGGACCGACGACCTTGTCCTCCTGGCGGGTGCGCGGCAGCAGCGCGCCGAGCAGCATGCCGGCGGCGAGGCCGACGACGCCGACGAGGACCGGGTTCTCGGTCACGAAGCGCTCGACGGCGTTCTGGCCCTGGGCCAGCCGGTCGCTGCCGCGGTCGCGCAGGTCGGCGTAGCGGCGCGAGCCGGTCTCGATCCGGTCGTTGGCCCAGTCGCGGGCGCGGTCGATCGTGTCGGCGCTGCGGCCGCCGACGGCGCTGTAGGTGCGGCTCGCCTCGGCATGGGCCCGGTCGACCGCGTCGTTGGCGCCGCGCTTCAGCCGGTCGGCTGCCGCGTCGGCCTTGGCGCGCAGCTGGTCGGCGGTCTCGCCGATGCGCTCGCCGATCGACGAGACGGTCTCGCTCACCCGCTCGGACATGCCGGCGGCGGCCTCCTTGGCAGCGTCTCCGGCATGACGGGCCGCATCGCCCGCCGAATCCTGCGCGGCGTCGAGGTTGCGGCGCACGGTGTCGTGGTCCTGATGCAGGTTGCGCTCGGGGCCGGTCGCGGGGGTGTGGGCCGACGGGGCGCCCGGATTGGCCGGGTTGATGGTGTGCTCTGCCATGACTCGGGTACTCCCTGGCAGGCGAGGGGCGCCAAGAACCGGCGCCCGCTCTGGCCTGCGGCGAAACGAGGATTCTTTTGGGGACGGGACACCGGCTTCAGGCCGGCGCCGGGATTACATCCGCAGGCTGTCGGCGACGCGGTCGGCGGCCGGATGAGCGGTCGGCCGGTCGGGATCGTAGACCCGGGCCGTGCCGGTGTTGAGGACCGGCACCGACTCGGCCCCGGCCATCGTCGCGTCGAGCTCCCGGCGACGCTCGGATTCCCGGGCAACGCGGTGCACGAGCCAGCCCACCCCGGCGACGATCAGCATGACCGGGACGGGATTGCGCCGCACCGCCGCCAGGGCCCCATCGTAGAGGCCGGCCATCGCGGGCGTCTGCCGGGCGGTGCCGAGCATCTCGTCGACGATGCTGGCCGGGGAGAGCCGGCCCTGGATCTGGTCGATGGTCCGGTCGAGGCGCGCGCGGGTCTGCTCGATGTCGTGCTCGAGATCGTTGATCGACTGGCTCATCCCGACACCCTCTCGGACAGGACCCTGGCATCCTGGCGCACCTGCCGCGTCGTGCGGGTCGGCGTCAGGGTCGACAGGGACATGGCGCTGCGGCCCCAAAGGGCGAGCCCGATGCCGATGGCGAGGAAGACCGCCCCGACGATCAGGGCGGCGAGCGCCTCGGAATTCACCACCGTGGCGAGCCACTTCACCAGGGCATCGGTGAGCACCAGCAGGGCGACGACGGCGAAGACCGCCGCCCCCACCATCATGCCGAGCCCGAGGAACAGCGACCTCAGGTTGTTCGACATCTCGGTGCGGAAGAGGGCGATCTCCTTCCGGGCGAGGTCGGTCGTCTCCCGCAGGGCGTCGCCGAGCAGCCCCTGGATGCTGCCGGGGGCGCCGTTGCCCCCGAGGGGGCGGTGGTCTGTCATGGGATCGGCCATGGCGGCGCCTCCGTCAGGCCGAGTAGCGCGGGCCGGACGCGCCGGTGCGGTAAGGGTCGGGCCGGGCGGTCTCGGGCTCGCTGTGGGCGCCCGGCACCTCGCGGGAGCCGTAGGACGGCGCCCGGTAGGACGAGGACGCGGACCTGGCGGCATCGCGCTCGCGGGACGGGTCGCGGCGGGTCTCCGGACCGCGCCCGAAGGCCTCGCGGCCGTCGAGGACGTGGGCGGGATGGGCCGAGGAGCGGATGAAGCGCGCGGCGAGGAAGCCGGTGAGGAAGGTCGCCACCGCGACGGCGGCCGGCCGGCGGCGGGCCACCGACTCGATCTCGCTGTAGAAATCCTCGAAGCTGCGCTCGCGGATCGAGCCCGAGAGCTGCTCGAGGCCGTCGGCGGCGCTGTCGAAGAACGCCTTCACGTTGGGCTGCTGGTCGAGCTTGCCGCCCGAATCGCGCAGGGCCTGGGCGAGGTCGGAGACCGACTGGGCGGCATCGCCCTTGCGCCGGTCGACGTAGCCGTGGACCTGCTCGCGGGCCGAGTCCACCAGGCTGAAACCGCGCTCCATCGCCACGTCGCCGAGCTGGCGCACGTCGTGGCGCAGGTCGTTCCAGTCCGCCGGCCGCTCGCCGGCGGCACCCCGATCGTCGGCCCGGTGCTGTCCGTTGTCGTAACCCGCGCTCATTGAGGGGAACTCCGTTCTTCGCGGCACGGCCCCCGGCCGCGCCGGTCACCGCGCCACACACATGCGACGTTATTGCGAGTAACAGCAGCCAGGGCGCCCGGTTCCGGTCCCGCCGCGAGCGGTCCTGCTTAAGCCTTGCCCCAAGTGAATCGCGGCGGGATTCCTGTGGAGCGCCGGGCACAGCCGGTCCGGGTGTCGCACGGTCAGGATTCGCCTCGAGGGTTGACCAAACCTCGCGGATCGCGCTTGCTCACCGGGCGTTTTCTCCGTCGGGGGCGGATGGACGCGGCGACGTTCCCGCCCCACAAGGTCCGTGCAGCCGGAGTCCATACCCGCCGTGTCACGCCTCATCATCGTGTCGAATCGCGTCGCCGTCCCGGATGCGGGATCCAAGGCGGTCGCGGCCGGCGGGCTCGCCGTCGCCCTCAAGGAAGCCTTCACGGCCTACAAGGGGCTGTGGTTCGGCTGGAGCGGCAAGATCACCGACAACCCGTCCTCCGAGCCGGTCATCGCCGATCGGGGCCGCGTGCAATACGCGGTCATGGACCTCTCGCCCCAGGATCACCGGGAGTATTACAGCGGCTTCGCCAACCGGGCGCTCTGGCCGATCATGCATTACCGCCTCGGCCTGGCGGCGTTCTCCCGGGCCGACTACGCGGGCTACCAGCGCGTCAATCGCATCTTCGCCCAGGCGCTCGCCGGGCTGATCGAGCCGGGCGACCTGATCTGGGTCCACGACTACCACCTGATCCCGCTCGCCTCCGAGCTCAGGGGCCTCGGCGTCTCGAACCCGATCGGCTACTTCCACCACATCCCCTGGCCGTCGGGCGAGGTGTTCAACACCCTGCCGGCCTCGACGGAGCTCCTGCGCGCCGTCTCCGACTACGACCTGATCGGGCTGCAGACCGACAGCGACGTGCACAACCTGTCGCGCAACCTCGTCGACGAGCTGCGGGCGATCCCGCTCGGCGGCGGCTCGCTGATGGTCGACGGGCGCCGCACCCGCATCCGCAGCTTCCCGATCGGCATCGACGTCGACGGCTTCCGCCAGGCCGCCGAGCGCGCCGGCATGAACCGCACCGTGCGCGACACGGTGGCGGGCCTGCGCACCCGCAAGCTCCTCATCGGCGTCGACCGGCTCGATTATTCCAAGGGCGTGCCGGAGCGGATGGAGGCGGTGGAGCGCTTCTTCGCCTCCAACCCCGACCAGCGCGGCAACGTCGTCTTCCTGCAGATCGCCCCGAAGTCGCGCACCGAGGTGCCGGAATACGAGCAGCTCAGCCGCGACGTGAACGAGGTCCTGGGCAACATCAACGGGTCGCTCGGCGAACCGTCCTGGACGCCGATCCAGTACGTCACCAAGGCCTATCCCCGCGCGGTGCTCGCCGGCCTCTACCGCGCCGCCCGGGTCGGCGTCGTCACGCCGATGCGCGACGGCATGAACCTCGTCGCCAAGGAATACGTCGCCGCCCAGAGCGAGGACGATCCGGGCGTGCTGGTGCTGTCGAAATTCGCCGGCGCCGCCCGCCAGATGCCCGAGGCGCTGCTGGTCAACCCCTACGACCGGTTCGAGGTGGCGGAGGCGATCCGCGCCGCCCTCTACATGCCCAAGGCCGAGCGGGTCGAGCGCTGGAAGCCGATGTTCGAGCGCATGGCGCGCGAGGACGTGGATTGGTGGGCGCGCAGCTACCTCGGCGAACTCGAAGGGTTCCGCACCGTCGAGCGCGAGCCGCCGGCGGAAGCCGAGGCGGGGTAGGGGCGTCCGGTCCGGGGCGCCCCGCGCCCCTCATGTCGTCCGACACGGCCCGCGTCGACGGTCCCCCTCGGCGGGAGCGACGCGCGGAGAATGGGCCCCGGCCGAGCCTGCCGCCTCACGCCAATCCCGGCAGACAGCCCTCCGTCACGCGCCAGTCCCGCATGTCCACCGCCGTCCCGGCAGGACCGGCGAGCATCAGGCCGATCGTCGCCTCGCTCTGGCGCTTGCGGGTCCGGGTGGCGGCATAGACCGTCTGCCAGGTGCCTCGGCGGGTCGGGTCGGCGTCGCGACGGGCGTGCAGCGCCGAATCCGCGAAAGCGAGGGCCGCCCGGGTGCCGGAAAAATCCTCGGGCAGGCGGATCTCGGCAGAGACGACGTGGAGACGGTTCGGCCGCAGGCCGGCGACGGGCTGCGGCCCGACGAGGATACCGGGCTCCGGCGCGGCCGCGGGCAGGACGTGGCGCGTCTCACCGGGCGCCGAGAAGACCGGCGGGCCGGACGGTGCGAGCGGCGGCGGCTCGACGAGGCTGTGGCGCAGCGCGTAGGCCCGGCCGCAGACGGCGAGCCAGCTCGCCAGATCGGCGTCGGTCGCCGCGGCGTAGGGGGCGAAATGCGGCAGCGTGCCCTGCATCAGCCCTTCGCCGCACCAGACGACGCGCCCGGGCTCGACCCGGCCGTCCTCCGCGCAGACCCGCAGCAGCGTCGCCGGGCCGATCGCCCGCAGGGCGGCGAGGAGGCGCCGCACCGCGGCCTCGCTCTCCCCCGGCGGTCCCTTGCGCACCAGGATCTTGTCGCCCGCCGCGAGATCGGCGAGCAGCCGCTCCTTCAGGTAGGCGACCCGGCGGACCTCCCGGTCGAGGAGGGCGGCCGGCGTCGTGCGCGGGGCCGTGTCGCCGGTATGGTAGGCGAAGCCGTAACGGCGGCTGTGGCAAAAGAGGTAGCCGCCGGCCCCGACCCGGACCTCGATGTCGCCGGGCCCGCCATAGTGCGCGAACCGGGTCTCGACCGCGTGGGTGAGGTCGGCGATCGGCGCCGAGGAGAGGCGGAAGAGCCCGAGGGGATCGATGCCCGCGTAGCGCTGGGCGATGCCGAACTCGCAATTGTCGCCCAGGCTCTCGAAGGCGCCGAGAAGCGCTCCCGCGGTGAGGCCGGCCGGCGCCGGGGACGCCTGGCGAAACAGCGGGATCATGCCGGCGATGCCGCCCTGCCGCCCTTGGCCGGGAACGCCTCCGGGGCGCCCTGCGCCGCCAGCACCTTGCCGGGGTTGAGCAGCCCGTGCGGATCGAGGGCGCCCTTGAGGCGGCGCATCAGGTCGAGGGCGACCGGGTCCTTGTAGCGGGGCAGCTCGTCGCGCTTGATCAGCCCGACGCCATGCTCGGCGGCGATCGAGCCGTCCATGGCGTGAACGATGTCGTGGACGATGCGGTTGAACCGCGGCCACTCGGCGAGGAAGGCGGCCTTCTCGGCCCCGACCGGCTGGGTCAGGTTAAAGTGGATGTTGCCGTCGCCGAAATGCCCGAAGGCGCAGACCCGCACCCCCGGCATCGCCGCCTCGCACGCCGCGGTCGCCCGCTCCAGGAACTCCGCCACCCGGGAGACCGGCACCGAGACGTCGTGCTTGATCGAGCCGCCCTCGTAGCCCTGCATCTCCGACAGGCTCTCGCGCAGGCGCCACAACGCCGCGCCTTGCGCCTCGCTCCGGGCCAGGGTCGCGTCCGCGACGAGGCCGGATTCGATCAGCTCGGAGAGCCGCGCCTCCAGCTCCTCGTCGGCATCCGGGCCCGGCGAGGAGACCTCGACGAGGGCGTAGGTATCGTGGTCGCCGTCGAGCGGCCGCACGGCGCCTGGCAGATGGCGCAACACCACCTCCAGGGGGAAGCGCGGCACGTACTCGAAGGCGGTGAGCCGCGGCCCGAGGCGGTCGCGCAGGCGCCCGAAGGCGTCGAGGGCGGCACGGGCCGATTCGAGGCCCAGGAAGGCGGTCGCCTTCGAGACGGGTTTCGGGTGCAGCCGCAGCACGGCGGCCGTGATGATGCCGAGCGTCCCCTCCGAGCCGACGAAGAGGTTCTTGAGGTCGTAGCCGGAATTGTCCTTGCGCAGCGCGCGCAGCCCGTTCCAGACCTGCCCGTCCGCCAGCACCACCTCGAGCCCGAGCGTCAGCTCGCGGGCATTGCCGTAGGCGAGCACCGCGGTACCGCCGGCATTGGTGGCGAGGTTGCCGCCGATGCGGCACGAGCCCTCGGAGGCGAGGGAGAGGGGAAACAGCATCCCGGCCGCCTCGGCCGCCGCCTGGACGTTGGCGAGCACGCAGCCCGCC